>CANGQA010000045.1 GCA_947455995.1 Hyphomicrobiales bacterium | reverse complement strand
CGCGAGCCTTCCGATCTGCATGACCAGATCAAGGCGGCTGGCGTTGACAAGACGATCATGTGCTCGGACCTCGGTCAGGTCGGGACGTTCGATCCGATTGACGGCATCCGCCGCGGCATCAAACTCTGCATGGACTTCGGTTATTCCGACGCGGATATCCGCAAGATGGTCTCGACCAATACGGCCAAAGTGCTCGGGATCGAGGCTGACCTGCCTTCAGGCCATTGACGGATCAAAAGTGATGATGCGCCCGTTCAAAACCCTGATCCTCTACGCCCATCCCGAACCAACCTCGTTCAGCGCGGCCTTGATGCGCACCGCTGTCGGGGTGCTCACAGAGCACGGGGAAGAGGTTGCTGTCAGCGATCTCTATGCTCAAAATTTTGATGCCGTAGCAGGGCGGAATGATTTCGAAACGACAGCAGACGCACACCGCTTCCATTACCAGACAGAGCAGCTTTATGCGACGCAGCATCACAGCTTTGCCGCTGATCTGGCGCAGGAGCAGCAGAAATTTCTGGATGCCGACCGGATCGTGATGGTCTTTCCGCTCTGGTGGGGTGGTCCGCCCGCGATCCTGAAGGGATGGATCGACCGTGTTCTGGCTTGTGGAATAGCCTATACCGACGGTGCCCGTTTCACCACGGGCCTGCATCCTGCCAAACAAGGCCTTTTATGCGTTTCGACTGGCGGAACCCCTGAGCGCTTTCGGGAAGAGGATGTCTATGGTCCGATCGAAAAAGTGCTGTGGCCTTTGCAGCATCTGACATTCGATTATATGGGTATGAGCACCCTCCCGCCTTTTATCGCTTATGCAGCACCACGCATCAGCGCCGAACAAAGAGCTGTTTACCTGCAACAATGGTCACAACGCCTCGCCGATTTACCGCATCGCTGTGATTCAATCCGAGCGGTGTGATTAATGATTATCGCGGACCAGTGTTGATTTTTCAGTCGTCCGCTCAGCATAGGCTTTGCCGTAATGGGCTTCAATTTTAGATTGGATCATTTCCCACACTGTGGTCATCGCTAGATAGATGATTGCAACGCAGATAAACACTTCCAGAACTTCAAATTTTTGCTGCATCAAAATTTGGCCCCGCCGCAACAATTCTTCCATCGAAATGACCGAGGCAATCGAGGTTGTTTTAAGCAGACCATTTATCGAATTGCCCAAGGCGGGCACAATGACCCGCATCGCTTGCGGCAGAACTATCAACGTAAACGTTTTGATTTGGTTCAAACCGAGCGCCTTGGCCGCGTCGCGCTGGCTCGTTGGGACAGAAGAAATCCCTGCACGAAGAATTTCCGATAAATAGGCTGCCTCATTCATGACCAGCCCCAACAAAGCCGATTCAATCACATTCAGCTTGAAAAAACCAAGCTGGGGCAAACCCGTGTAGATAATAATCAGCTGCACCAGCAGCGGAGTGCCGCGAAACAACCAAACATGCAAACGGGCATAATGAACCAGACCAAAAGTGTTGGACTGGCGGAAAAAGACAAGGATAAAAGCAAGGATCATCCCAAGAAAGATGGTTGAAACGGTCAAGCCAAGGGTGACCAACGCACCTTCAAGCAAATAGGCATTGGTAAAATAGCCCCAAAAGCCTTCCCAATTCCAAACCTTCATTCAACCTGTTCCTTACAAATTGTGCCCATACGGTTTTGGCCGTATGGGCACATCCGGGAAAACCATTACAGTCTCAACCCTTATCAGGCTGGACCTGAACCCTTGATGGCAAAGGTGCTCTCTTCGATTTTCAACACGCCATAGGTGTCGAATAACTTGTCATAGACACCTTCTTTACGCAGATCATTGAGAGCGACAACAACGGCATCAGCCAAGGTCTTGTCAGCAAAGGCAAAGCTTGCAATTTGCGGGAAAAGCCCCGAGACAGCGCGAGTGAAATCACCGCGGGTCTGCCAATACATGGCCGTGGCATCAATCGAGGTCGCGGCATCAACCTGCTTGGCACGCAAAGCCTGAAACGCCTCGGAAAAATTATTGAAGGTTCTGATTTCCAGCCCCTTCTTGCCATCTTTCTTAAGCATTTCATCCACTTCACGGGTACGCTTTTCTTCGATGCCACCCAATTCAACCGCCACCGAACGGCCGGCCAAATCTTCCCACTTATTGATGTTCAAAGGATTGCCCTTGCTGACCATAAAGCTGATGGCCGCACGCTCATAGGGCACCATATACATCAACTTGGACCGCTCTTCGGTCCAGAATATGCCTGTATTGATCATGTCCCAGCGCTTGGCTGCAAGGCCCGGCACCATCGCGGCAAATTCGATCCGGATATATTCGGGAATCAATCCCAGCTTTTTGGCAATTTCATTGCCCAATTCGACCCGCATTCCCTGCAATGCCCCTTTGTCATCGACATATTGCAGAGGTGGTAAAGTCGGATTAATCGACATCACCAATTTACCAGCATTGATCACATGAGGCGGTGCAAGCTTGGCCTGGGCATAGGAAACACCCGGCACCGCAATAGGTGCTGCCATGGCAACCAAGCCAGTAAGTACGTTACGACGGTTGAGCTTTAGATCCGACATGGGAATGGACGGGCGGTCAGATGCAGTCATGGCAGTTCCCTTTCATTATAACCAGAACAGGTCTCTCGGATAAGTTTGCATGCATATCGTATGCATTAGTCAAATGCTTACAAGGTTTAATCTTGGCCGCCGGATGTAAATTTTGCCCGTTTTGCATCAATTTTGAACAAATAAACGCCACCATTCTTTCCGCTCCCTAGCCGAACCGCTCAAGCGAAAAAATGCCAACATCCCAATCTGTTTTTCCGCGAACCATCAAATCAGCAGTGATCCGCCCCATGATGGGCCCCAAAGTGTAACCGTTCGAGGTTGCTGCTGTATAAAACCCCTTGATCGAAGGGTGCTCGCCAATAATCGGCGCCCCATCGATATTGATATTCATTGCCCCCCAACTTCGCAGCACATGCAATTTTTTAAGATCCGGGACAACGTGTTGAGCGATCCAGAGATTCCCTTCCAGACTGGCACGCAACGGTCGCGGATGGTCTTGCACCCCGTCAAGCCCGGCTGTCCACCCTCCGCCAATAATAAAATTGCCATTGCCAGCCTGTTTCAACGTCAAATGGCGGGCGGCATGCGCGACCAGTGAATGGACCATGGGTTGCGCGGATTCGGTCACAATCATCTGTAATGGAGCCCCAAAAACCGGAATGTTGGTCGAAAGCATCGAACCGATCCGTGCAGCAAAGGCCCCTGCCGCATTGACTATACGTCCAGCTTTGATCTGGCCGTCATTCGTATGGATTGTAAATCCAGACGCATTTTGTTCGATATGATGAACCTCGCACCGCGAAAAAATTCGTGCGCCCGCCTGACGGGCTTTGGTCAAAACGGCCTGCGTGGCAACCAGAGGGTTGATCTTGCCCTCGATCGGGCAATAGGCTGCTCCAAGAAATCGCTCGTCAAGCGCAGGCTCCATCGCGCGCAATTCGTTGCGGCCAATGACATCGCAAGGGACACCCTGTTCACGTTCAAGCGCTGCTTTGGCTTTCAGAAAAACCAGATCTTGCGGCGTTTCCGCAACCATCAAACCGCCGGTGATCTTGATTTCGAAATCCAGCGGTGAACCATGCTGAAGCTCTTGCCACAGGGCGATTGAGTCCCGTTGCAATACCAGTGTCCTGAGCGCCTGCGAGCCGCCTGCTTTTGACTGTTTGTCAAAATCGAATGACAGCAACTGCCCGTGCAAACTTCCAGCATTTCCTCCAGAGGCCGACGCATTTGGCCAGCTCCGATCCAGCACGATTACATCCTCACCGGCCAGAGCCAAATGAAGCGCTGTGGACAGACCGGCAATTCCGGCTCCGATGACGACAATCGCAGCCTCGCGGGGGAGAGCGTCATTGCGCGGCGTTGATTGCAGCGGACCGGGCAGGAGAGAATGTTTGTGGCCCACCCATTCGGGCTTTTCCATTGCAAGACTCGCAACCGGCACTGGCCTGACAGGCACCTGCATTACCAGCCGCTGTTTATGGGTGAGAGGCTCCTCATGCAGCAAATCATGCAAATACGACCCGCAATACCGGGATTGACATCTGCCCATGCCCGCACGCGATAGGCGTTTGAGCGTGCCTATGTCACGCACATCATGGGTGGCAACCAAGGTGCGCAACTCACCGAGCGATAGGCTTTCACACCGGCACACAAGTGTTTCTGGCGCGGCATCAAAGATGGTGCGGCGCGGCGCGGCAAAGCTGTCCCACAATTTTTTCTGGAACCAGCGGTGCATCAGCACATCTTGAAGAGCCGTGTTGTTTTCGCTTGTCTTGAATCCGAATTTGGCAGCGATTGTTTGGCCCGCCAGCCTGCCTTGCGCCAGAGCGACATGGGCACCTCCGAAGCCTCCAGCTTCACCCACCACGAAGATATCGGGCTGTGACGTTGCCCCGTCTGGTCCACGACGGATTTCAGGCTCCTGTCCGGCAGCCGGATTGCAGTCTTGTTCGCACCCCAACAAACAAGCCAGCTCAGCGGCGGAAGCAAAACCCTCCCCAAGCCCGACCACACCTGCTTCGAAACTGACAGGGTTTGAGGAACCATCGATAGAGTGGACAATCAAGGTTTCGACTTGCCTGTCCCCCCCGATCTTGTCCAGCCTCGCTCCCCACAACACAGGAATATTGTGCCGTTTCAGGCGCCACAATAAACCAAGTCCATTGAGCGCCAGTGACAGATCCGCTTTTAGCAAAGCCAAACCTGCCAAAGGTCTTGTCCAGGGGGCATCGGCAGCTTCGACAACAGCCACAACATGGGCGCCCGCATCGGCCAACTCGACCGCTACCTGCATATTCAATGGACCGTTGCCGGCAATCAGAACCGGTTTCTTTGGAAATGCGCCATAGCTTCTCAAAGCGGTCTGGAGATAACCCGTCGTCATCACGCCGGGCAGAGTCCACCCCTCGATAAGTGGCGGCTTTTCATAGGCTCCGGTCGCAATCACTAAATAGCGGGGCCTGATGATGCTTGCGACTCCATCATGGCTGCTGACGATCTCGATCCGTCCGTCGGCCTGTCTAAAGGCTGCCGCAACCAGATGTTCATTGCGCAATTCAACGCCCGCTGTCCTGACCTGACTGATCAGGCTGGCACCTTCCTGCATTTGCTCGTCACAGGGCACGCCATCAATCACAGCCTGTTTATAATATTGCCCGCCGGGTGATTTGCGTTCATCCAGAATGACAATAGAGAGATCACTGCCTGTGCCGCTTCGTGCCAATGTCAAAGCGGTGCTCAAACCCGCGGGACCAGCCCCGACAATTAAAATATCGATATCTTCATACTGCCATCCGGCCTGCGGTATTTCGGCAAGATCTTTTTTTGCTGTCAGATCAATGTTCGAATTGGGTTGCCGCTCAACTACCATATCGGGATAGACCGTTGTCAGGCAGGCACGCTGGCTAATCCGTCCATCCACTGTGACAAGGCAATCATGGCAGACACCCATGCCACAAAAGCCACCACGTGGTTCACCCGTCTTACTATCACAGAGATGGAACTCATCATGGCGCAATAGAACCGCCGCCAAACTTTCCCCATGACGGGCGATCAACCGCCTTCCCGCAAAGGCAATTGATATTGGCTGTTCGCTCTCGGTCAAGGCTTGTCCGGCCCGGGTCTGCATGGGGTCAGTTTAATTTGAAGTGCAATGAAAACTGGCTGACCAACTCTTTCATATGCTCATCAATCTGGGCGGGCAAAGGCAGCCGCGGGGGGCGTGGCTGGCCTGCCGGAAAGCCCATGTGGTTGAGCAGAGCTTTAGTGCCGCCAACATATTTTTGTCCGAAAACCGCTTCAATGATCGGCAGCCAATGCAAGTAATGGGCATGGGCATCCCTGACCCTGTCTTCATCAGCGACCATTTCGAACAAGCGGGCCATAGCCTTGGGGGCGACATTGGATGCGACGGCAACCCAACCTTGCGCGCCGTCAACGAAAGATTCAAATCCCAAAATCCCTCCGAAGACAGTCATCTTGTCCCCGCACAAGCGTATGATGTCTCGTACACGGGTAATCTCGAGTGTCGATTCCTTGATATAATCACATCTGTCAATCTGGGCGAGACGGGCGCAAAATTCGGGCCGCAAATCAACATTGGCTGTCGCCGGATTGTTATAGACCATGATCGGAATCGAAATGGCTTCGGCAACGGTCTTGTAGTGGTGATACAACTCGTCCTCTGTCGGGGTGCAATAAAACGGCGGAATAATCATAACGCCATCGGCACCAAGCATTTCAGCCTGACGGCTCAAACGCACAACATCGCGCGTATCCTCGGCACCAGTACCGATCAAAACGGGCACACGCCTGGCTGCGGTCTGGATGACAGTTTCAGCCACCAAGGCTTTTTCATCTTCGGTCATGGAGAGGAATTCGCCGGTAGAACCAAGCGGAATTAAACCATGGATACCCTGCTGGATTTGCCATTCCGTGAGATCCCGCAAGGCCTGCACATTGATATTCTGGTGCTCGTCAAACGGTGTGACCATTACGGTATAAGTGCCACGAAATCCTTTGTGCATAGGTTATTTTCCTTCTGGCAACCGATTTAATGAGCCCAAAGCATGCGCAAGAGCATGCTCGAGCTTGTGATATTCAGACATTGTGACCAATGGTTGTGGAGGACGCAATGCAGCTGATTCAAGACGTCCTAAAATTTTCAGGCAGGCTTTCAATCTGGCTGTCGCTCTCCCGCCGGGAGCATCTCTGTAGACTGCAACTGAAAGCGGATAGATTTTCTCATGCAACAAACGGGCGCGTGTCCAATCGCCACCCGAAGCTGCCTCCCACAAATCGCATAAAAGTTCAGGGATCACCGCGGCCAGCGAGACTTGCGATCCCTCATTGCCGATCATATAGCTGGTAAGCAAGTGCTCGTCACCCGAACCCATCACAATAAATTCAGGTCGAATTTGTTTGAGATGGCGGCGGTTGGCCTCGTAGGCTGCAATCTCCCAACTCCCTTCCTTGACCGCACAAATGCGCGGCTCCTGAACCAGTTCACCAAGGATTGGGAGTGAATAGGACATCTGCCCTGCGCCCACCGGCGCGCCATAAATCATCAATGGACATTGAGTGGCTTCCAACACATGCCGATGATGGATCATGACCACATCATCGGCATGTCCCAAAGCCCAACTGTTGGGTGGAAAAACCAGCAAGGCATCCGCGCCTGCCTGTTCAAGAATGGAGGCCTCCTCGGCTGCCGCAAGGCTTGATTCCTGATTGACCCCTGATACCAGATAGCAATCGACCGGAGCGACTGCTCGGGCGATTTCAACAACCCGTTTTTTTTCGGCAACGGTGAGGGTAAAATTCTCTCCCGCATGGCCGTTGATCAGCAGGCCTCTGATCCCTTTGACTGCTGTAACATCGGCAATATGTTGCGCCAAAGCGGCTTCATCAAGCGAATAATCGTCATGCATCGGCACAATGGTCGCGGCATGAATTCCAGTCAGGGAATGGGCAGGAGAGCGGATCATCCAATATTATCCTTGCGCATGGGGCTCGGGTGTCAAAAGGCGGTCAATGGGGAAAAGGGGAAGGTCGGGCTCGCGCCCCAATATCTGGTCAGCCAGCAATTTTGCGAGGTAGGGACCGCTTGTATAACCCGAATGGATACTGCCGATCACATAGGCATTGGTGATCCCGGGGATGGGTCCAACCGCTGGCAAGGCATCGCGCGTTTCAGCCTCGAAACCTGTCCAAGCCCGTGCCAGACGGGCATTCTTGAGAGCGGGAATGGCATGACAGGCCAACCGAATATTGCCGACCAACCGTTCCGGGAGCAAAGAGCAAGCCCCGCCATCGCGTGACCCGACCCCCTGCCAGCCCCCGCCAATAACCACTGTGCCATGGTGATACTGCTTGAGCGATAACAGGCCATTGGCGATCCCGACAACCGTGCGCATAGCAGTCGGAATCCGCTCTGTTACAGCCAGTTGATTCACCAGTGTTTTGATCGGCAAATCAATACCAAGCCAACCCATCATCTCCTCAATCCAGACACCGCCCGCAATTACCACCCGCTTGGCTCTGACCGGACCTTGGTTGGTAACAACCTCGAAACCGGATGATGTCTGCTGAATATCCGTTGCAGGATTGTTTTCCATCAGTGTCACACCGGCATCGAGCAAGGCTGTACGAAATGCGAGCCCAGTGAGGTATGCATTGGCATAGCCATCGACACGACAATGTCCTGCCAGCAATGCCTTGTCGCTTAATCCCGGTTCGATCTGTAAAGCCTGTTGCCCGGTGATCAATGTAATAGGTGCGCCAGCTTCACGCCGTTTGCCTGCCCTGAATGTCAGCAATTCGGCTTCCTGCTCGGTGAACGCAAGGGACAAGCCGTCACACACCACCACCCCGACATCATGACCCAACCATTCCCGCGCGGTCGCCCACATCTGGTGCGCACGCAAGGCATAGGGAATCAGCGCAACGCGGGTCATCTGCATGGTTAAAGTGCCGGCATTGACGCCCGAGGCTTCACGGCACAAAGGGCCGCGATCAACCACAACAACATCCATCCCGCCACGAGCCGCAAACAATGCAGTTGTCGCGCCGTTGATCCCTCCACCAATCACGATCAGATCATGAAGAGTACTCATAGCGGCGCCGGCTTCGGGATTGGAATGTCGGAATACTCAAAACGACCCAACATGGATTGAAGCGAGATGGGTCTGAGTGGCGGCCTTGCGGTCCAATAACCGACGGCCTGGCGGCTGACCTGATGCTCTTGCGCCAGAATTTCGGCAGCGATATCGCCGCACATGCGCCCCTGGCATGGTCCCATTCCACAACGTGTAAAATGTTTGAGTTGATTGACATCGCGTGCCCCAGCCTTGGCAGCACAAACCAGATCCTGCCGTGTCACATCCTCACAGCGGCAAATGACGGCTTCAGGTGAAATCGAGGCGACCTGAGCCGGTCTGAGGCGGATCATATGGGCCATTGCGGCAGAAAAGGCTGCGAGTTTTTGATTTTCGGTTAAGGGTTGCACGGATTGACGCGCGAAAGATGCGGCGTCGATGAACCCGGCATCATGGGCGACTGCCAATCCGGCAAGCTGCCCGGCACTGCACGCCACCGCCCCGCCGCGTATCCCGGCTCCATCCCCGATCGCATAAAGATGTTTGAGACTTGTCCGGCCATAGCGATCACAATCAGGGATCCATCCGCCCAATTCATGCTGATAGACCTGATTGGCTCCCAATAAGCGGGGAACCTCACCACCGGGCACCAAGCCGTTGCCGATCATCAGCGCATCACAGTCAAGGCTCAATTCCGGCCCAGCGACCCGATGGCCGTCTTGATCTACCGGACCAATCACACAGGCAGCAATCCGGTCTTGACCCTCAGCCCGACGGATCGCGTGGCGGAAATAAATCGGAATACGGGATGAAAGGATCGAGACAACCCAGCCGACACCCTGCTTGAAAAGACCGGGACGGCTGGCAAGGCTCGGCAATGTGGCAAGCCAATCCGACGGGCCCGACAGATCAATGATCGCTTTGGGTGGATGGCCTTTGCGGGCATAGCCCGCGGCCACTGCGGCCAACAAGGGACCAACACCCGCCAGCACCCAGTCCTTTGGAGGGGCAAGCCCGTGGGCTTTGAGCATGATGGTGGCGGCCGCAAGCCCCATCACGCCAGGGAGTGTCCAACCGGGAAACGGGATAACCCGCTCATGCGCTCCCAATGCGACGATCAGATGTGGGGCTTGATAGGTTTCAACACCGTCTGCACCCAACACCTCAACACGATACTGGTCTGTCACAGACCAAATGCGTCGCCCGAACAGGCATGAGACATTGGATCGCGCCAGTGTTTCGCGCATTTTGTGACCATCGCGCACTTCAGGGGATGCATCCTTCCCTGACGAGGCCGCCCATGGGGCACGCCAGATTTGCCCGCCTGCCTCGGCCTGTTCATCAATCAGACCGACACTAAGGCCATGTTGACTGGCCGTGATGGCCGAGACCATACCGGCAGGGCCGCCACCAAGCACCAGCACATCAAAATCATGGGGGGATGATCGACTCATACCACTCCCCGTAATTGAACATCCATGCCTGCACGCACTGGGGTCATACAGGCTTGGGCGATTTGCCCATCAACATGTATGGCGCATTCCTGACAGACGCCCATCAAGCAAAAAGCGCCGCGCGGCGTATGCTGATTGGGGCTTTGGCGCAACATCAGATATCCTGCAGCCAACAGGCTTGTTGCCAAGGGCTCACCAGCAGGGGCAACACAATCAACACCATCAACATTGAAGTGGACGAGCTCGTGGTGATTGGCGAGAATACGGGTGAAGGCAGATACCATTGACCGTGACCTGATTGACGACAACAAAAGCATAAGAAAGATTAAAGTTGAGGCATGGCTGGGCTTTACATGTCTGCAATTTGTATACAAACTTACCATTGAGCGCAATTGTTCGAGCTCGCTATCGGAGCGTTTTTGTTCGAAGAGGAAACCAAATGATGTTGAGCAAAATCTCGAAAGGTTTGGTGGCATGTGCCCTGCTGGCCATGTCATGGGGATATAGTGACGCAACAGCCCGTCCACTTGATGACATCATCAAATCAGGTGAAATCCGCGTGGGTGTGAACCCCACACTGCCTCCTTTGGGCAAATTCAACGATAAGAATGAAATTATCGGCTTTGATGTCGATGTCGCCACTGAATTGGCCAAGATGCTCGGCGTCAAATTACAGGTGGTACAGGTGGGCTCACCTGACCGAATTCCTTTTGTGACATCCGGCAAGATCGATTTCGTGATGGGGGCAATGACCCGTAATCCCGAGCGTGCCAAAGTGATCGATTTTACAGTCCCCGTCCATACGGAAGTTTTCGGTGTGCTGACAACAGAGGGCAAGCCTTTCGAGAAGGTTCAAGACCTCAATAAACCAGAAGTCACATTGGTGCAGGTTCGCGGATCAACGCCTGTGAAATACATCGAGGACAATCTGAAGAACGCCAAAGTGGTGCTTCTGGATAATTATCCTGACGCGATCCGTGCCATTGCCCAAGGACGCGGCGATGCCATCATTGATGTGATCGATTTTGTTGGCGAGCATATGAACAAGCACAATGTCAAATGGCGTGTGGTGCCTACCCCTGTCGACGTCTATTATTGTGGCCTGGGTGTAGCCAAAAATTCAACGGGTCTCAAGGACTGGTTGAACGTCGCGGTGTTCGAATTGCAGCGTCGTGGTAAAATTGATGAATTGTGGGAAAAAGCATTCGGAATAAAAATGCTGTTTCCTACCGGCATGAATCCGTATTTTTGAGATCTGTCTGAACGACTGGATGTGGCGGCTTCAAGCCGCCACATGACAATACCGGATCAACAATTCGATGCTGGATTATACATTTCAATATGGTCAGATCTGGCCCTATCTTCCTCGGTTGATTGATGGTGCTTATCTGGCATTGGAAATCGCCTTTTTGTCTTTTTGCGGCGGCTTGCTGATTGGCACTGCTAACGCCTCGCTTCTCAGCTTCGGCCCACAATGGATTGCAAAACCGATACAGGCCTTTGTGGTATTTTTTACCAATACGCCGCAATTGGTACAGATCTATTTCCTCTATTTTGCCCTGCCTGATGCCGGCATTTTATTGTCGTCTTATGCAGCAGTCTTGATCGGTATGACGCTCAATGCAGGTGCCTATCTGACAGAAATCCAGCGCGCCGGTTTTTCAACGCGGCGACAATCCGAAATGGAAGCAGCCATTGTTCTTGGGTTTTCACGATGGCAACAAATCCGCTATGTCATTTTGCCGCATATTGCGCGGGTTTTGTTCCCGCCTCTGTCCAACCATTTTATCATCATGACACTCGGCACCTCGATGGCAGCCATATTTGGTGTCGAGGAACTGACTGGCCAAGCCCTCAATATCAATTCCATCACCTTTCGGTCCCTTGAAATTTTCAGTGTTGTGGCCGCTCTCTATATCGCCATTACGCTTCTGGCCTCATTGGCACTTGGGCTTCTTGGCTCGCTTTTGTTCAGAACCAAATTGCGGGTGATCTGAAATGATGGCCCAACTGATCCAGGAAGCACCTCGATTTTTTACCTATTATAATCTGCTGTTTCTTGCCCAGGCTGTCGGAACGACAATCGCCCTCTCTGCCATTGGCTGCTTGTTCGGATTGCTGTTCGGCTGTCTCATCAGCGTTGTACGCCTGACCGAAAAACCATGGCTGGCACCACTGCGCTGGATCGCCCTGCTGTTTACTGAATTTTTCAGGCGTGTGCCATTTCTCGTCACTCTTATGCTTATCTTTTTTGTGTTCCAACTGAGCGGTGCAAACCTTCCCCTGTTTGTTGTGGCCTCCCTCAGTGTCACGCTTATTGCCTCTGCTTTTTTGGCGGAAATTATCCGTGCGGGCCTGTTGTCAATTCATCGCAACCAATGGGATGCAGCAACCGCTATGAATTTCGGCCTGATCCAGACCATACGCTTTGTCGTCTTGCCGCAAGCATGGAAAATGATTTTACCGCCGGCTTTCGGTTTCTTTGTGATGTTTATCAAAGACACCGCTTTGGCCTCGCAAATTGGCGTTATAGAACTCACTTTCGCGGGCAAGGTTTTAAACAACAAAGGGTTCTCGGCAATCCTGGTATTTGGCACCATCCTGATACTCTATTTTGCTGTCTCCTATCCGCTCTCGCGTTATGGTCATTATCTGGAGAAGCGCCTTGCACCATCTCGTCATTAAGGACCTCAGCGCACATTACGGAACGGTCCAAGTTCTCGATAGCATCAATCTGGAAATCGCAAGAGGTGAAGTCGTCGGATTGATGGGGCCGTCAGGCTCGGGCAAAAGTTCGATCTTGCGTGTCTTAACCGGATTGACCCCGCTGTCGGCAGGATCGGTCAGTCTCAATGGCGAGGTTATCAATTACAGCAGTGCGGAATCAGTGCGCAATATGCGCGAACGCAGTGCCATTGTGTTCCAGCAGTATAATCTGTTTCAAAATATGACGGCCCTTGAAAATGTGACAATCGCTCCCGTCAAAATCAGAAATCGCGATCCGGAAGAGGTTGAAGCAGAAGCCCGCGCTCTGCTTTCAAAAGTTGGCTTGACTGACCAGATATCACGCTATCCCGACCAGCTTTCCGGAGGACAACAGCAACGCGTTGCCATTGCCCGCGCGCTAGCCTTGAAGCCGGAAATTCTCTTGCTGGATGAAATTACCGCTGCACTGGATCCCGAACTGGTTTCAGATGTTTTGGATACGATCCGCGCATTGGCCAGCGAGGGGATGACCATGATCATCGTATCGCACGAAATGGGATTTATGCGCGAGGTCTCCCATCGCATCGCTTTCATGGCTCAGGGCAATATTATCGAATGTGGTAAGGCTGAGCAGATTTTTAACAGCCCCCGAGAAGCGCGCACCAGAGAATTCGTATCCAAAATCCTCAAGCATTAAACCTTAAGTGTCGATACTGACCGACTGTAATGCTGATTTTGTAAGGCTTTTAATGTGGGTGCGCACGGCTTTGCAGGCTGCTTTTACATCATCGTTTTCCAAAGCCTCGATAATATTGAGATGCTCATTAGAATCGGGTTCAACCCGATCCGGCAGTTGGGCGATTTCAAACAAACGTGTGGCCATCCGCAACCGATGGATGGATTTGATCATCACCTCGTTGCCGCAGGCATCGATGTAGAGCCCATGCACATTATCATCGGAACGCCAATGCGCCTCGGTATGGTATGATGCCGCCGAGCGCAATTCCTTGACCTCCCGTTTGGCCTGAATGATTTTGACCGGCGGAATGCGGCCGATCGCGAGCGCCACCGCCTCTGCTTCAAGAATTTCGCGGACCTTGAGGCTTTGCAAATATTCACCCAGATCCACATGGCGGACGATGAAGGAACGTCCGGCTCCTTTGACAACCAAGCCTTCACCCTCCAGACGCTGCAATGCCTCCCTCAAAGGGGTCCGAGAGATCCCCAATATATCGGCCAAGCGCGACTCGACAATCAGTGCCCCCCCTTTGAGACGGCGCTGCTGGATCATCTCGGAAACCGAGGCATAGGCTTGGTTGGACAGATTGAGTTGCTCAATGGTGTTATTCATACTGATCATCTTCAAGTGATATGCTGTCAGTGGCGACCTGTTGCGACCCGAAGTGCATGTGCTTCCGATCACTCTGTGCATTAACACCCCAGCTTTTGCTTGATACGACACTTTTTGGCAATCCAATGTCAACATCAATACAAAATGGGTTAGGCATGAGCGCTTATAAAGTGTGCCATTCAGAGATATGATAATCCGAAATCGTGGCTATTAATTTTCCAGTCAAGACGCCGGCGTGCGATTTTGCCTGACAGGTTTTTTGACCGATGCCGCGATCAAACACATTCAATTGTTCTGGTGTTAGATCGGCCTGAAATCTTCACGCCATCACGTTTGAAAAGCGCAAACCCGTGTCGTTTAAAAATCTGTCAGCAATAACTGCTTACTGATCGACTCAACGAATTTTTGTGCCGAAGGGGAAAGCTTTCGGTTCTTGGAAATCAGCAGACCCAGCTTCATTTTGTTGATACCCGCCGACCTAAACGGCTTCCATAGCAATTCGCCCGCCTTGAGTTCCGATAGAAAACCGAAAGGTGTGAAGAAGGCGATGCCCTGATTAGCAAGCAGGGCAACTTTAAGCATCTGGATCGAATTGGAAACCAGCTTTGGCGTCAGCGTTGATCTGAAATGCGCAAAATCAGGATCGATATTCGCTGCTGTCGGGATTGTGCCTGCCTGGGCCAATTTAGGATAGGGGGCAACTTCGTCGAAATCGATCACATCCTTGCCCGACAACGGATGATCGGGACGCATGACCACACCGATCGGTGCGGGGATTTCGACAATGATTTTGATTTTAGGCCAACGCTCGCTGACAAAGGTCAGACCCAGATCAACCTTATGGTCTTCAACCAAAGCCGGAACATCGGCTGGTGAAACTGCATCAACACTATAGGTGACAGCCGGAAATTCTTGCGAGAATTGCTCAAGGACGCGGGGCAAAAAATCGACAAGAAGCGAGTCCACAGCCGCGATCGTAATATGTCCGGATCTGGCTTCACGGAGGCCGTCAATATCGGCCCGAAGCAATTCAAAATCCTGCAACGTCGCATTGATGTGCTGAAGAAGATATTGTCCGGCTAAAGTCAGGCGCATCCCGCTGGCAATGCGTTCAAACAGTTCGACATCCAGCTCGTCTTCAATCAACTTGATTTGGCGGTTAACCGCGCTGGCTGCAACGTTCAATTCTTGTGATGCCTTGCGCACCGAACCAGACCGCGCCACTACCCTGAAATAATGCAACACTGCAGCATGCACAGTTTCAATCTCCCTGTCGCGGCCATGCTGCTACAAGTGGATGATCGAGCGTTGTCTTGTATTGGGCATCAGCCCCGCGCGGCGAATTCCAGCCCGTCACATCAGGCCCAAAAAACTCCGCATTGATGGCCACGAACTCCAGCATCTCCGGTGGCAACCGTTCATCGGAATGAATAGCACCTACCGGGCAGACCGTCTCGCACAAACCGCAATTGATACATTCATCGGGCTGGATATAAACCGTCCGGCCGCCTTGATAGATGCAATCGACCGGACACGAAGTCAGGCAGGACAAATCTTTGACGTCGATGCAGGCGGCGGTGATGACATAGGTCATCTGTCAACGACCTTTCCAGACAGGTTTGCGCTTTTCAACAAAGGCCCGCACACCTTCCTCCGAATCTTCTGAATTCAGAGCATCGACCAATGCGGGAAGCCGTAAGGCCTGAGCCTGTTGTGGCGTCAACCCGGCGGTCTGGCGCACCACTTGTTTGGTTGCTTTGATGGAGAGGGGGGCACAGGCCAGAATCTCGGCCGTCCAGCGCTGGACGGCCTCATCCAGACCCGCCATCGGTACGACCTCATTGATCAATCCCATACCGAGCGCCTCTTGCGCCTTCATACGCCGTCCGGTCAGCAACAGGCCCATCGCCTGCCGATGCGGGATCTGGCGCTGCAAAAGCACCATTCCGCCATCCAGCGGCAGACGGCCAACCCGTGCTTCAGGCAAACCGAAACTGGCATGATCGGCGGCAATCACCAGATCGCAGCCCAGCATCATTTCAAAGCCTCCACCAACCGCATGGCCATTGACGCGGGCGATCACAGGAATGTCCAGCGTCTGGCGCATGGCAATCCCGCCAAAACCACCCTCGCGAGGCATGGCCCAGTAGTCGATCCCACGGGCGCCGCTGCCGCCCTTCATATCGGCACCTGTGCAGAAGGCCCGCTCGCCAGCCCCTGTCAATACCACGACACGCGCCGAGCGATCGGCCTCTATCTCACGCCAGATCTGCTGCAACTGCTGTTCTGTGGCATAGTCCACCGCATTCATCACCTCGGGACGATTGATGGTAACCGTCACAATGCCATCTTGATGGACAACATCGACCGCCATCAGACAGTCCCCGTCTTGAGCATGTGGAGTTGTTCGGCACGCACATCTTCGGTGTGTTGGCCCAATTCGGCGGGCGGTATCCGGATGGATACCGGAGCATCGGCCAGATGCAGCGGAGAGCCGACCACACGCACGGTCTCGATCCGGTTTGTTGTTTCCAAGATCATGCCATTGATATGGGTCTGCTCATCAGCCAAGGCCTCGGCCAGAGTACGCACTGGCGCGCACAGCAAATCCTGCTCTTCTAATTGGCTCAGCCAATGAGCCGTGGTGTTGGTGGCAAAGCGGGCACGGAATATCGCGTGCAAGTCTGTCTTGTGTCTGACTTGCGCTGGGTGATCGACAAAGCGCGGATCACCCGAGAGATCATCAATTCCCAAAGCCGTGCAAATATCGCGCAATGGATGCGCCTTGAAGGCGCCCACCAAGACCAGCGCGGTATCCTGCGTGGCAAATACACCAGACAGCGGCATAGCTCCCCAATTGACCTCACGACCGCGCATCATCAATGAGGCCGATTCCTGTGTCTGAGCAGCCAGCATGGAATCATACAATGACACGCTGACCAATTGGCCCCGACCGGTTTGCTGACGTTGCAACAAAGCCAGCAAAACGCCTTGGACCAAATGCATTCCCGCAGAATAATCTGCAAAGGTTGTGGAATAGATCGAAAGCGGCAAGCTGTCATCTGACCGCCGATGCATCACACCCGACATGGCCTGTGCGAGGACATCCTGGCCACCCTTATGGGCATAGGGGCCCACCAGCCCGAAGCCTGTACCCACCGCATAAATGAGCCGCGGGTTGCGTTTGGACAGCACATCATAGCCAAACCCCATCCGCTCCATCACGCCGGCTCGGAAATTGTTGACGACCACATCTGCATGATCGAGCAAAGACCAGACTACGGCCTTGTCATCCTCGTTTTTCATGTCGAACACGACAGAGCGCTTGTTGCGGTTGAGCGAGCAAAAGACCGGGCCTGTCAGACCGGCGGGATCATTAGGGAAAGACGTGCGCGACAAGTCCCCGGTCGGCGGGCGCTCGATCTTGATCACATCGGCCCCATAATCGGCCAACATCTGGGTAGCCACAGGTCCCATCATCACTTGGGTAAAATCGACAATGCGGATGCCAGTCAAAGGCAGGTTATGGGTGCTCATGCCAAAGTCTCCAATGGTTTTGCATTGGCTGACGGAATATCTCCGGGATCACCACCTTGCGCCCTCACCCGGGCACAGATATCTGCCGCGCTGACATGGCGCAACATGCCGTCACCCTTCACAGCAAGGGCTGCGGCCACGCCGGCTGATTGCCCCATTGACATGCAAGGCGGGATTTCTCGCGACATTTTCTGAGCGGTCTCGGTTGCAGAATAATGACGGCCTGCGACAAGCAAGCCTTCGATGGCCTTTGGCAGCATCGCGCGGTAGGGGGTATAATAATCGCGACCCCGCGCCACCGTATCGGCAAAATGCACGCGATCCAGCACATCATCCTTGGTGACAACATAGTCCCCTTCGAGCAGGCGCGTTTGCCGCACACCGAGTTGCGGGGCGACATCGACGACATAGCACTTCTCGAAACCTGGCATGTGCTGACGGACATAATCCACCAAAGCGTAGATTTTCTTACGCCCTTCGAAATCGGCCCGCGTCAGATCGGTTACTTTCAGGGCATCGTAACCCGCCATGTGGGGACAATTGCACCAGACAATCCCGGGCAACGGGGTTTTCAGCCACCAGAAATCCCATGAACCGCCCATCACACGCTTGGCCTGCCGGTCAATCTCGGCATATTTTTCAGGTTCCTGCTGAGAAAACCGCTCGGTCGCATCGGTATCAACCCCGCCCAGACGGAACACCGTCGTGACAATGAATGAGCCATGGGTAAATTGCGCACCAGCCGCAGCAGCAACATCCAGATCACCGCTAGTATCAATGATCACATCACCCATAATGGCCTCGCGGCCCGCTTTGGTCTCGCAGATCACACCTTTGATGCGTCCATCCTCCACAATGGCTTTCGAGAACCATGAATGCAGGCGGACATTGACGCCCGCTTCCTCGATCATCTCATTGGACATCCGCTTCCAACCATCGGGATCAAATGCTGCGGCCATGAGAATCGGCTGCGGCTTTGTCTGCGCCCTGAAATCGAACACACCCCAACGCGCCCAACGGTGATAGGCCTCCCAATCGGTGCGCCGATCCTCGGGCGGAGGGAACACGCAAGCCCCTACTTTGGCCATCCGCTCGATCATTTCCATGCAGATGCCCGTCACCGTCACTTCCGGTCCGTTGCTCATATCATCAAGCACCAGCACCATGCCACCTGATGCCAACCCGCCGAGATAGGCATAACGCTCGATCAGCGTAACCGACATGCCTTCGCGGCGAGCGGCCAGTGCGGCAGAAAATCCAGCCGGACCCCCACCCACCACCACCACATCTGAGCGGGCCACAATTCTGGCATTGCCAGCCTTTTCGACAACATGTTCAGAAGCAGTCATCTTGTGTTCTTTCAATCATAGAGTTCATGCAGAATAAGATCAGGAATGCGCCAGACTGGTCTGGCGCAAGACCAGTCGTTCGATCAGGCTGATCAGCAGGAAAAAGCTCATCGAGAAGCAGGAGCCGACAATCACGGTGGCGTAGAGCAAGGCGGAATCAAAGGCATAGGTCGCTTGGATGATCAACGCGCCGATGCCCAAAGTGGAGCCTATCCACTCGCCGACAATCGCCCCGATCACTGCAGTGGAGGCGGCGATTTTCAGAGCCGAAAAAAGATAGGGCAGCGAATGCGGCAAGCGTAATTTGAAAAAGACCTCACGCTTGGAAGCCGACAAGACCCGCATCAACTCCATCGCCTGAGGATTAACTGACTCCAACCCCCTCACCATATTAACAAGAGTAGGGAAAAAGCAGATCAAAGCCGCAATCGCAATTTTGGGCTCCATGCCATTGCCCAGCAACAATACCAGAATAGGAGCTTTGGCGACGACCGGTATGGTGTTGATCACCACCACAACTGGAAAGAACGCCTCTTCCAATGTTTTTTTGTGGACGAACACCGTGGCAATCACTACGGCCGCCAGGTTACCAAGCAAAAAGCCCGCAATAGACTCGATCATGGTCGGGAGCAGATTGGTCCAAAGCAAGCCCGACTTTTCCCAAAGTGTCACAGCGACCATTTGCGGCGAGGGTGCGATGAAGGGCGGCACCTTCAGCCAATAAACCAGTGCCGCCCAGAGCAGCAGCACCGATGCCACGCCCAGAACCGGCATGATCCTGCGACGCAACCGGGCTTTTTGTCTGGCTCGAGCAAACGCCACTTCGTCAGCTGACAAAGTATTCGAGGCGGGATTTGCAGGGACAGGGCCTAAGGCGTGATGTGACTGGCTCATGATGTCACCCTGCCCAGCATGGCGCGCAATTCTGCTGCAATCTCCACAAAATGCGGCGTATCCCGCAGAGCCAGTGACCGTTCACGCGGCAAATCGACTGTCACCTGCCGTACAACCCGCCCCGGATTGGGCGAGAGCACCAAAACCTGTTCACCCAGATAGGCAGCCTCGTAGACAGAATGGGTCACAAAGAGAATGCTGGTGCCTGTTTCTGCCCAAATTCTGCGCAACTCCTCGTTCAGACGGTCACGTGTCATCTCGTCCAGCGCTCCGAAAGGCTCATCCATCAACAAAAGACGCGGACCGCCCAGCAAGGCGCGGGCAATCGCCACACGCTGGCGCATCCCGCCCGATAATTGATGCGGATAGGCCTGCTCCCAAGCCGACAAGCCAACGAGTGCAAGCAAATCGCGCGGAGAGGTGAAGCGACTTGACGGTTTCAAACCACCGCCCACTTCCAGCGGCAAAGCGACATTCTCTAGTGCCGTGCGCCAAGGCAACAAGGCAGCATCTTGAAATACAAAGCCAAGGGAACGATCCAGCCGCGCCTGCTCGGCAGTCTTGCCCAGCACCTCGACCGTGCCGCTGCTCGGCGTAATCAGATCGGCGACAACCCGCAACAAGGTGGATTTTCCGCATCCCGACGGCCCCAGCAGAGTGAGAAACCCACCCGCTGGCACCGTAAAGGACACGTCCTCCAAAGCTGTCACAGCCCGTTCTTCTGTCACAAAACGGACTGTCACATTCTGGCACGAAACAGCATGCTCATGGCTAGGCATTGCTGCACCTTGGGCAAGAAGGCTCATAGATCAACCAAACTTCGGACGGCTGGCGCTTGATGCCTTCAACACATCCAGCGTCATGACTTCATTCAGTTTGGGAACCCGTTTGGTGAACTGGCCCAACTGCGCATAGAGATCAATCTGGTCCTGCCAGACCTGAGGATCCATCGCGCCCCAACCCTCTTTGGCGGTCAAAGGCGAGAAGGCATATTGCAACATCACATCCAGCGCCTCTCGCTCGTCCTTGGCGTTCAAGTTAGGGAATTCCTTGACCAGATGCTCGACCGCCTTGTCGCGGTTGTTGGCGGCGTAAACCCAGCCCTTCCCTGTTGCCGTCAGGAACTTGGCCAAAACGTCGCCTTTTTTCTGGATGGTTTCGGCTGTCGCATAATAAGGCAGCGCATAAAGTTTAACGCCAGTGTCCCACAACCGAAGATCGACCCGCTGGTCACCCAGCACTTTCATCGCCGTTGTATTGGTCAGCCAGCCCGTAACCACATCAACCTGCCCCGTGAGCAACGGCGCCATATCGGCCCCGATTGTGACGATGGTCACATCCTTTTCCGAAATATTGTTCTTGGCCAGTAAAGCCCGCAGCAAAATCACGCCGGTGGCCTGAATACCGACCTTTTTACCGATCAGATCTTTGGGCGCGTTGACAGGATTTTTCTTGAGAGAAAAGAAGCTGTAGGGGTGCACCTGTGCACCGGTCGCAAAGCAGACCACCGGAATATCCTGCGAAGCAGCAAGCATCAACGAAGGTGAGGAGGAAACCTGTCCGGTTTCAAACCGGCCAGCAGCCACCACCGCCACACCGTCAATATTGGGGCCTCCTGCCTGGAATTTCAGATCAAGTCCTTCCGCCTCATAAAAGCCCATCGCTTTGGCGCAAACTTCTCCGATCTGGTTGCCCGACAATAACCAGCCCAGTTGCAAATTCAGCACCGTCTTGCCTTGCGCAAAACCGTCGATGCTCAGCATGGGAGCCGCTGCAAGACCTGTTGCAGTCGTTCCCAAAAATTGACGTCTGGTAAAGTGTGGCATGATCTGTCTCCTCAATATCGCTGCAAGATTAATCCAGCAGATCACAAACAAGGTGAACACAAAAGATCAAATTATAGGCTTATCCGCGCAAAAAATTAGTTCGCTTGTGACCTGACAATCACAATCTCCACTCCGCCTTCCTCAAGAATGATTTTCGACCGGGCAAAAGCCTCTCCCCAGACGGGATCATCATAGGCAGGAGCCGGAGTGGCCACACAGGCAAAACCGCTTTGCACAATGGCGCGTGCACAATCAATACAGGGAAAGAATGTTGTTGCAATGCTGGCTCCCGCCAGCGCTTTACCCAGTCGGGCGGCCTGAAAAATAGCATTGCGCTCTGCATGTTCCATCCAGACAAAACGCCCGTCACCTTCATGCCGCCAATCGAGATCAGCAACTCCATCGGGAAAGGTATTGCAAGCTGCAAGAGTGTCGCTCGAGCCCGAAAAAGCAATGGCCGCACCAACCTGCCTGATACGGTTGGGGCTGTTGGGCGCCACTTTGGCGGCAAGATCCATCAAGTCTTGGAGCTGCATGGTTTTTACCTCACATCAATGCCAGCAAAATCATTTTTATGATCCTTCACGATCTTCTACACCATTGAAAGCCATAAAGGACCACCCCGTCCGATGCTGCCTGCCCACCCGGCTCGAACTTGTGCCCAGCAAATCAATCGCTGTTTTAGTTGGCCAGGACCGGATTGGCCGCCCTGTTTTGGAGCAAGAGCGGCCCAAATTCCCGGTCTGCAAAGGCGTGATTTTTGTGGATGTCTCAAAAACACTTCATTGATGTCAGTAGCCTTTTTTTGATAAATTCAACATGATTGCACAACGAAATTCATCTGCGTGATTGCCTTTGTGGATTGGGCTTTTTGGGATCGTAACCATCAATACCAATATCCCAGACAACTGATATAGTTTGTGGCATGATCAATGGGTTATCCTTTAAACAAGAAAAATATTTTTACTGGATTTTCAAAAAAATATGATTTTTTGACTTGATTTTGTCTATAAATGCGACTAATTCCTGAATTGTTTGAACCTTAAATTGGATTGTGATTTTAAAATGAAAAAAATTTACACATTGGCTATAGCGTTATCTTTGTTCCCAGTCATCGCACAAGCACAAGTTCCTGCACCCGCTGCTGATGGAAAGTCGCAAAGCATCCAAACTGCAGATTCAGGTTGGCAAACCATTTGTCGCCCGAGTGCAAAAGATCGTGCCAAACAGGATTGTTCGGTCATTCACGAAACTTTTACCGCCAATGACCGTCTGAGAATTGCTGCGATTGAACTTGTAAAGGGTGAAAAAGGCCGCGTGATGGTTCTTTCAGCCCCGATTGGCGTATCCCTGAAGGATGGCATAGATATTACTGTTGACGGTGCCAACAAGCAGATTGCTAGCTTCACTGGCTGCCAGAACAGTGGTTGCTTCGCATCTATCGAAATATCCGAGAAGGCCCTCGACGTGATCAAGAAAGGCAAAGCGCTTTCAGTGAGCTTTTTTGATGGACAGGGAAGCAAAGTGAAAGCTGATATCGCTCTGATCGGTTTTGCCACTGCTGTCGCACGGGCTGAGTAATTCCATCTTTCTTGAGTTGTTAGGCTCTTCTGCCATTGAAGAAACTGGAATGGTAATATGAATGGCGCGAGGGCTTAGGCTCTCGCGCCATTCGCATTTTAAGGCTGTATGCTGCTGAAAATCTTGTGAAGGCACAACGGATCGATCAGTTGTGATTTTTCGTACAGACAGACGTTGCCCCTGTCAGCATCACACTCACAATTTGACAGAGCATCGAAGCTAGATAGCCATGGTGAGGATATCTGCGCCGGACTCAACAGTCGGATGGGACTTGTGGCGGAAACAACTGGTTTTATCCGGCCAAGGCAACGATAACACCCGCAAACACAGCCTTCAATATCAAGTGATAGAGTGGCCTTGAAGCCCTAACCAGGGGTCATCAATTCTTCTCGCACACTAAATATAATTTGGAGTTCGACACCCGTTTTATACGCATGATAGAGCGGGGTATAGCGCCTTAATGGTTCAATGGCTGCGGTTCTGCGGGCCTTCAACTGGGTGGTTTCGATCATCAAATTTTGCGGTCTGAGCCCGTTATTCTCAAGAGCAACAAAGATGTTATCGAAAATACCAATCCTGCTGTGATATCCGAAGCGATTATAGAGTGTCTTATCCGGACCATTCTCACGCGATACATCATGCCAAGCAAGCCTGTTTCTGATCATAACGATGAACCCCGAGATGACTTTACAACCATCAACTCGCTGCAAATCATGACCAATGCGGCATAGGGTAGAACCCGAACTGTCCTGCTCCCGGAAATTCAAACCATCCCTACGATGTAGGCACCTCAAAGTGCCTACATCGTACTATGCCGTGGCAGAAGATTAAACCCGATACATAGTTATCAAGTCTCATTAATATATCCGAATAATCGTCTTCTTTTTCTTGACTTTAATAAATTCGATCAAATCATCAGAATTTTGATTCCAATAATCCGAGTTATAATTCATCGCATCATCGCCTATATTTACAAATCGTGAATAATATTCAAATTCATTGTAATCATTTGCGATATAGATGTCATTATTGAACAGACTTCCAAGTGATTTGATTTGCGCATGATTTAATATAACCACCACGGTGGCACCATTTATAGTTGGATCAACAGGCTTGATTGTGTCTCCAGACAGTTGAGTGAAGGAGCCGGGCCCAGTCTTTATCACACCAGAAGACGAGGAGATCGAACCTTTAGCAGTAACAATCAGTGAGCCGCCATTGATCGTTGTCGCTCCCTTGTAGGTATTAACTCCTGCGAGCGTCTGTGTCCCGCCAGTTAGCGTGATCCCGCCTGCGCCGCCAATCACGCCAGAATAAGTGCCCTTTGCTGCAGAAATCGTCAGCGTCTTGTTCCCAAGGATTACGCCCGTTTCTGCCGTCGACGAACCCGTCAGGGACTTAATCGTCGTGCCACCAGGCGTTATGCCGGAGATGTCGAACACGCTGTTGCCGCTCTCATTCACACCCGACGAGGAGGTGATCGCGCCATCGTCCTTCAGAGCAAGCGTTCCGCCATTGATCTTCGTTTCGCCTGTATAGGTGTTTGACTTCGTCAAGGTCTGGGTACCGGAAGTGAGTGTGATGCCTCCGCCCGTCCCGTTAACCAGGCCGCCGTCAGCAATCACACCGCCGTAGGAGCCCTTGGCATCCGAGATCGTCAGCGTCTTGCTGCCAAGTGCCACGCCCTTTTCTGCCGTCGACGAACCCGT
>CANGQA010000044.1 GCA_947455995.1 Hyphomicrobiales bacterium | reverse complement strand
TATCGCCAGCACGATCGCAGGCGCTGTTACCGCGATCCGCAGCATCCTCGATGACATTGAAATTCCGGCCAATGACGGATGCAACCGTCCGCTGCGGATCGTCGCGCCGAAAGGCTCGATCCTTAATCCGCGCGATGGTGCGCCCGTACGAGCACGGGCGACAGCATCCTGCAGGGCACTGGACGCCGTGCATGATGCATTGGGCAAACTGATCCCCGGTCGCGTGCCAGCGCAGGGCTCCAATTCAACCACAGGACTGTTCATGAGCTGGCCGCGCCCGGAAGGTGGCGTCGCCATTCACATGGACGTTCTGGGCGGGGGATGGGGCGGGGCCAGGGATTATGATGCCATTTACTGCACGGACCATGTCCTGTCCTCTTGTCGCCTCACGCCGTCAGAGGCGATCGAGCAGTTGAGCCCGCATGTCCGCATTGAAGGCTTCGGGCTCATTGCCGATTCCTGGGGTGCCGGCGAGTTCAACGGCGGGCTAGGGATGTTCAGGAAATACCGCATCCTTCGCGATGGTGTTGTACTCAGCCTTTATTCCGATCGCTTCCGCTTGCCCCCGAAAGGTCGTGAGAAGGGAATGGACGGGACATGTGCGAGCCTTACAGTCGAACGCAACGGTGAAACGATCGAGCTTGGCGCCACCAGTACGTTCGAGTTGCAAGCCGGTGATCTCGTTGAAATTCGTCTGCCGGGCGGCGGCGGATGGGGCGATCCGATACTGCGCGACCGTAAAGCAGTGGGCCGCGATCTAGCAGACGAAGTGATCTCCGCAGCCTTCGCCGCGCGCCATTACGGGTTTTCGGCTGAAACGGCCGCAAGCATGGATCGAGTTGAAGGAGGAAATGATGCGCGCGAAGGGTGAGCAGCTTCTAGGTGTACAGGATTTCGACGCCGAAGAATTACTGGCCGGCGTTGTCGAATGGGTCGAACTCGAGACACCTTCCGAAAGACCCGACCTGATCGACCGTCTGCTCGACAGGGTCGAGGCGCAATTCAGAGGTCTTCCCGTTTCGATACGCCGCATTCCCGGGCGTGACGGTTGTGGTGGCCAACTCGTGCTTACCTATGCCCCGGGCGGTCTCAATGGCGAGCCTGCCCTCATCATGGGGCATGTCGATACGGTGTGGGAGGCAGGAACACTGGCGCGCCGCCCTGTACGCCGCGAGGGGGACCGCGTTTACGGTCCGGGCATTTTCGACATGAAGGCGGGTTCCTGGCTTGCGGTAGACGCTCTGCACCGCATCGCCGCAGCCGGCCTGCTGCCTCCACGCCCAATTGTCGTCTATCTCAATTCCGACGAGGAGATAGGTAGCTATACATCGCGCGGGGTGATCGAGGAACTATCGCGCAACGCCGCCTTCGTGATGGTGCCCGAGCCAGCTTTCGAGGCGCCCGGAACTGTCGTAACAAAACGCAAGGGCTGGGGCCGCTTCGTGCTGCGCGCCCACGGACGCTCGGCACATGCCGGCGGCAACCTGTTCGATGGACGTAGCGCCATTCTAGAAGTGGCACGACACATCATCGACATTGAAGCCATGACGGCGACCGAGACGCACGCCACGTTCAATGTCGGCACTGTCCATGGTGGCACACGTGCCAACGTGGTGCCCGCCGAAGCGGTGATCGAGATAGACATGCGCGCCAATGACATGGCCACAGCCGAGCGCCTGACGGCGGCGATGCTTGCCCGCACGTCCTACAATCCCGATGTCCGCATTGAGGTCGAAGGCGGCATCAATCGTCCGCCCTTCGAGCGGAGTCCGGCAGTCGCGCGAATGTACCAGGCGACTAAACATCTTGCTCTCGAGCTCGGTATGCCGATGGCGGAAACAAGCCGAGGCGGCGTCTCTGACGGAAATTTCTCAGCGGCGCTCGGCCGCCCGGTCATTGATGGGCTTGGCTGCAATGGCGGCGGGGCGCACGCGATCGACGAGCACATTCTTGTCTCCACTCTGGCCCCCCGTGCGGCCCTGTTCTACGGAATGCTAATGTCGCGGCATTTTCACGAGGAGTTGTCGGAAGCTTGATCGAGAATAGAACCATGGGGGCGCGCTTCAAGTTGGTCGGACACATCGATGAAGTGGTGTCAGGTCTTGAAGAAGGCTCGGACTGCCTCGCTCCCGGCCTACCCGACATCGGGAATTGATGACCGCTGACTTAATGGTCAATCCGCTGGGTGTTGTTGAGTGCCAAAGCTCCGTTAGCTTTCGCCCGGTTGAAGAACTGCATCGAAAGTGTTGCGGTCGGGCCGTTGTTGTCCACTTAGATTTGATCCCGTCTAGAACATCTCTTGTCAGGTTTTGGCAGGGGGTCTGGATTGATTAAATTGGGCTTATTGAGGGTTATCTGGTTCCTACTTTCAAACCGAATAATTTGGGCATTTCTGCGATAAAGCGATCATACAATGAGGCCTGTTTTTGTTGTTCTTCTGCTTCTTCACAGGCGATTATGCTTTGGCGAATGAGACTTCCGCCCCATGTGCGGATTGGCTCTGGGGGGAGGCTTGGCAGTGTGCGCGTACAAAATGGGAGTGACGACCAATAATCCCTGGTGCCGAGCACAAGAGATGACAGACATTGTCCGCCGATATAGGTCGCGTTTACACCATGACCGGAATAACCGGCACCATAATGGATGGTTCTGCATGGCATCGATTTGAAGAAAGGCAGCCGGTCTGCTGAAACATCTATTCCGCCACCCCAGATTTGGGCAGTAAGTGTATGATTGAATTCTGGCAACAGTCTGCGCAGTCCACTCACTGCACGCTGGGCGCTAGAGCGATCCATTGTCAGCCCCGGGTCGGTATCATCGCCGGTTGCGCTAATGGGGCCAGAGCCCGAACCCATCAAGACCCGTCCGTCAGGCGTTGCGCGGAAGTAATGAACGAACATACGGAAATCAGAAATACCCTGTCCGCCTTGCCAATACATGCGATCTATGGCGTCAGGATTAGCATCTGTCATCAATGCATAGCTGGAAAACAAGGTTAGATGCGGGCTGATCTCCGGCATTTTTGCCAAAGCGGTATTTGTCGCCAGCACAACATGTTTGGCTTCGATGGATCCGTTTGCTGTTTTTATAAGATTGGGGCTCGAGCGCTCCAGATGAAGCATCGGAGTATTCTCGTAAACTTCAACCCCGCAGTCAATAACAGCCGAACGCAGGGCGCGGGCGAGTCTTGCCGGGTGGATATTGGCTGCTTCGGGATAAAAAACGCCACCACGGAAAACCGGCGATTGAATCCGTGTCTCGACGTCGGCATGCGAGAGTTCGATCGCGCTATCTGGAACCCCCAGTTCACGGGCACAAAGTATGGCAGTCTGTATCTTAGTGTCCTGTGCCGGAGCAGCCGATATCCTAATATTGCCCGCTTCCTTCCACCACAGATCCCGCCCCTTCAAGGTTGCGAAGGCTCTAATCCCGTCTTGGGCCTTCGATCCTGCGCGGGCTATTTCCAGAGCTGCATCGGGACCGAGTATTGCTGAAATGCCTGGCAAAGCCGACCAATAGCCATGGACTTTTCCGCCATTTTTCCCGCTTGCCCCAGAACCACACAACCCTGCCTCAATTAATACGATCCGAAGACCGGGGGATTTTTCTTTTAAATTCAACGCTGTCCACAACCCCGTAAAGCCGCCCCCAACGACCACGACATCGGCGTCGGTTTTGCCGGTCAATGATATTGTCCGGGCATTGGCATCATTGGTCATAGCCTCGTCAAACCACCAAGATGTTTTAACGAGGGGCAATGCTTCGTTCATTTTCTATCCCATCTCAATTCTTGATTGACGTAACAAATTATACGTTCAGAAAAGTACCTACATTATGGCTGATTGCTTTTTTATAGACCAAACCTGCAACAGCAAGATCGGCAAGTCCAAGCCCACGGAATATAAACATTGCCCGTTGCGAGTCATGCGTTCGGCCCGGATGGGTTGAAGTAGCAAGATCTGCCAGGTCAGCATCGAATGTTCCCAACGGCCCGACATCCGGGGCAAGCGGGGGGCTGTCTGCTTGCTGCTGGTGATCATCGGTTGCCAAAATATCAAGTCCCCTCAGATGCTGAGGCAACCATGAACGGCCAATATCAACCGCTGAAACAAACGCCCCGTGGGGTATCCATGCAGGGTCAAGAAAGGGAGCAAATCCAGGAGACATGGGTACGGTTGTGATAATGACATCGGATTGGATGATGGCTTCATAAGGGTTAACCGCAGCTCTGGCCTCCAAGTCCTGATGTCGGACATATTCAACAAATGCTGCCGTTGAAACAGGAGATCGGCTAAATGCAACCACGTTTTTAATCGAGGGCAAAACGGCCTTCAGTGCATTGATATGATGTCGTGCCTGCAATCCGCATCCGATAATTCCGACCTGCCGCGCCTCTTTTCGAGCAAGCTTTTGAGCCGCGAAGGCAGACATGGCGGCTGTCCGAATGGCTGTAATCAAATTGCCGTCCATCACAGCCAGCGGATAGCCTGTACTATAATCACTCAATATAATACTGGCATTAATTCCGATATTTTTGGATCCAGCCAAGACAGGAACCACGCCCAGCCATTTTACGGATGACATTCCTTTTTCTTTCCATGCTGCGATAAGGCACTGGAATGAATGGCCTGGCTCGAGTGCAATCGTTTGTTTGGGTGGACTTTTTGCGTATCCGTTTTTGAAAGAATGGAAGGCCTCACCGATCTCCATTCGTGCTTCGTCGGCTTGCGGAGCGCAGGCCTCAATATCGGCAGCACTCAGATGAAGGATTGTTTGAGTCACTTGAACCGCTCCGCCCGATAAGGGGCTGCATTGAAAGGCGTAGCCTGCCCGGTAGCAAGGCTGACAAGCAGACGCGCTGAACCCGGTGCCATTCCGATGCCACTATGCCCATGCCCGTAGCCGTGAAAAATATCTTTGCATTGCGTGGTCGGACCGAGGCAGGGAAGTCCGTCAGGCGTCGAAGGGCGGTGGCCCATCCAGCGTGTTGTTTTACCAAGATAGTCTTTCGTGCGGGGCAGCAGGCGTCCTAGATATTCTCGCAATATATCTGTCCTTCGCCAATCCGGAGGTTCGGAAAGGCCTGCAAGTTCTACTTGCCCGGCAATCCGCAATCCGGTGTCTGTCATGGTGATACCCATTTTGCCATCACTTGGCATCAGGGGGCTGCGGCCCATTCTTTCGAGATCATTCAATACGAGGTGATAGCCGCGTTCAGATTCGAGTGGAATGTGGTCACCTGTTTGGTGTGCCAGGGCCTTGCCGTGAATCCCGGTACAAATGATGGCTCGATCACATGCGATCGTGCCATGCGTTGTATGAACACCGCGTAGCCTCTGCTGTTCGACAGCAAAGCCGGTTGCTTCGGCAGAAACGAATGTTGTGCCCCGATTGATCATTGCCTGAACTGCCAACGCGATAAAGCGTCCGGGATCGGTCAAATGGCCACCATAGGGATGGAAAGTACCAAATGTGTAATCATGGCCAAGTTCCGGCTCGTTCGCGTGTAGTTCTGCTTGATCCCACTCTTCCCAATGAAGCCCGTGGGCTTGACGAAGTCTTGTTCCCAGACTTTCATTTTCAAAGTCGGCGCGGTTGGGATAAACGAAGACAAGGCCGTCCTGCCGAACAAACCTATCCAGTCCGAGGTCGCGGGCCAGTTCTCGGTAATGGAACAGACTATCTTTCAACAAAGCGATGCGTGCCAATGCACAGGTTTCGATTTTTTCGATGCTGTTACCCGCTCGGACAAATTGAACCAGCCACGGAGCGAGTTTCAATAAATATTCCAACTTGATCGAAAACGGGCCTAGCGGATCGATCAGGTAGGAAGGGATTTCCCGCCAAAGACCGGGAGTGGATATGGGCAGAACGCTCCCTTCAAAAATCCATGCGGCATTGCCAAAACTCGCTGCCTGTTCTCCGCCTGCACTTCCGGCCTCAATAAGGATCACATGATGACCTTGCCGTTGTGCCTGATAGGCCGTCCACATGCCAATGATACCGGAGCCGATGATCGCAATTGTATGTTTCATGCGTTTGCACCGCCTGCATCAAATTCCGATTTAAATTTTTCGCTCACTGCAATCGTCGTGCGATATCGTCCGATCCCGAAGGCTTCCAACGGGGTAGGTGTCTGGCCATCGCAGATCCATTCGCTCAAACACAGTCCAACCCCGGGGCCGATCTGGTAACCGTGTCCGCAAAATCCGAAAGCATGAAACAATCCGGGTGTTGTTTCACTCGGTCCAATGATGGGTATCATGTCGGGAAGATAGGCCTCGATACCAGACCAAACGCGAATGACATGGCAGGATCTGAGTGACGGGATCACTTCGGAGAGCGCTGCCATGCCAGCCACAGTTTTGCGGGGTGGAACAGGTGCTCGGTTTGCTGCAAGATCTGATGCGGTACGCGGATAGCCAGCGAGAATAACGTTTCCACGCGGGATTTGTCTGGCAATCACCGACCCATCAATGGTCTGGATCGAGGGGACGATCCGGTATGGAACCGGTTCTGTAACAAATTGCGGCGGACCTGCAGCGAAAGCGGGAACATCCTCCCCAAACTGTTTGGCAATGTTTGCAGCCCATGCTCCGGCACTATTGATTACATAGAGGCAAGACCATGTTTCACCATGCTGCGTATGGACTTCAAAACCTTTATCGCTCGCCTCGATTTGGGTGGCTTCACAATTTTCGATCATGACGGCACCATACGCTTGTGCAGCCCGCGCTGTTGCGGGTGTTGCCAAGCGTGGGTTAGCAACAGCGTCGCGTGCGGAAAATGTCGCGGCAATAACCTTTTTGCCGATATAGGGAAATCTCTGTTTTATTGAAACACGATCAAGATTTTCAATCTGAAGATCATGTGATCGTGACACGGCAGCATAGGCTGTCAATTTTTCTGCTTCATCCGAATTGAAGGCACAATAGAGATGCCCAGTGCGATCATACTCGCAACTGTCTCCGATCAGCTCGGGAAGCTGTTCCCATATGCCCTGTGATCGCAATGAAAGGGGGTATTGGTCGGGATGGCGACCCTGCAACCGGAGATTGCCGAAATTGACGCCGCTTGATTGTGCGCCGATAAAGCCCTTTTCAAGCAACAACACTTTTCTGCCGCGCCGCGCCAGGAAATAAGCGGCCCAAACACCCACGAGTCCGCCACCAATAATGATTGTTTCGGTCGAACTTGTCATGGGGCGGTCTCCCCAGCTGCTGATAGTGGTATTGGCTTGATTGGCGCCTGTCCACGCAAACGACCCGTTTGTGCAAGCGATTGATTGGCATGGTGAATAATCATCGCTTGTAATGCAGGTGCACACATACGGCCTTGGCACCGTCCCATACCACAGCGGGTGATGGCTTTGACGCGGTTCATTTCAGGCGGGGTATGGCTTAGTGCGAGGGCTTTACGAATGGTTCCCGCGTGTATGGCTTCGCAACGGCAAATAACTGTTTCATCTGCCAGAGTTTCCGCAAATTGCTGCGGAGGAGCAAAAGCACGGGCAAGGCCACGCTGGAAGGCTCTCAATCTCCTGACTGTATTTTGTAATCTGGTTTGCTGTTTGGCATCACAATAAACCCCGAGGCTAGAAAGTGCAGCAAGTGCTGCCAGTTTGCCACTTGCTTCAGCAGCATCGGCTCCACCAATTGCAGCACCATCGCCCGCAAGATAGAGGTTTTTTCCTGCACGCCCGTCCTGATCCATGCGAGGCAACCAAAGACCTAAATCTTCATCGGGTTCAAACACCGCCCCTGCCAAATCCGCAATTTGTGTCTCTGGCTTTAAGCCATAGCCCAAGCCGACACCATCGCATTCAATCCACTTTTCCTGACCTGATCCGGTAAGGAAGCGAATGCCTCGAACTCGATGATCGCCTTCGATGGATAAAGGTTTAACCCCGAAAAATAGTGGTGTGCGGGATAAGGTTAAAGATGCAAGATAACTCAAGCCCCGCAAGAAGGTGCCAGGGCTAAAAACCATGGATGGGAGTGCGGAAATCTTTCCAGCGAATCCAGTCGTGTCACATATTGCAGCGATCTCAACACCCAGATTTTTATACTGCAATGCGACAAGCGGCAGCAGCGGGGATGAGCCGAATAAAACAACTTTTTTGCCAATTGCACAGCCTTGATCTTTAAGGCTGAGCTGCATTCCACCCAATGTGAAAACACCAGGTAAAGTCCAACCCGGCATAGGATATACACGATCTGTTGCGCCACTCGCTACAATCAGACAATCAAATTGTATTGTAGCGATCGTATTGTGCGAGAGAGTAAAGAGTGTGTTGTTTTCAATTGCCCACACAAGCGTTTCGGGTCGATAGTCAATACTTGAAACGATGCTCAGAAAATCGTGATGAAGCTGTTGATATTTTTTAGATTGAGATCCCATAAGCTTATGGGTATCAATTGAAATTCCAGATGCGGGTGTTCTGTAACCTTGCCCCCCTGCACGTGGGGCTTCATCGATAAGAATAGGTACTAGCCCAGCGCGACTGATTGTTTCTGCCGCTCGCATTCCTGCCGGCCCTGCCCCAATGATGACAATGGTCGGCATCTAAGCCTCACTCATGATGGGTGGGGTACTTAACAAATCAAGACCATGGCTAAGTGGTGTCGAACAGGCGCGCAATCTTAGACCGTCTCGGGTCCAAACCCAACAGTCTTGACACGCTGCCATCAAACAAAAACCGGCTCGCATTTCAGTTGAGAATTCAAGCTGCCTCAACACTGCGCGCTCGCACAAGATAGCCGTTAAAATCGTCTCGCCGCTGTAGCCTTCTAGTGTTTCGCCATCAAAGGTGAATGGGACAATGCTGCCTTGCCTTGAAACGACACGATGCAAAAGGGCCTGCTTATCCATTTCTATGCCTTCGAAATGGCATGGGCCGCGGCCACGACAAGAGGGGCAAACCGACTAACGATATCATCGCGATTATAACGCGATAGCGATACGGCCACATTCACGGCTGCTAGCGGATATCCTTTGCTGTCCATAACGGGCGCCGCTATCGAGGCATCACCATGATAGAATTCTTCAAATTGCGTAGCAAAACCTTGCTTTTTCGAGATCCTTATTTTTTCCATAAGATCGGGCAGCCGCCATGTTGTATGCTCGGTAATCGCCCTTGGGCGCGATGCCATCATGCATGCTTCGGCAACCTTCTCGTCAAGTCGCGAAAGAATAGCAATACCGGGCGCCGTACAATAAGCAGGCATTCGGGTGCCGATAACCACATCCGTATTGAGCATGTGACGGCTCAAGAAGCGTGAAACAAAAACAATTTCCTCACCATCAAGCAAAGTCAGATTAACCGTTTCTTCCGTTTCCTTGCTCAAATGCATCAGATAGGGCATCGCCAAATTAATCAAACGATGTCCGCTCAGAAAATTTGATGCCAAATCGAGATTTTTTAAGGTCAGACTAAAGCGGCGGGTTTCCTGCTCTTTCTGCAAATATCCCAGTTTAACCAAAGTGTGGGTAAAACGTTGGGCGCTGCTTAAATCAAAACCAGAAATTTCGGCAATCTGTGACAGGGTCAGTTTATCTTGCCCTTTGCCAAAAACAGACAGGACCTTGAACGCCTTTTCAACTGAGGCGACGACCAAAGGATCACTCACGCGCGGCCTCTTGGATGCAGAGGCATCATTGCTTTGTGCCGTCTTCAACATGAGGATTCTGTCCTCCCTTTCAAACAATTCTCATTGACAATAGAACATGTCAATTGTCTAATAATAACTATTGCAATGCAATAACTTAAAAGGATGATCCAGTGCCTGAATCTATATTGAGAGACGTGAGAGGCCGAGTGGGTATCATCACTTTGAACAGACCCGCAATCATGAACGCTTGGAATGCTCCAATGCGGGAAGCTCTGGTTGAAGCGTTCACAGAAATGGAATGCAATGAGGCCGTTGGTGCCATTGTATTGACCGGAGCGGGCGACCGCGCTTTTGGTGCGGGGCAGGATCTCAATGAGACAAAGACCTTCGATCCTGACAGGGCAGAAGTGTGGATGGGCGAATGGGAAAGGCTTTACGACAGGATCCGGTCCATGCCGAAACCTATTGTCGCTGCTTTGAATGGCATCGCGGCCGGCTCTGCTTTTCAAGTGGCTTTGCTCTGTGATTTACGCATCGGTCATCCCGGTGTGAAAATGGGCCAACCTGAAATTAATTCCGGCATTGCAAGTGTGACCGGGCCCTGGATTATGCGTGAAATCATCGGTTTGGGTCATACCATTGACTTGACCTTGACCGGACGCATGATGGAAGCTGATGAATGTGTGCGCATCGGTGTTTTGAACCGTATTGTCGAGCAATCAGAGGTGATGAACGCCGCGATAAAGCTGGCCGAAGAGCTTGCTGGCAAGCCTCCTGTAGCGATGCGCTTGAATCGCGAACGCTTCCGTGAAGTGACCGAGCCGGGATTCAGGGATGCGATCAGTTCCGGTATTAAATACCAACGCAAAGCCTATGCGACCGGAGAACCCGGGCGGATGATGGACGCCTTTCTTGCAGCCCGTGCAAATAAAAAGACTTGAGCCTTTTGCCAATCACGGCAATGGGATGGATAAGGGGATTACCATGACGATGAAATCACCTAAACTGACACGCCGTGGCCTGATTGGGGCAGCAGGTGGTCTTACAGTGACAACACTTGCTGCTCCTGCCTATATGAGGCAAGCATTTGCAGCGACACAGATCACAGTTGCTGATCCGGGTGGCCCTTTTGGCCCGGCATTTCGCAAAGCCTTCTATGACCCATTCGAAAAAGAAACGGGCAATAAGGTTGTTAACGTAGCGCGCGAAGCCGAACCTACTGCGCAATTCAAGGCGATGGTCGATACGAAGTCATATATCTGGGATGTGTGTACTTTGACACTTTCAGCCCGCGATATTCTTGCCAAGCAGGGGCTTTTGGAACCCATCGGTTTTACCATTGCCGATACACCCGATCTTATGCCGGAAGCAATTTCCCAGCATTGGCTTGGCACCGATGTCTATTCAACCGTATTTGCCTATCGGACCGATCGTATGAAAGAAGCGCCAAAGACCTGGGCGGATTTTTTCAATGTAGAGAAGTTCCCCGGCCGTCGTTCGCTGCGCAAAAATCCCATTGATACACTTGAGCAAGCCCTTCTTGCCGATGGTGTTCCGCTGGACAAGCTCTACCCCCTTGATGTTGATCGTGCGTTCAAGAAACTCAATTCTATCAAACAGCATATTGCCGTTTGGTGGACGGGTGGAGCTCAGACAACTCAAATGCTGCAAAGCGGTGAGGTGGATATGATATCGGGTTGGAACGCGCGGTTCCAATCGGCCATTGATGGCGGGACGCCTGCGAAAATTGTCTGGAACCAGGGACTTTATTCGATCGAGGGCTGGTCAATTCCAAAGGGTTGCCCCAAAGCCGATGTGGCTCGGGCCTTTATTAAATTCTGCTCGGATCCGGCGCGCCAGGCTCTGTTCACAGAAGGGTTGGCATATGGACCGACAAATCTGTCGGCCTATAAGACAATTGCTGAAAAGCGGGCCGTCGATTTGCCGACCTCGCCAGTCAATCTCAAACAAATGGCAATAGCCGATGAAAATTGGTGGGCCGCAAATCGGTCTGCCGTCACAGAAAAATTTAACAGTTGGATTCTATCCTAAATCGGAGCAAATCGGTGGCAATCGATCATCAAACAAGTGTATTGCCACCGAAGTTGCGCATCGATGGATTGGCAAAGCGGTATGGAAACTTCACCGCTTTGGAACCGACTCAGCTGGAAGTTCACTCAGGGGAATTTCTGACACTGCTTGGTCCGTCTGGATCCGGAAAAACGACACTCCTACAATTGGTATGCGGTCTTGTAGATGCCTCTGAAGGCTCTATTTTTATCGACGGTATTGAACAATCCAATGTGCCGGTCCATCGGCGGGATATTGGGTTGGTCTTTCAACATTATGCTCTTTTTCCCCATTTGACGGTATCCGAAAACATAGGCTTTCCGTTGAAAATGCGTGGCGTTCCTGATAGCCAGATCAAGACGCGCGTTAACACTGCACTCGAGATGGTTCATCTCGGGTCCCTTGCAAACCGATTTCCCAAAGAGCTTTCAGGCGGGCAGCAGCAACGTGTGGCTCTGGCACGCTGTTTTGTTTATCAACCCTCGATCATTCTGATGGATGAACCTCTGGGTGCGCTTGACAAAAAGCTCCGCGATCAAATGCAAATTGAAATCAAAAGGTTGCACAGGGAGAGCGGCGCAACCATCATTTATGTTACTCATGATCAAGAAGAGGCACTTGCACTGTCTGATCGCATCTGTCTGATGAACCATGCGCGCATTGAACAGATAGGCACGCCTCGAGAAATTTACATGAATCCTTGTTCGGCCTTTGCCGCGGATTTCATTGGGATATCAAATATTCTGCGGGGATCGATCCAGATCGATCAAAATAGAAATTCGTGGCTCGTGACCAGTTATGGACGATTTTTGCTCCCTGCGGGTGTTTCAAAAGAGATGGTGTCCGGTGCCGTTGTTGTTCGTCCGGAACATCTCACATTTGATGCAACGAGCCCAAATACCCTTCGGGCAACTGTGCGAGATTTGGTTTATGCTGGATCTGAAACGCGGGTGATTGCAACGTTGGACGATGGTCAGGATGTGATCGTACGTCAGCCACCCGATATTGAAGTGCCGGGACGTGGCAGTTCCATAACCCTCGGATGGCAGGCTGAAAGAGCCGTTGTGATCCCATGACAGCGCAAGCGATCAAAAGAGTATTTGTAAACCCGTTATGGCTTGCAATTCCGGGCATATTGTTTCTGCTGGTGTTTTTTGTTTATCCCGTATGCAGCCTTTTGTTGCTCAGTGTTACAGATCCAGATACGGGGCAATGGGCCGTCAAGTCCTACACTCGGATTTTGAACACGGATGTGTATCTGCGGGTGCTTGGGATTACCTTCAGAATAGCAGCGCAGACAGCCTGTCTGTCCCTTATCATTGCCTATCCTCTTGCTTATTGGGTGGCCAGTTTACCCGAACGTGTTCGCAATAAAGCGCTGTTGCTCATTATCATTCCATTCTGGACAAGTTACCTTGTTAAAACATTTGCCTGGATGATCATGCTTGGCCGGATGGGTGTTATCAACAGTATCCTGATTGGCGCCGAACTGGTTAAAGAACCACTGCCGCTATTGCATAATGAGTTCGGGGTTCTTGTTGGCATGGTTCACACAATGGTCCCGCTTGCTGTGATGACAATGCTGCCTGTGATGACCAGTATTGACCGTCGTTTGATTTCCGCAGCCCAGACCTTGGGAGCGAGCCCTTCAAAAGCATTCTGGCTCGTTTATTTTAAACTTTCGTTGCCTGGAGTTACAGCGGGTGGCTTGCTTGTTTTCATTTCCTCACTCGGATTTTTTATTGTCCCGGCTTTTTTAGGGGGCAGGCAACAAACGATGTTGGCGCAACTGATCATCACTCAGGTTTCTGAATTGCTGAATTGGTCTTTTGCAGGCGCACTCTCGGTCATGATGCTGGTGACAACGCTCACCGCTGTTTTTTTCTATGATTTGATTTTTGGTATTTCATCAATTGCCGGAAAGGAAGGCTCGGAAAGTTCACACAGCAAGATAAGAATTTTTGGCCTTCAGATTCTGGAATTTATTTCGACGGCCGCCAATATCCTCTCGCAACTAAGCCGGGTGATACTTGGGGGGTATGTGACTGAGCGGTTGCTTGCGGTTTTTGCTTGGCTGATTATTGGGTTTCTCATTATGCCCACGTTACTTGTGATTCCGATCGGTTTCACAAAATCGGAATTTTTGGAATTTCCCCCACCCGGCTATTCACTGAGGTGGTTTGAAACCTACTTCAATTCTGCCTTGTGGCTGACAGCCACATCGCGTTCCTTCATTGTTGCTTTTCTTGCAGCATGCCTTGCAACTGCGTTTGGTGCAGGTACTGCCCTTGCTTTGGCTAAATCATCGTCGCGCTGGGCCGGGTTCATATTTGGTTTTTTCCTTGCGCCGATGATCGTTCCCCGTATCGTGATTGCAGTGGGTATGTTTTACCTGTTTGCGCGCATAGGTTTAGTCGCATCCAATGCAGGTCTGGTCATTGGCCACACGGTCCTTTCTTTGCCATTTACGGTCGTAACAATCGGCGCAATATTGAAAACCTATGATATGCGGTTGGATCAGGCCGCGTCGACACTGGGCGCTAACCGTGTTCGCACCCTTATTCATATTACTTTGCCGGTGATCAAAGGCGGATTGATTGCCGCGTTTTTATTCGCCTTTATTACATCGTTTGATGAATTAACCGTTGCTATTTTTATCAGCGGCGGGCTTGCAACCACGCTGCCCAAACAGATGTGGGATGATATGATTTTGCAACTGAATCCGACATTGGCAGCAGTCTCGACAGTCGTTCTGATCGTTGTCACCCTATTGCTGCTGATTGCAGAACGGTTTCGTAAAAACACAATAAGCTGATGGGTCAATCCTATGTTAGAGCACACACTTGTTGAACTCTTAAGCCGCTCTGTGATCAGTAACCCGAATGGGGTTTATGCCCGTTTCAATGGCCAGCCGTTCACTTATGCGGAGCTTGATAGGGATTCTGGTTCACTGGCTTGCGGCTTAATGGCGCAGGGATTGACCAAAGGTGATCGTGTTGCCGTCATGATGAACAATAGTTTGATGGCACTTACCGTTATTTTTGCACTTTCCAAAGCAGGTCTTGTCTGGATCCCTGTCAATGCGCAGCAGCGTGGTGAAGGACTTCGCTATATTTTAGATCACAGCGAACCACGACTATTAATTGCAGACGCAGATTTAGTGCCGTTGATGCTTGACGCGCTTGGTAAGAACAGCTTGCCGATTTACTCGAACGGTGAAGCGGATCTGGCGATACCTCTATCCTCCTTGGTCGCATTTTCACAAGGTTTCAAGAGCCTGCCGCCCGGCCTCGATGATCCATTTGCAATCATGTATACATCTGGAACAACCGGTAGACCGAAAGGCGCGATTGTATCTCATCAAATGCTGCTATTGGCGAGCGAGGCTGTAAGCCTGGTTTCGGGTGCGCAACGAGATGATGTCTTTTTTGTATGGGAAGCCCTGTACCACATTGGAGGGGCCCAATTATTGCCGCTTCCCATGACCCACGGAATTAGGCTGGCAATGGTCGATCGTTTCAGCGCTTCACGTTTTTGGGAACAGGCAAAACAGGAAGGCGCAACCCATATTCACCATTTGGGTGGCATTCTACAATTGTTGTTAAAACAACCGCCCACACCTTTGGATCAAGAGCATGGTGTAAAAATTGCGTGGGGGGGTGGTTGCCCTTCAGATATTTGGGGTGCATTCCAAAACCGTTTTGGCATCATGATCCGCGAATGCTACGGCATGACTGAAGCTTCGAGTATCACAACCTATAATGACACCGGACTTGTTGGCTCCGTTGGGAAACCAATTCCTTGGTTTAGTGTCCAATTGCTCGATGAGCATGACAATCCTGTCCAATGCGGTGAGCGTGGGCAGATCGTTGTGCGTGAAAATTTGGACGGCGCACTGTTCCCCGGATATTTCCGAAATCCCGAGGTCACTGCAAAAACGTTGCGCGCAGGCGCGTTATACACGGGTGATCTGGGATCATTCGATGCTGACGGCAATATGTTTTTCCATGGCAGGATGAGTGATAGCGTGCGCTGCAAAGGAGAAAATGTATCTGCGTGGGAAGTCGAACATGTCGCCGCAGAGAACCCTCACATTGAAGACTGCGCTATGATCGGTGTTCCCTCAGATATAGGAGAGCAGGACATCAAGCTGTTTGTGAAATGCAAGTCAGGATCCAGCCTTACCGCTACCGAGTTATCAGTGTGGTTGGCGCAACGCCTCGCACCCTATCAAAACCCACGTTATCTTGCCTTTGTTGAAGACTTTGAACGCACAGCAAGTCAAAGAATTATGAAGCATAAATTGTCACCTCAGCTTGATGATTGCTGGGATAGATTTGCAAAATAACGGAGACATAATGGCTTGTGATATAATAATATCTGGTTCCGGGGCCTTTGCTGCCCGAATAGCGTTTGATATCGCGGCCACAGCACGTGATCCGGTTAGCGTTGTCATTGCGGCGCGTAATAAAGCCAGACTTGACTGGATCGTGACTGCATCCAATGCGCGGGCCAAAATTTTCCAATCACAGGCAAAATTTATTTCCCATTCTGTTGATTTGCTTCTGCCTGATGCAGCATCTCAGCTTCTGGCTCAGTACGAACCGAGAATTTTTGTTCAGGCTGCGTCTGTGCAGACATCGTCTATTATTGCAAAAACGGGAGATGGCTGGTCAGCTCTTGTTCGCGAGGGGGGCTTGAGCGCGACAGCCCTTGCACAATCGACGATCTCATTAAGGGTTGCCAGAGCGATCACGGGATCTGGGCGACCCTGTCATTTTATCAATTGCTCTTTTCCCGATGTGGTCAATGAAATCATTGCAACCGAAGGACATTCCGTCTTATGCGGGCTTGGAAATGTTGGTATTCTATCATCGGTTTTTGCGGGCCTATTGGATATTGACCAATCGCGTATCAAAGTACTAGCGCATTACCAGAATTTGGCTGCATTCAGACAATCACCCAGTGATAGACATGGGCGGGCACCGAGAGTTTGGATCGATAATCAGGAAATAATCAACGTTTTTGACTATTTCCATCATGTGAAATTAACCCCGGAACCTGTCATTGACATTTCCGGCGCAACTGGAGTTCCCTTGATACTCGCACTATCCCGGGGGCATGATTGGTCTGGACATCTTCCCGGCCCCAATGGCTTGCCAGGTGGGTATCCTGTTCGGTTAAAAAATTCAAAGATTGAATTGGATTTGCCAACCGGTGTCAGCCAGGACGATGCCATCGAGTGGAACCGTCAATATGAGTTAGAAAAAGGTTTGATTGTCGATCAGCAAAAGCGGGTGCATTTTACAGGACTTTTGCAATCTTCATTCAAAGAAAATGGGTTGGATTTTTCGGACGGTTTTAGCATTTCCGATATTGATAGTATCTATTTAAAAATTGATCAGTTGCGTAAAAGGCTTGAAAATATTTGATTGAAACAGACTTATTCGAGCATAAATGGAATTCTAATATTTAATTAGTAGCCTACCAATTATTTTTGTCAATGATGGGTGTTTAGCTTGTTTACATTTGAGTGCGTGCAATTAAAAAGTTTTAAGAACTGAACATTATTCCAAAACCCGTGTTCGGCAAAGGGGGTTGCGAGCCCCCGAAACCAAAAATACACAATAAAATCAACACCATATCCCGCCCGTAATACAGGCGGGTTTTTTGTTGTCAAAAAAATTGCCGCGTTCCAGAGACGCTTGGTCATCAAACGGGGTTGGGACCCACGAAAGGGTTGATTGGCATCTACATCAGTCAGGAGTTGCTCATTGTGAAATTGACCAGTGTGAACGAACCACAATCGGTCCTATGTCAGAACTTTTACAATCCCATTCAATCCACATGCCGCTCAATCAATATATTCTTAAAGGCGTATTCAACTGCTAAATGATCCCATCGACACGTTCATTGAATATGCCAAGTTTCAGTGAGATGGGTTCCTGATGCCCTTAACATCACTGCGATCGGACAAAATTTGGCAAGTTCGCTTTTCAATGTGTTGATCTGGGCCGGGCTTGCAGCTGTTTTCACGTGAATGTCCATGTGAATTTCAACAAAGGGGACCTCAACCTCTGTCTCCAAGGCTGCGCCACGGCGATCCAACTGGCAAACAAGATTAATGTGAATATCCTCCAGAACGATGCCCATGTGATGCGCCAAGCGGTGCCCAATCACATTTGTGCAGCCCATCAAGGAAGACAGTACTGTTTCAGTTGGAGTCAATCCCTGATTGGTGCCTTCCCGTACCAGCGGTTCATCAATGACGCTGACCAAATCACGTGATGTGATCCGCGCTCTAGCATGAGTCTCACTGTCCGCGGACATGCGCATAGTGACGACATTTTTGGCTTTAACATGCATAACGGCAATTTCCTGTGGGCCATCAATGTGGCTGGGTACAGAGATGACTAGAGCGTTTTGGATTTTGCTAGTTCCGCCTGTCTTTGTGGCATTTTGACCACCACTTTGATGGCATCATCAATACGGTTGCGGGCATAATGGAGTGCCTTGGGCAACTCGTCCATCATGAATGAGTGACTGTGGATTTTTGTGGCATCAAAACGCTTTTCAGCCATAAAGGCATGGGCGCGGTGGGTAGCACTTCGACCCTCGCCGCGTATTCCGTAAATATAGATATTGTTACGAACCAGATGCGCTACATCGATTAGAGCCGGATCATGCGGGAAAGCTGCGAGACAGATTTTGCCGCCGCGATTCAGCATCAGCCCTGCCTCGTTGATGGCTTCGGGTGCACCCGAACATTCGAGGATGTAATCAACGCCCTTGCCACTGGTGATTTCGCGCACTTTTTTGACAGCATCTTCCTTGCGGACATTGATGGTGTAATCAGCACCCAGTTCGCGGCCTGTTTCTAGCCGATTGTCACGAGTACCTGTCAGGATCACCGGATAGGCTCCCAAAGCCTTGGCAACGGCCACGCCCAAAAGGCCGATCGGCCCCGGCCCCATCACCACGATCCCTTCGCCTGCGATCAAACCACCCAACTCTGTCAAGCCGTACATGCCGGTACCGGCAGTCACAACCAGAGTTGCCTCTTCATCCGACATGTCATCGGAAATTTTGATCAAAGTGTTGATGTTGTTGATGGCATATTCAGCAAAGCCGCCATCCGAGGTGAAGCCATTGGCGCGATGGCCTTTGTCAACATCCCCGTAATTGAGCCCGTAATTGTGACAGGAGGTATACATTCCCATGCGACAGCGTTTGCACTGACCACAACCGGCATGGATTTCGACTGTAATTCGGTCGCCAATGGCAAATTCATCTACTCCTGGCCCAAGCGCCACAACTGTTCCCATATATTCGTGGCCCGGGGTGAAGTTTTTATTGAACGGTAAGCCGCCCTGTATCATCGCTGGTGGGCCGCTTGAAATCACGTCCAGATCGGTCGCGCAAATTGCAATCGCATCTACACGCACCAGCACTTCTGCCCGCTTGGGCACGGGGACAACTTTTTCGATCAGGTGCAATTCCTCGGGATTTCCAAGTACCCAAGCCTTCATTTTTTCGGGGATAGGAAATGCCGAATTCGTTTTAACACCTTCGTGCTGATAGGTTGGATGTTGCATGGGAAATCCTCGACTCTGAATACAATCAGGCAGCTACGTTCAGGCGGATAGAATCCGGCACGGGCAGGGGTTGGTTCGGGCTGTCTTTGAATTCCACTGTGGTAAAGAGCAAATCCGTCTGGCCGATATTCTCGACACTGTGAAGCAGATATTCGCCAGGCCCGTAATTCATATGACGGGTATCACCGGGGAAATGTTTCACATCCTTGATGGTGCCATCCTCGAAATAGCCACGGGCTTCCCCATGGCTGTGGCAGGTCCAGAAATAATTCAAAACATGACGATGGAACGAGCAACGGTAACCAGGTTTCAAATAGAGGTGCCAGACCCGTACTTTATCAGTTTCAGAAACCAGAACACTGCCGACAACGCCACTCATGGCATTGGAGTTGATGTCTTCCTGCAGGTCTTTGGGCCAATGGTCGCGACGATTATCTGTTGCCATTGTCATGTCTCCTTCTTTCAATTCGTGATCAGGGAAGCAAAATAGTCGCGCCCGTGGTTTTGCCGGACTCCAGATCGATATGGGCTTGGGCGGCATCCTTGAGTGCATAGTGCTGGCCAATGATCGGCTTTAAGGCTCCGCTGGCGACCATGCCCAGCACCTTGCCTGCCGACATGGCGTAATCCTCGGGGCTCGAGCAGTAATGGACAAGCGTCGGGCGCGAGAAATAGAGCGAGCCCTTTTTTTGAAGCAATCCGGCCTCGACAGCCGGAGGCGCTCCCGAAGTGGCTCCGAAAGAAATGAAAAAGCCGCGTGGCGCGAGGCAATCAATAGAGATGTCGAAGGTGGCCTTGCCGATGGAATCAAACACCACCGGAAGCATCTTGCCGCCGGTGATCTCTTTCACGCGCCCCAGAATATCCTCGGAATTGCGATCGATCACGACATGGTACCCATTGGCAAGTGCCAGTGCACATTTGTCCTTGCCCGCCGCAACGCCAATCATCTTGATGCCTCGTGCTTTGGCCCATTGCCCCGCCAAAAGACCGACGCCGCCTGCCGCCGCATACATCAGCGCATAGTCACCGGCCTTCAGCGAGACAGAACGATCCAATAAATATTCAACAGTCATGCCCTTGAGCATGACAGCTGCAGCCTGTTCGTCGCTGACTCCGGCCGGAATGGGATAGAGGCGCGCCGCTTGCATCAGACGGCGGGTGGAATATGAGCCGATATCGCCGCCCTGATAGGCGACATGGTCTCCGACTTTGATATGGGTCACATCAGTCCCTAGGGCTTCAACCACACCTGCGCCCTCGCTGCCGATCCGGCTCGGCAATGGCAGGGGATAAACGCCCGAGCGATGATAGACATCGAGATAGTTGACCCCGACGGCCGTCTGGCGGATCACGGCTTGGCCTGGTCCCGGCGTACCGACGTCGACCTCTTCAACCACCATCACGTCGGGCTTACCCTGACTGTGCATAACGATCGCTTGGGATTTCATCAGGATACTCCGTGTTTTCAAGGAACAATTGTTGGATTTTCGAGGGTGCCAAGCACAACCCGCCGCGCATCTTCGACATGATCTTTGGCATGAGAGAGCGCGTAGCGGCGGTCTCGTTGCTGAAGGGCATCAATGATTGCGACATGTTCGCTTACAAATCGCGCTTGTCCCTTTGGGCCAGTCAGTGAGACGCTGGTATAGGTTAAGCGGTCGAATTGCTCGATCACATCCCGTGTCACTGCTGCCAAGCGCGCATTGCCGCACAAATCGGCAATCGTAATATGGAATTGGCGGTTATAGGCGATCCAGTCCGCTAGATTGTCGCTTTCCGGCCCAACACGGTAGAGATCGAGCTCCCGCAAGGCGTCGTCAGATTGCTCTATGGCGCGCAACACACATTCGCGTTCGAGGATCAACCGCATGTCGTATAATTCGCGCGCATCGGTCAGCGAGACGGGTTTGACGCGATAGCCCTTGCGCGGCAAGATCTCGATCAGATTTTGCTCCTCGAGCTTGAGCAAAGCATCGCGGATCGGGGATTTCGACACGGCGAACCGTTCTTTCAGCTCGCGCTCCTGAATTTGTGATCCCGGGCGCAACAAGCATGACAAAATATCGGCACGCAACAGCCGATAGATTGTGGTTCTCGCCAATTCCGCTATCTCACTCACGCGGTCCGTTCTCCCCGTTGTCCTGAAAGCCTGTCGAGCGATGCACGACATTTATTGTTCATCTTACGCATTCGCTATCTGATTCTTGGGTCGCGACAGCTATTCCATGACAGGAAAATTCATCACCGGAACCATCAGCATCTTGCCAAATGCAGAGCCCTTGATATTTCAGTTGAGCGTCACACGTCAATATCAATGATACAAATCTGTGCAAAATCAAACAGTTTACATGTTAAATCAGAACGAATCCCCGCAAGCTTCACGAGGATGTTGACATTCATTATAAATTTTGTGGAATATCAGATTATAGAAATCTTAAGGGGGGAACACACATGCGCTCATGGTTTAAACCATTGACCCGAACACTTTGCGCCGCAGTACTGGCTTTGTCGGTTGGCATGGCCCAGTCGGCCAAAGCCGATGAATTCAAATTGCGGATTGCCTCCGGACATCCGGCGGTCAACACCTATGTCAACCTGCTCAATACCTTCTTTGTGCCTGAAGTCACCAAACGTGTCGCAGAACGCACCAAGCACAAGGTGGAATTTATCGAGGGCTATGGCGGCGCCATGGTGAAAGTCTCTGATACTTTGGCAGGCGTGCAATCGGGTATCATTGATATTGGCGGCTATTGCTTCTGCTTCGAGCCCTCCAATCTGCCGCTTCATGCTTTCATGGTGATGCTGCCTTTCGGCACCATGAGTTCGGAAAACAGCGTCAAACTGGCCCGCACCGTCTATGACAAAGTTCCTTTCATGTCCAAAGTGTTCGAGGACAAATATAACCAGAAGCTTCTGTCCCTGATTTCGGACAATGGTTACAATCTCACCACCACTTTTGACTGGAACACCGTTTCGGACCTGAAAGGCCGCAAGATTGCGGGCGCCGGTCTCAATCTGAAATGGCTCGAATATGCGGGCGTGGTGCCAGTGCAATCATCCTTGCCTGAAGCCTATACATCGATGCAGACGGGTGTTTACAACGGCTGGATCATGTTCCCGTCCGGTGTGGTCAACTTCAAGCTGCATGAAGTCTCCAAATATTACACCGAGACCGGCTTTGGTGCGATCACATGGCATGGCCTGACCATCAACAAAGCCCGCTTTGCCAAATTGCCGCCGGAGGTTCAGGCCATCATCCTCGAAGTCTCCAAGGAGTATGAGGCCAAGACAGGAACCGTCAATGACGCCAACTATCCCAAGCAGATCGAACAGCTGAAAACGCTTGGTGCCGTGGTTAAAAAAGTTCCGGATTCCGTGGCCGTCGAATGGGCGCAGTCATTGAAGAACTGGCCGCAGGAAAAGGCCACCGAACTTGATGCAAAAGGACTTCCTGCCTCGCAAGTTCTGAAAATGGCGCTGGAAGAGGCCGAAAAGCTCGGTCACAAATGGCCTGTGCGTTACGAGATCAAATAAGTCCGTCATAACCTGTTGCGGACGTGACATTTGTTGCCCGTCCGCAACAGCCTTTTCAGCCATTGCAGGTGTGCATCATGATCGAAAAATTATTGCATCTGGTCTCGCGCAGTTTGCTGGTGATCTCGGCGTCGCTCGCCTTGATTATCAGCTTCATTGTGGTTGCCGATGTCGTGGGTCGGGTTGTATTCAACCATCCATTGAAAGGCACGCCTGAAATCGTTTCAAGTTCCATTGTGGTGATTTGCTATTTGCAATCCGCTTATGCGGTATTAAGCGGCGGCATGATCGAGGTCGATGCTTTCAGCCAGCATTTCTCACCTAAACTGAAAGCTGCAGTCGGCATATTCGGTTGTTTACTCGGGGTTTTTTTGTTCGGGATTATCCTGACAGGCAGCTGGACCTGGTTCATCCATTCTGTTGAAAGCGGCGAGTTTCAGGGTGAAGGCGCCCTGCATGTGCCGATGTGGCCCGTGCGGCTGTCGGTTGTGATCGGCAGTTTTCTGTCGGCGGCCTCTTATATTCTGCTGGCCTTCAAACAGATCGAGGCGGCACGGCGCAATGAGGTCTTTTCGACCGGCGTTTCCCACCAATAAAGGACCGGCAGGATGTTTGACGCTTCACAAATGATGATTGTTGTCGGCGTTTTGCTGGCATTGGTACTGTCGGGCGTGCATATAGCGGTTGCGCTCGGCGTCACTTCGGCATTGGGTATCTATCTGATGCAGCCCGACATGGATGTCGTGACACAATTTGTGTCCAACACCGCTTTCGAGGCTCTTCGGGATTACGTGTTTGCCGTGATCCCGCTGTTTATGCTGATGGGCGAGTTTTTGGCCAAATGCGGTGCGGCCAAGGATTTGTTCGCACTGGTCAATCGCGCCACCAAATGGTTGCCGGGCCGTTTGGGTGTTGCGACGGTTTTTGCCAATGCCATTTTCGGTTTTGTCACGGGCGTCAGCATTGCGGCCGCTGCGGCCTTTTCGCGTATTGCCTGGCCCGAGATGAAACGCTTCGGCTATCGCCGCGACTTTTCGCTGGCCTGTGTGGCCGGTTCGGCCTGTCTTGGCATGTTGATCCCGCCCTCGGTTTTGATGATCGTCTGGGGAGTATTGACCGAACAGGCGATTGGCCAGCTTTTCATTGCCGGCATTATTCCCGGCTTCATCGTGGTTGGGGTCTACACCCTCTATATCGTGTGGAAAGCCAAGACCGATCCGGCCGCAGTGGGCGAGGATCAGGACAATATTGACCGTATGGCGCTGACCATGCAGGTGGATGACGATGAAATCAGGCGGGTGTTCCGCTCCACAATGATGGTAGCTGCCTTGATTGTTTTCGTGCTGGGCGGAATCTGGCTGGGTGCGTTCACTCCGACAGAGGGAGCGGGCGTTGGTGCTGCGGCTGGCCTCGTGCTGGCCCTGAGCAAGGGCATGCGCTTCAAGGAATTGTTCGAGGTCGTGCTGTCGGTCGGGCGCACCTCGGCGCCGCTTCTGCTTCTGCTGGTGATGGCGCAACTCTATTCGCGCGTTCTCTCGATGACGGGCATTACCGGAGCAGCCAAGCAACTGTTTCTGGGTTCGGGCATGGGCATGTATGAAGTGCTCGGGGTCATGGTGCTGATCTGGTTTATTCTGGGCTGTATCATCGACTCGATTTCGATCATCTTGCTGACCGTGCCGGTATTCTATCCTGTGGCGATGGCGCTGGGCTTTGATCCTCTGGCTTTTGCCATCATGGGCATCATCGCCATCGAGACCGGCCTGTTGACCCCGCCATTCGGGATTCTGGTCTTTACGGTCAAGGCGGCCCTGCCCGAGGAGGATGTCAGTGTCGGCGAGATTTTCAAAGCCTCGGTGCCTTTCTGGATTTGCCTGCTGGTCACGATTGTCATTCTTGCGATTTTTCCACAAGCAGCAACCTGGCTCCCTAACCTGGGGCGCTAGGTCATAACGGGGGATGCATTCCGAGACAACGGTCAGCTATGTGATCTTCCTACTAACCAATTCGGCCGGATCGTTTTAAGGACGGTCTGTCCTGTTTGATCGGGAGGTTTACCTTCCGGCATCCCACCTTTGAGCGAGTTGACTATCATGGCAAAAGCGAATTTCTCCGGTGTTCTGGTTCCGGCCATTACCCCCTATAAAGCCGATCTGTCGGTGGATACGGTGCTGTTTGGCAAAGTGTGCCATTGGCTGATGGCGCAAGGCGCCAATGGCCTGGCGGTGTTCGGTACTACTTCGGAAGCCAATTCGCTGACCAATGCCGAGCGTAAATCGCTGCTGGAAGATCTGGTGGCTGGCGGTATCGACCCGTCCGTGCTGCTGCCCGGCACCGGCGAATGTTCGCT
>CANGQA010000043.1 GCA_947455995.1 Hyphomicrobiales bacterium | reverse complement strand
GCATTACAACATATTCGCTCATCCGCGCGGTCAGATCGGCATCAACCACACGGGCCACAGGCACATCTGGCAGTTGCGTATCGTTCATCAAATGATCGACACCAGCGCCCAGAGAAAAAATCGCCTTCAAATTGGGGAGATCGGACAAAGAGCCGGCCGGATGTTTCCAGCTGACCGCATAATGGATGCTGGCCGGATCGTAGGCCTCGCCAAGCGCAACGATGGTGCGCCCGGGCAACAGCCGTTGAAACCGTTCAACCCAATGCGCGACATCCCAACCCGTAATAGCAACCAGAACAGTCATGTGACCCTCTTTCACCGAAACCTGCCATGCTATCCGTCTTAGACCAAACCCGTGGTAATTTGAACCTTGACCAATCGCCAAATTCTGCGTGCAATAGCTGCAGTCAATCTGTGCGCGTTGAGGCCGAAGATGGATAAAGGCTTGCGTCAATTTTGGGTGCTGTTGCTGGCATACGGGATGTCGGTCCTGCTGCCGAGCCCGTCACAAGCGCGCAACGGCCCCGTCCAGACCGATGTCGAACTTGTTTTTGCCGTAGATGTTTCCTATTCCATGGATCCCGAAGAGCAATATCTGCAGCGGCAGGGCTATATCGAGGCCCTGCGTTCCCCTCTGCTGATCGACGCGATTAACAAAGGGATTCACGGCCGTATTGCCGCCACCTATGTCGAATGGGCAGGGGAATATTCCCAACGCATTGTTGTACCGTGGCAGGTGATTGATTCCGCTGCCAGTGCGGAACAATTTATCACGACATTGCAGGCCACCCCCGCCCAACGGCTGCAGCGGACCTCCATTTCCGGTGCCATCGATTTTTCAGCCAAGCAATTCATCAATAACGGTTTTTCGAGTTTTCGACAGGTGATCGATATTTCGGGCGATGGATCAAACAATCATGGCCGTCCGGTCAACAAGGCCCGCGATGAGGCTTTGGCCGCCGGGATCGTTATCAACGGCCTGCCCATCATTTTAAACCGTCCCAACGAGCGGTTCAGGGATGTCGACCGTCTCGACCACTATTACGAGGATTGTGTGACGGGTGGTCCCGCGTCCTTCGTGATTCCGATCAATGATCGCGCACAATTTGTTCAGGCCACCCGTACCAAACTGATTCTGGAAATTTCGGGCCTTGTCCCAAGCCCGAAACAGCCGCTGGTGCACCCCGCCAGTGCAGAACAGCCGCGCATCTCGTGTTTCGCTGGCGAACGCCTCTGGCAGGAGCGCTGGGGCCGCGATTTCTGAACTCAGGTGCCGCGCGGTTTGGCGCGCATGGTCGGCATGGCCGCAGCCGGATCATCCGGCCAGACATGGCGGGGATAGCGCCCTTTCATCTCGCTTTTGACCGCGGCCCATGATCCGCGCCAGAAACCTGGCAGATCACGGGTGATCTGGATCGGCCGATGGGCTGGCGACAACAGATGCAGGACCAGGGCAAGGCGACCCCCGGCAATCGCCGGATGCGCGGTCAATCCGAATAATTCCTGAACGCGAATAGCCAGAACGGGCCCTTCTTCGGCTTCATAATCAATCGGATGCGCTTGTCCGGTCGGGGCGACAAAATGGGTGGGCGCTTCCTGCTCCAGCCGTTTGCGAAGGCTCCAATCGAGCTGGTCTTTGACAGCCTGATCAAGCCGCTCCATCGGAATTTTGGCAACTGAAACGATGCCACGCAGATGTGGGGCCAACCATGCCGCACCGTCAGCCTGCAATCCCTCATCCGAAAGATCTGGCCAGACCGGATCAATGCGCCGCAAAAATTCGACCCGATCGCGCCATTGTCGCAGGCTTTTGCCCCATGGCAGGCAAGCAACGCCCGCTTCCGCAATGCCACGGGCCAAGCAGCTGGCGGCTTCCTCGCTGTCGGGCACGGGCAACATCCGCTCGGAAAGAGTCAGGGAGCCCAGGCTCTGGACCGACCGGCACCGCAAAGCAAGGGCCTCGCGGTCAAAAAGCAACCGCTCCTGCCGCTTGATCGAGGCAGCGAAAATCCGTTCGATGTCGGCAATGTCCAAAGGAGCCGCCGCCAGAATACGCGCCGATGAGGCGCGACCTGTCACTTCGGCAATGGCAAGATAATCACACGAGGCCAATCCATCATGCGGCGGCACTGAAGCCGCACGGCCATTGGCCATCAGAAAGGTTCCAACAGGTCCACGCGCTTTGGCAACCCGATCCGGAAAAGCCAAAGCGAGCACCGCACCAACCTCGAACCGCTCGACCGGTTGTTTTTCCCGGGGTGAAAGCTTGCCACCAACCATTCTGATCCATTGATCGGCCAGGCGACGCATATCCTGCGCCCGCGGTCCGCGATCACGCCGAAAAAGATCAATCCGGTGGGCCACATCAATTCCATCACCGCCCAACCCGCGCTCGGTTAGCACAGCGGCAATCTCCACAGCCAAAGAAACATTATCTTGTTCCTGAGCCGAAATGATCATTCTTCCCAAACGGGGCGGCAAAGGCAGTGCCCTAATTTTTTCTCCTGTTTTGGTCAACCGCCCGTCCTGGGTGAGCGCATCCAACACTGTCAGCAATTGGCGGGCCTCGGTCAGTGCCGGCAAAGGCGGCGGATCCAGCATCGAGAGCCGGCGCGGATCATATTCCCCCCAAGCCGCACAATCGAGGACGAGCGACGACAGATCGGCCGCCATGATTTCAGGGGTCTGGAAAGCTTCAAGCGCTCCCTGGGCAGCTTCTTCCCATAGGCGATAGGCGATTCCGGGAGCGGTACGACCTGCTCTGCCACGGCGTTGATCTGCTGCCGCCCGCGATACACGCACCGTTTCCAGTCGCGTCATCCCGATATCAGGCTCGTAACGCGGCACACGGGACAAGCCGCAATCAATCACAATCCTCACATCCTCGATGGTCAGTGAGGTTTCGGCAATCGAGGTTGCCAGCACGATTTTGCGCCGATGCTTCGGACAAGGACGCACAGCCAGATCCTGCGCCGCCGCATCCATCGCGCCATAAAGCGGTGCAACCAGAATATCGGGATTGCTGATCAGTTCTTGCAAACGGTTGGCGGTACGAATGATTTCCCCTTGTCCGGGCAAGAACACCAATATCGAGCCTTCGTCATGGGCCAGCGCAACTTGCACGCAAGTCACGACCTCGTCCTCGATCCGCTTGGATGGATCACGGCCGCGATAGCGCGTCTGGACCGGAAAACTGCGCCCTTCACTGCAGATCACCGGTGCATCATCAAGCAAACCTGCAACTCGCGCACCATCAAGGGTGGCCGACATCACAACAATCCGCAAATCAGGGTTGAAACTGCGCTGTGCATCCAGCGCCAGTGCCAGCCCGAGATCAGCATCGAGCGAACGTTCATGAAACTCGTCAAACAGAACCGCCGCCACCGATCCAAGTTCTGGATCATCCAGAATCATGCGGGTGAAGATGCCCTCTGTAATCACCTCGATCCGGGTTTTGGGGCCGATCTGGGAAGCAAGACGGACCCGCAACCCAACTCTATCGCCCAAGGCTTCACCCAATTCGGATGCCATCCGCGCCGCCGCCGAACGGGCCGCCAGCCGTCGCGGCTCCATCACCAGAACCCGCTTGTCCCCGCGCCACTCTTGGTCCAGTAAAGCAAGAGGCACCCGCGTTGTTTTACCCGCTCCCGGTGGCGCAACCAGCACAGCATTGCGGCCGCCCCGCAAAGCAGCAGACAGCTCGTCCAGAACCTCGTCAATCGGCAAAGGGCTGTTAAACATCATGCCTGCCTTATAACGGGCTGCATCGTCGAGCTCAATCAATGCCCGTGGTTTGATTTTATGTGGGAGAAAACCGTTTAACGGCGTGAGAAGCAGTGAAACCAGAGCAAAGCTTTGCTAGTTTGCACGCATGAATGATTTGCCCGTCCAGAATCCTTTGGCGACGACTCCGGCGTTGATGGTCGCTGATAGCCAGACCACGCCGATGATGGCGCAATTTATCGAAATCAAATCGGCCAATCCGGACTCGTTGCTGTTTTACCGGATGGGCGATTTTTATGAATTGTTTTTCCGTGATGCCGAAATCGCTTCACGCACACTCGGTATTGTGCTGACCAAGCGCGGCAAACACCACGGCGAAGATATTCCGATGTGCGGTGTGCCTGTCGAACGGGCCGATGATTATCTGCAGCGGCTGATTGCCGCAGGACATCGCGTAGCCGTGTGCGAGCAGACCGAAGATCCGGCAGAGGCTAAAAAACGCGGGGCCAAATCGGTGGTGCGCCGCGATGTCGTGCGTCTGGTTACCCCCGGCACCCTGACCGAAGACACTTTGCTAGATCCCGCCAGTGCCAACTGGCTGGCAGCCATAGGGCGGGTCCGCCGTCCCGACGGAGGGTGGCTCTATGGTTTGGCAGCCACCGATATATCAACCGGCCGCTTTGTGACACGCGAGGTTGAAGATCTCGCACTCGGTGCGGAACTCAGCCGCTATCAACCCCGTGAATTGCTGATTCCCGACAGCATCTTTGAAGAACCGGCTTTGCAGCATGTCTGGCGCGAAAGCGGCAGTTCGATCACCCCACTGGCGCGCGAGGGCTTCGATTTTACCTCTTCCGAGAAGCGTTTATTGGATTATTTCGGAGTCGGAACATTATCGGGCTTCGGCACGCTCTCCCGCGCTGAAATCATTGCCGCTGCCGCAATCATTGTCTATATCGAGCGCACTCAATTGGGCGCCCGGCCGCCTTTGTCGGTACCCGTTTCGGATTCGTTAGCGGGTGGCATGCGGCTGGATGCCGCCACCCGTGCCAATCTTGAATTATCGCGCACTCTGTCTGGCGAAAAGCAGGGCAGTCTGCTGGCGACACTGGACCGCACCGTCACACCCGGCGGAGCCCGCTTGCTGGGCGAGCGTTTGTCTGGCCCGTTAACCAATGTGGCTATCATTGCCGACCGGCTGGATGCCATTGATTTCTTTCACCACAATCGCGCTTTGCGAGCCGATATGCGCCGTATTTTGCGGGGCGCCCCCGATCTGGCCCGCGCTTTATCGCGTCTGGCGATGGGACGAGGCGGCCCACGTGATCTGGCCTCCTTGCGCGACAGCATGCACGCCGCATTGATGGTGGGGGAATTGCTTGATCAGCAGACAGGGCAACCTCTAGACTTACAGAAAGCCCATCAGGCATTGGGGCAACTGGATCGCGGTTTGCCGGAATTGATGCAAAAGGCATTAGACGAGTCATTGCCACTGCGCTCGCGTGATGGCGGCTTCATCGCCGCCGGGTTTTCCCAGGAGCTTGATCAAACCCGCGCCTTGAGAGATGCCAGCCGACAGGTGATTGCCGGTCTGCAAGCGCAATATGCCGAAGCGACCAATGCCAAGACATTGCGGATCAAACACAATAATTTTCTCGGCTATTTTGTCGAAGTGCCTCAAACTGTTGGCGAAGAGCTGTTGAAGCCCCCCCATCAGGCGTTATTCGTCCATCGCCAAACCATGCAAGGCGCGATGCGCTTTTCGACCACCGAACTGAACGAGCTTGAAAGCAAAATTGCTTCGGCCGCCGATCGGGCTTTGGCTCTGGAATTGGCTATTTTTGACGAGCTTTCCCATGCTGTGCTGCGGGTGGATATCACCATCAAGGCGGTGGCTGATGCACTGGCCCAGCTCGACGTGGCCTCGGCTTTGGCAGAACGCGCCGAAGAAGGGGGTTGGACGCGGCCGATTGTCGATGAATCGCTGGCCTTTCATATCGAAAATGGCCGACATCCTGTGGTGGAAAGCGCTTTGAAGCGGGACGGTCACAGTTTTGTTGCCAATGAAACCGAATTAAGCCGCGATCAGGGGCAAAGCTTCGGCTGCATTGCGCTGATGACCGGACCGAATATGGCCGGGAAATCGACCTTTTTACGGCAAAATGCGTTATTGGCTGTTCTGGCCCAAATGGGCAGCTATGTGCCTGCCAGCCGCGCCCATATCGGATTGGTGGATCGGCTTTTTTCGCGGGTCGGAGCCGCGGATGATCTAGCACGGGGCCGTTCGACCTTCATGGTCGAAATGATCGAAACCGCCGCCATTCTGAACCAGGCAACCGAACGGTCTCTGGTCATTTTGGATGAAATCGGCCGTGGCACCGCCACCTATGACGGTTTGTCGATTGCATGGGCAACTATTGAACATCTGCACGAACAAAACCGCTGCCGTGGCCTGTTTGCCACCCATTTTCATGAGTTGACTGCACTGGCCAAAAAGCTCGACCGACTGCATCTGTTGACCCTGCGCGTGACGGAATATCGAGGTGATGTGGTGTTCCTGCACGAGGTCATCACCGGCGTAGCAGACCGAAGCTATGGTATTCAGGTTGCCAAATTGGCCGGACTGCCCCATGCCGTCATCAACCGTGCACAAGTCATCCTGACCGAGTTGGAAACTCAGGATCAACGCGCCCCGATCGACCGGATGGTCGATGATCTCCCACTCTTTTCGGTACCGATCCGATCCTATGCGGTACAAACGCCTTCGCCCAACCAAACCGGGCCGGACCCTTTACGTCAAGCACTGGAAAATATTGATCCCGACAGCCTGACCCCACGGGAGGCACTCGATCAACTCTACCAGCTCATCACACTCAGCAAGACTATCAATTAAATCTCTAGACCTGTCGAAACCGACAGGCTGATCGCCACAAGCTCGCCCCTAGACTGGGTTTTGATGGCCTGCTGGACGGCAATCACTGTTGGTCTCGGGGGAGAGTGCTGATGACTGTTCGTGTCGCCACTGTTGCCTTTGAGGGAATCGAGGCCCGCAATGTCGATGTGCAAGTGCAGATTTCAACCGGCAAAATCCTGTTCATGATTGTCGGTCTACCCGACAAAGCGGTGGGTGAATCGCGCGAGCGGGTCCGTGCTGCGCTGACAGCATCGGGTCTCGCCCTGCCGTTGAAACGCATCACCATCAACCTTGCCCCTGCCGATATGCCGAAAGAAGGCAGCCATTTCGATCTCCCGATTGCACTGGCTTTGATGGCGGCTATTGGGGCCATTCCGTCCGATGCACTTGATGACTATTGTGTTTTGGGGGAACTGGCCCTTGATGGGTCAATTACCCCTGTTGCGGGAGTTTTGCCTGCCGCCATTGCCGCCAATCAGCGCAATCTTGGGTTGATCTGTCCGGAGGCTTGCGGGCCGGAAGCCGCTTGGGCTTCGGCCGATCTCGATATTCTGGCACCCCAATCACTAATCCAGCTGGCCAATCACTTCAAAGGGACACAATTAATGGCGCGCCCCCAACCGGCAATCAGGCAGGCGGTGGTGAATCTGCCGGATATGGCCGATATTCGCGGTCAGGAAAGTGCGCGGCGGGTCCTGGAAATCACTGCAGCAGGCGGCCACAATCTGCTGATGAATGGCCCGCCCGGGGCTGGCAAAAGCATGTTGGCCACACGTTTACCGTCGATATTACCACCTTTGTTGCCAAAGGAATTGCTGGACGTATCAATGATCCATTCGGTTGCGGGCACTTTGGCCGGCGGCAGTCTGACCGATCGGCGACCATTTCGGGCCCCGCACCATTCAGCATCAATGCCTGCTCTGGTCGGCGGGGGGTTGCGGGCCAAACCGGGCGAAGCCTCGCTGGCCCATCACGGTATTCTCTTTCTCGATGAATTGCCGGAATTTCAGCCACAGGTCCTGGACAGTCTGCGCCAACCGCTGGAGTCAGGCGAAATCATCATAGCCCGCGCCAATCACCGCATTGCCTATCCTGCTCGGTTCCAACTGATTGCCGCCATGAACCCCTGTCGGTGCGGTCTGGCCAACGAACCCGGTTTTGCCTGCAAACGCGCACCCAATGACAAATGTATGGCATTCTATCAAAGTCGACTGTCCGGGCCATTGCTTGACAGGATCGATCTGCATATCGAAGTGCCGGCCGTCAGTGCGCATGATCTGATGGGAGCGGAGCAAGCCGAAGCCTCGGCACAGGTTGCGCAAAGAGTCATCAAAGCACGCGAACGGCAAAAACACCGGTTCGAACGACTCGAGCGGCCAGATATCACCACAAATGCCGCCTGTCCCCCGCCTCTGCTTGAACAGATCGCCGTACTGGATTCGGCCAGCACGGCCCTGATGCAACAGGCCGCCGATCAATTCCGGCTCAGTGCCCGCAGCTATCACCGCAGCCTCAAAGTCGCCCGCACCATTGCCGATCTCGATGGATCACAAACCATCAAGCGGCTTCATCTTGCCGAAGCTCTGTCCTATCGGCATGACAAACAAGACCGCGCCATTCGTGACTGATTGTGTCATACAAGTTTCACAACTCTGTGATGGATAGGCCTGACGGAATAAGATCCATCGGGAAACTTCTATCCGTAGCCGGCAGGAGCATCGTGGCATGTCCGAATTTGTGCACAATCCAATCCCCGTATTCAGAAATGCGCTGTTGCCGAAGGTGTTTCATGCTCAACCGCAGGGCGAATTATTAGGCCGCTACGGCACATTGGAGGTGCGGCTGGCAGCGACACCAAAGGACATCAAACGTGCGCAAAAACTCCGCTACCGGGTGTTTTACGGTGAAATGTCAGCCATGCCCGATCTCAAAAGCTGGCTGAAACAGCGTGATATCGATCCCTTCGATGCTCTATGCGATCACTTGCTGGTGATCGACACTGCCGCATCTGGCAAAAATCCCGCCAAACCTAAGGTCGTCGGCACATACCGGCTCTTACGGCAGGAGGTGGCAGCGCGCCATGGCGGTTTTTACTCGGAACAGGAATTCAATATCGCGCCAATGCTGCAAGCGCAGCCACGTTTGCGCTTTCTCGAACTCGGCCGCTCCTGTGTCGAACCATCCTACCGCGACAAACGCACCGTCGAACTGCTCTGGCACGGGATCTGGGCCTATGTGCGCCGCCATGCCATTGATGTCATGTTCGGATGCGCCAGTTTTGAGGGAACCGATCCCGACCGATTGGCGTTACCGCTGAGCTTCCTGCACCATCACATGCGAGCTGAACCGCAATGGCAGATTCAAGCATTGCCAAAACAGGCCATTTCCATGGATCGGCTTGATCCAGCAGACATTGATGCCAAAAAAGCGATTCATTCAATGCCGCCGCTGATCAAAGCCTATTTGCGAATAGGTGCCCGCTTCGGAGATCATGCCGTGATAGACCATCAATTCGGCACCACCGATGTATTGGTGATTCTGCCTGTAAGCGATATCAACCCAAAATATGTTGGCTATTTTGGTGCCGAAGGCACACGATATGCCGCTTGAAGTGCCTGCAACCCCTCGCGATAGGTCGGGTAAAGCAGTTTGACGCCCAGTTCCTCGTGAATAAGACGGTTGGATACCCGCTTGTTCTGTGCGTAGAAGCTTTGGGCCATCTGGGAAAAATTGGCCTGCTCGAACGGCACTTCAGCAGGCGGAGCAATCCCCATCAGCTCTGCGGCAAATGTCACCACATCCTGCGGCGGGCAGGGACAATCATCCGTCACGTTATAAATCGCCATAGGACGGGGCTTCATGATCGAGGCAGCCAGAATATTGGCGATATCGTCTACATGGATGCGGTTAAACACCTGACCGGGTTTGATCACCCGTTTTGCCGTTCCCCGCTGTAATTGCAGCAATGCATTTTGGGCAGGACCATAAATTCCTGCCAACCTAAAAATATGCAGAGGCAGATTGGCATCTCGCGACAAAGCCTGCCACATCTGTTCGGCCATCAGGCGTCTATACGAACGTTCATGATCCCCGCGGACCGGAGTTGTTTCATCGACCCATCCGCCTTGATGATCGCCATAAACCCCGATGGTTGACAAATACCCGAGCCATTTCAGGCGATGCGCTGCCTGTATTGTATCGCCAAACCATTCAAGCACCGGATCACCCTCGGCATCGGGCGGTACCGAGCACAAAATCACTTCGGCATCGGTCACAGCTTGGGTGAGACGCGGATCAAAGCCTGTCTCGTTGAAATCCATGATCTCGACACCCCGCATCGGTTGTGCAGAGGCACCGTCTCGCACGGTCGCAACGATAGAGGAATAATTCGCACCAACGCGTTGAACAAAGGCGCGGGCCGATTGACCAAAACCGAAAATAACCAAAGAACCCATTAAATCAAACCTCGTTCCGGTTCCGAAATTGATAACCACTCGGCCTGTACATCCTGATCAGTCTCATGACTTAAGGACCGGTCGCGCCAATTCTGCCACTGTGCCGGATCAATCAGCTGGGCTAAAGCCCAAACTGCGGCCCCTCTGATCAGCGGTTCACCATGATGGAGACAGGCCTCGACCTGTGGCACCAATGCCTGATCGCCGGAATTGCCTGCCGCAATCAAGACATTGCGCATGAACCGGGTAAAACCGGTGCGTTTGATCGGGGTCGAGGCAAAAAACAACCGAAAAGCCGCATCATCCAATGCCAGCATCTCTTCGAGCGGCAAAGCACTGAGATCTTCGCGCATCTCACGCCGATAGGCCTGCGCGTCCACCGCGAATTTGTTCCAGGGGCAGACCGCAAGACAATCATCGCAACCAAAAATCCGGTTGCCCATCGGTTTGCGGAACTCTTGCGGTATCGGCCCCTTATGTTCCACCGTCAGATAGGTGATGCAACGGCGGGCGTCGAGCTGATAGGGAGCGGGAAAAGCATTGGTCGGACAAATCGACAAGCAACGACGGCATGATCCGCAATGATCGGTCTCGGGCGGATCAACAGGCAAATCGGCATCGGTCAGGATCACGCCCAGCAACAGCCAATTGCCCTGCTGGCGATTAACCAGCACTGTATGCTTACCTTGCCAGCCCAAACCTGCTTGTTGCGCCAACGGCTTTTCCATTAAAGGTGCCGTATCGACGAACACTTTGACCTGCGCTTGCGCACTTGCCAGTACCGCAGCGACCTGTTTCAACTTGCCCTTGATCTCGTCATGGTAATCGCGCGAACGGGCATAGACTGAAACATAGCCTTGATCTGTCCGCGCCAGCCCCTCGAGCGGCGGATCAGCGGGTGCATAACTCATCGCCAAGACCACCGCACAACGCGCTTCAGGCCATAAATGATCGGGACTGTCGCGCCGATCCTGTGTTTCGGCCATCCAGGTCATCTCGCCGTGATGGTTCTGGCCGATAAAATCGGCGAGATCATGGGCAATACGCTCAGGCAAAACCGCGTTTGTTACCCGCGTCAACACAAAGCCTTGCGCCTCGGCGCGCTTGATCAAAGCCCGTTTGAGGGCTTGCGGCGTCAAAAATCGAGATCCGCGTAATGGTCAGCCGCAATCATGCCGCTGATCCGGTCATTCAGCAAAGGCCGAAAAGAGGGTCTGGATTTGATACGCGCATACCATTGCTTTGCCGCATCATTCTCCTGCCAAGGCACATCACCCAAATAATCGGCGCAAGAAAACTGCGCGGCAGCAGCCAGATCAGCATAGGATAAACGATCACCGGCAAGCCAGTTCCGGGCCCGCATCAGATAGCCCACATAGGCGAGATGGTAACGGATATTACTGCGACCGGCACGAATGGCTACAGTATCGGGAGCTCCCCCACCAGCCTGGCTAGACATCAGACGCTTGAAGACTTTTTCAGTGACCAGATAATCCGTCACTTCCTCATACATCTTGCCGTTGAACCATTCCATCAACCGCCGCACCTCGACCCGCCCGCGCGGATCATCCGGCAACAAACGGCGATCTCCCAACGCCAATCCCCGTGTTTCGTCGAGATATTCGGCAATGACGCTGGCGCCAGGCACCGCACCGATCTGGTCTTCGACAAACACAGGTGTACGACCCTGCGGATCAAGCATCAAAAACTGTTGCGAACGCTCCCAGATATTTTCCTCGATCAGATAGGTCTCAAGGCCAAGTTCGCCTAGAACCAACCGGATGAAGCGGGAATGCGGACATAAAGGATGATGATGAAGCGTCGCCATGATTTCGACGGTTCTCGTTCTATAAGGCTAAAAGGATGGGTGACCCATAAAACCGGTCCCGACAAAAAGACCGGCTCATGAAAAACAGCTTCGCCGTATAGAACGGACAGTCCCAACGAGCAACTGCTTAGGCCTATTTAGGTTTCGTTTTTGGCTCGAATGGACAAAGATCTGTTAACGGACACCGCCAACACTCCGGACTGCGCGCCTTGCACAGATAGCGCCCATGCAAAATCAGCCAATGATGCGCATGAAGGGCATAATCTGCCGGAATAACCTTTTCCAACCCCAGCTCGATCGCCAAAGGAGTTTTGCCAATCGCCAGATGCAAGCGGTTGGCAACACGGAACACATGCGTATCAACTGCCATTGTTGGCTGGCCAAAAGCCATATTCATCACCACATTGGCGGTTTTACGGCCGACCCCGGGCAATTTTTCAAGCGCATCACGATCAGCGGGAACCTCGCCCTGATGGTCACGCAGCAATTGCTGCGACAGAGCAATCACATTTTTGGCCTTGGTGCGAAACAATCCGATGGTTTTGATGATTTCGCGCAATCGGTCCTCGCCCAGATCAACCATCTGTTGCGGTGTCGTGACTTGGGCAAACAGCGGACGTGTCGCCTTGTTAACTCCCGCATCCGTGGCTTGCGCGGAAAGCACCACCGCAACCAGCAAGGTGAACGGATTTACGTGCTCCAACTCGCCTTTCGGCTCCGGCTCTCCGGCATGGAACCGCATAAAAATAGCGCGCACGGCTTCAGGAGGCAGCAAAGTCGGACCTTTTTTGGAGACTGCTTTACTTCGGGGCTTGGCATTTGTGTTTTTGGGCTTTGTTTGGGTCATCGCTGCACTATAATCGTAAATAGTTTGATCGGAAAACCCGCTATGACCCTGCCTGCCCCACATTCGTCCCGTCTTTGTGCAGCCCATCATGATGATCCGGTGCTGTTTTCGGCAGTCCTGCGCCCGCACCGCTCGTTGACACCGCAAGGAATTCGGCTGGTGATCGGGCTTGTCGCCATTGCGGGATTGATTGCGGCAATTCCGTTTGTCATCTTCGGCTTCTGGCCGGTTGCGGGTTTTTACGGGCTTGATATTGCACTGCTCTACTGGGCGTTCCGCACCAATATGACCGCCGCAAAATCCTATGAATCCATTATTCTGAGCCAGTATCATCTCGACATCAAAAAAGTAGCCTATGACGGAATACCGCAAAACTGGCGCTTCAATCCTGTCTGGACCACGCTAAACAAGGATGTGATGACAGACCAGACCTTGAAACACCTTAGGCTGGTTTCAAAAGGCGAAAGCGTCATTATAGCCGATTGTTTGAACACGGATGACAAAACCGATTTCGGCAAAGCCCTGCAAAGCGCCCTCGCAACTGCCAAACGCGGACCTGTATTTGATCATGACTGAGTGTGGTTTTCGGGTGTCGGTTGATCCGGCCATCGCCTAATCTGGGCGTGACATGATCGGAGAAACACCATGACCAGCGACACTCTACCATTGCAAAGCCATCCTCTTGCCATCGCCCAGGCTGATTATGATGTCGTGCGCAAGACGTTGGCCTTCATGACCGATCATTGGCGGCAACAACCCGAACTGGAAGATATTGCCGAGCATGTTGGCCTGTCCTCCAACCATGTGCGTTTGTTGTTTCAACGTTGGGCCGGCATTTCACCCAAAAGCTTCCTACAAGCCATCACACTGGATCACGCCCGCAGTCTGTTACGCGATTCCGCCAGCGTGCTCGATACCGCGCTCGAAGTCGGACTGTCCGGTCCGGGTCGGTTGCACGATCTGTTTGTTACCCATGAAGCCCTGTCGCCGGGAGAGTGGAAAGCCAAAGGCCAGGGACTGGTGCTGCATTACGGTTTCCATCCCTCGCCTTTCGGGGAAGCCATCATTGTCACAACCCATCGCGGCGTAGCGGGCTTGGGTTTTGTCGACAACAATGACCGTCCAGCCGCTTTGGCCGATATGCAGCGACGCTGGCCTTTGGCCCAATTGATCGAGAACCAGATTCTCACATTGACTTATGCCGAACGTGCCTTCAGCCCCCGGCAATGGCAAGCCGATCAGCCATTGCGGGTTGTGCTGATCGGCTCAGATTTCGAGTTTCGCGTCTGGGAAACCCTCCTCAAAATTCCGCTCGGCCAAGCCACAACCTATTCCACCATTGCCGAACATATCGGCAAACCGAAAGCGGCACGGGCTGTCGGTGCAGCAGTCGGGCGCAATCCTGTGTCTTTTGTGGTTCCCTGCCATCGGGTACTGGGCCGCTCCGGTGCATTGACCGGTTACCATTGGGGAATACCGCGCAAACAGGCCATGTTGGGATGGGAAGCAGGTTGTCTTGATAAGGGAACCTGAACAGACCACGGCAAAATAAAATCATCGTTTTGCCGATTCTCTGCCCCTTGAGTCCTTGTAGAGAGAAAATCGCCTTCATATATAGCGAGGGAACCTGAAAGATCCTTATGGTTCTTTTGGCATCTGTTGGAGATCGATCAATCGGCAAACAATCACATGATTTGCCGGCCTGATCCGAGGCCGAAGCTGCTGTAAATCAATAATTGATAGGTCAATTATTGACGGGGCACGGCGATCTCGCTCAATGAAGGAATGATGATCATGGCAAAAGTTATCGGTATTGATCTTGGCACCACCAATTCTTGTGTGGCTGTGATGGAAGGCTCGACGCCTCGCGTGATTGAAAACGCTGAGGGCGCACGCACAACCCCTTCGGTTGTCGCATTCTCGGATTCGGATGAAAAGCTGGTTGGTCAACCTGCCAAGCGTCAGGCTGTCACCAATCCCGAAGGGACATTTTTTGCGATCAAACGCCTGATTGGCCGCACCTATAACGACCCGATGACCGAAAAAGACAAGGGTCTGGTCCCCTACGAAATCATGAAAGCCAAAAACGGCGATGCTTGGGTACGCACCCATGGGCAGGAATATTCGCCCTCGCAGATTTCTGCTTTCATCCTGCAAAAAATGAAGGAAACCGCTGAGGCCTTCCTTGGCCAGACTGTGACACAGGCCGTCATTACCGTTCCAGCCTATTTCAACGATGCCCAGCGCCAGGCCACAAAAGATGCCGGCAAGATCGCCGGTCTGGAAGTGTTGCGCATCATCAACGAGCCAACCGCCGCCGCCTTGGCCTATGGCCTCGACAAGAAATCCGGAACCATTGCCGTCTATGATCTCGGTGGCGGGACTTTCGACGTGTCCATTCTCGAAATCGGTGATGGCGTGTTTGAAGTGAAATCCACCAATGGCGATACATTCCTTGGTGGTGAAGACTTTGATATGCGTCTGGTTGAATATCTGGCCGACGAATTCAAAAAGGAACAGGGCATCGACCTGAAAAAGGACAAGCTGGCCCTGCAGCGTTTGAAGGAAGCCGCTGAAAAGGCCAAGATCGAGCTGTCATCGACCACCCAAACCGAAATCAACCTGCCCTACATCACCGCCGATGCATCCGGCCCGAAACATCTGACCCTGAAACTCACCCGCGCCAAATTCGAGGCTCTGGTCGACGATCTGGTGCAACGGACTATCGAACCATGCAAAAAGGCGCTGAAAGATGCAGGCCTGACCGCCGGGGAAATCGAAGAAGTGATTCTGGTCGGCGGTATGACCCGCATGCCCAAAGTGCAGGAAGTCGTCAAACAATTCTTCGGCAAAGAGCCTCACAAGGGTGTCAATCCTGATGAAGTGGTGGCCATTGGTGCCGCAGTTCAGGCCGGCGTGCTGCAAGGCGATGTCAAGGATGTTCTGTTGCTCGATGTGACGCCTTTGTCACTTGGCATTGAAACGCTTGGCGGCGTGTTTACCCGTCTGATTGACCGCAACACCACCATTCCGACCAAGAAAAGCCAGGTGTTCTCGACCGCCGAGGACAACCAGACCGCTGTGACCATCCGCGTGTTCCAGGGCGAACGCGAAATGGCCGCCGATAACAAGATGCTCGGCCAGTTCGATCTGGTTGGTCTGCCGCCAGCTCCACGCGGAATGCCGCAAGTCGAAGTAACCTTCGATATCGACGCCAACGGCATTGTCTCGGTTACGGCCAAAGACAAGGCAACCGGAAAGGAACAGCAGATCCGGATTCAAGCGTCGGGTGGCTTGTCCGATACCGACATCGAAAAGATGGTCAAGGATGCGGAAGCCCACGCATCCGAGGATAAAATCCGCCGCGAATTGGTCGAAGCCAAGAATCAGGGTGAAAGCCTGATGCACCAAACCGAAAAATCACTGGCGGAGCACGGTGACAAGGTTGGCGAAACCGAAAAGACCAATATCCAGACAGCCATTGACGGCTTGAAAGCTGTGCTCGGCACCGAAGACATCGAAGGCATCAAAGCCAAAACGGCCGAGCTGGTTCAGGCCTCGATGAAACTGGGTGAAGCTGTTTATGCCGCTTCGCAAGCCGCAGGGGAAAGCTCCCATGATGAGCCCCATCATGACGAGCCCCATAAAGGCGATCACAAGGATGATGTCATTGATGCCGATTTCCGTGAAGTCGGTGGGGATGATGCCAAGAAGAAGCGGTCATAATTTCGGTTTGTCTGCGTTCCAATAATACTCGAAACCCGGTACGGTCACGTGTCGGGTTTCTGTCTATCTGTCTGATTATCATCCTTTTTTCTCATTCAATGGCGCTGTCATGAGCAAACGCGATTATTATGAAGTTCTTGATGTCGCACGGACAGCCGATGAAGCTGAGCTCAAATCGGCTTTCCGCAAATTGGCGATGAAATACCATCCCGACCGCAATCCCAATGATTCCGAGGCCGAAGCCCGTTTCAAAGAGCTCAATGAGGCCTATCAGACCCTGTCAGATACCCAAAAACGCGCTGCCTATGATCGGTTTGGTCATGCGGCATTCGAGCAGGGCGGGGGTGGTACCGGCGGCTTTTCCGGCGATTTTGCCTCAAGCATGTCGGATATTTTCGAGGATCTTTTCGGCGAAATGGGCGGACGCCGTTCGCGCAGCAACAATGGCCGCGAACGCGGATCGGATTTGCGCTATAATCTAGAGATTACTCTGGAAGATGCTTTTAACGGCAAAACGGCAGCGCTCACCATTCCGATCTCGATCAGTTGCGAACCCTGTTCAGGGACCGGAGCAAAAGCGGGCACCAAGGCCAAAACCTGCACGACATGCGGCGGACACGGGCGTGTCAGAGCCACACAGGGCTTTTTTGCGGTAGAACGGACCTGCCCTCATTGTCAGGGCCGTGGCGAGATGATTGAAAATCCTTGCCCTAGCTGTTCAGGTTCGGGCCGCACCACGCGCGAGCGTACCCTTTCGGTCAATGTCCCTTCAGGTGTCGATGACGGCACCCGGATCAGGCTGGCTGGCGAAGGGGAAGGAGGCTTGCGCGGTGGCCCGCCCGGTGATCTCTATATTTTCGTTTCTCTGAAGGCCCATAGTTTTTTCCAGCGCGACGGAGCAGATCTTTATTGCCGCGTACCGATTTCAATGGTGACAGCCGCTTTAGGCGGTGAAATCCGTATGCCGACATTGTCCGGCAAAGAAAAGATCGTGACCATTCCCGAAGGCACGCAAACCGGCAAGCAAATCCGGCTGCGCGGTCAGGGCATGCCGATTCTGCAATCGCGCGATTTCGGCGATCTCTATCTGCAAACAGTGGTGGAAACACCGCAAAAGCTCAATGCCCGCCAGAAGGAATTGCTGCGTGAATTCGACGGCCAGAGTTCGGCAGATACCCAACCCGAAAGCGACGGCTTTTTCTCGCGCATCAAGGAATTCTTTTCTAAACCGGCCGACTAAATCCGCACCGTGTTGATCGAACAAGACAGACATTGATTCGCTGTGCCATAAAGAGGCACAATATGAAACTCGTTCTGTCCGGAGCCGTTTGATGCCGCTATCGCCTCGTGATCGTCTGATTGTCGCCCTTGATGTTCCTACAACGCGTGATGCCGAACGTTTGGTCGGGACGCTGGGTGATACAGTATCCTTTTACAAGGTCGGTCTGGAACTAACCTATGCGGGCGGTTTGGAATTTGCCCGAGATTTGGTCAAATCCGGCAAGCAGGTGTTTCTTGATCTGAAATTGCACGATATCCCCAATACGGTCCAGCGGGCAACCGAGCAGATTGCCGATCTTGGCATGACCTTTCTCACCATTCACGCCTTTCCTCAAACTATGAAAGCGGCAATGGCTGGCAAAACCGGCAGTGATTTAAAGCTGTTGGCGGTCACTGTCATGACCTCTTATGACAATCAAGATCTGATTGATGCGGGCTATAACAAGAGCGTTAACGAGCTGGTCAAGATGCGCGCGCTGGCTGCCGACCGAATCGGAATTGATGGTCTCATTCTTTCGCCCGAAGAAGTCTTCGCTATGCGGGCCTTGCTGGGTCCGGGCATGACCTTGATCACTCCGGGGATCCGGCCGGCATCCACCGCGATCGGCGATCAAAAACGCATCATGACACCGCTTAAGGCGATCATTGCCGGTGCCGACCGTCTGGTGATTGGTCGCCCTGTCACCCAAAGCCCTGATCCCAAAGCCGCTGCAGAAGCCATTTTGACTGAAATACAAACCGCAAAGCACACATAACAAACTCTCGGGAGAAAGACTTCATGACAACCAAAGCCTATTGGATCGGTCGCGTCGAAGTGACCAATATGGATGCTTACAAGAACTATGTCGCTTTGAATGGCGCTGCCTTTTCCAAATATGGCGCGCGTTTTATCGTGCGTGGTGGCTCTTTTGAAGTCGCCGAAGGCGGTGCCAAAAGCCGCAATGTCGTGATCGAGTTTCCATCCTATGAACAGGCTGTAGCCTGCTATCATTCACCCGAATATACGGCAGCCATCGCTGCCCGCAAGGATGCTGCTTTTGTCGATCTGATCATTATCAATGGTTATGACGGGCCACAACCCGTCTGAACACAAGGATAGATTCAATGACTGATCATTCTGGCCATCCATTGCGATTGATCGTCACGGGCGCATCCGGTCGCATGGGCCGGATGCTGGTTAAAGCGATTGCGGACCATGCGGAAATCCATCTAGTCGCCGCATTGGATGCCCCAAATTCTGCTTTTATAGGTCAAGATGCCGGCCTTGTGGCAGGAATAGGTGCTTCAGGGATAGCAATCACAGCCGAACTTCCCGATGCCGCGATCAACGCCGATGCGATGATTGATTTCACCATTCCGGTGGCAACGCGTCTTTACGCTGCCATGGCTGCAACCCATCATATTGCTCATATCATCGGGACCACCGGCCTATCGGCAGACGATCTTGCTTTCATTGCCGAACAGGCTCGCCATACATGTATCGTAAGATCGGGCAACATGAGTCTGGGTGTAAATCTGCTGGCTGCAATGGTCCAAAAAGTGGCGGCGGCACTCGACCCCAGCTTCGACATCGAAATTGTTGAAATGCACCATCGTATGAAAATCGATGCTCCATCCGGAACAGCTTATTTATTGGGTGAAGCTGCTGCCACTGGCCGCAATATTGCGCTTGAACACCATTCGATCAGGAGTCGCGACGGTGAAACCGGCAAGCGTCCCGAAGGTTCGATCGGCTTTGCTACTCTGCGCGGCGGCACAGTCATCGGCGATCATTCGGTCATTTTTGCCGGTAATGGCGAGCGCATCACGCTTTCCCACCATGCCGAGGATCGTAGTCTCTTCGCATCCGGCGCTCTCAAGGCTGCTGTCTGGAGCAAAGGCCAGCCTGTCGGACTTTATTCTATGATGGATGTTTTAGGGCTTTCTTGATAGTGGATGGCTCCGGCACAAATTGAAGATGGGGTTTTTGCAATGGAACGGCTTCTGGTTCTGGTACGGCATGGTCAGAGTGACTGGAATCTCAAAAATCTGTTCACGGGGTGGAAGGATCCCGATCTGACTGCCCAAGGCGTCAGCGAAGCCAAAGCGGCAGGTCATCGCCTGAAAGCGCTCGATCTGCATTTCGACATGGCATTTACCTCCGATCTGACCCGCGCCCAAAAGACTTGCGGGCTTATTCTTTCTGAAATGGGTCAATCAGACATTCCGGTCAGCCGTAACCAGGCCCTCAACGAGCGTGATTATGGCGATTTATCTGGCCTCAATAAGGATGATGCCCGTACCCGTTGGGGCGAAGAGCAGGTTCATATCTGGCGGCGGTCCTATGATGTGCCGCCACCCAATGGCGAAAGCCTTAAAGACACGGTCGCCAGGGTCCTTCCCTATTATTGTCAGGATATTTTACCGCAAGTATTGGCAGGCAAACGCGTTCTAGTTGCTGCCCATGGCAATTCCCTGCGGGCTTTGGTGATGGTGCTGGATCGTCTGTCGCCGAAAACCATTCCTTCGATGGAACTGGAAACAGGAATTCCGCTGATTTATCGGCTCAATGCCAATTCAACCGTGGCCAAGAAAACTATCTCGCATCCTTAATCCGCCTCTTTGATGTAATCAGCCCACACGGCTTCTTTCAGGGTTGCCACGAAAGCGGTGTGTTTGACCACCGTGTCGGCATCAAGCCTATTCGGCAAAGGTTCGGCACGTCGTTGAGCCTTAAGAGGATTGACAGGCTCCGACGCATGTTTGGTCTGGACCACCGGTTCATTTCCCAAACCAAGGTCGGTTTGCCGCCCGCCCAGCAATTCCATATAGACTTCGGCAAGAATTTCTGAATCGAGCAAGGCGCCATGTTTGGTCCGGCGTGAATTGTCGATGCCGTACCGCTGGCATAAAGCATCCAGACTGTTGGGACCGAATGGATGACGCCGCCGAGCCATCGCCAAGGTATCTATGATCCGCTCAGGGGCAATCGGAGCATGACCCAGTTGCACCAATTCATGATTGAGGAACATCATATCAAACGAGGCGTTATGGGCGATCATCGTTGCATCGCCGATAAATTCGATAAATGATCCGGCAATTTCTGCAAAAACCGGCTTATCGGATAAAAATGCAGCAGATAGACCGTGCACTTTGAAGGCCTCTTCGGGCATGTCACGCTGCGGATTGATATAACAATGAAAGGTCCGGCCGGATGGTAAGTGGTTGTGCAGCTCGACACAGCCAATTTCGACCACGCGATCCCCTGATTGCGGGCTTAAACCGGTTGTTTCTGTATCAAATACAATTTCACGCATGGTTCAGGGGGTCTTTCTTGCTCAACAAAGCCTGTGCAACGGTTCCGGTCGCATGACAATAAGTCTCGATCACCTGTTTAACCTGCTGTTCCGCAAATTCCAGCCCCTGTGACGTATCAATCAGGCAATCAGCATGAGCGCGTTTTTGCTGGTCTGGCCATTGTTTGGCAAGGATGGTGTTGAACTGTTCCTCGGTCATGGTTTTGCGATCCATCACCCGTTGCTTTTGCATTTCTGCCGGAGCCGTGACCACACAAACCGCATCAACACGCTGTTGACCACCCGTTTCAAACAATAAAGGAATATCCAACACAATTAACGGTGTATCGAGTCGGATCTGGTCTAAAATAAATTGTTTCTCTGCTCTGCGAACAAGAGGATGAATAATCGTTTCAAGATCCTTCAGGGCTTGCCGGTCTGCTAAAACCCGTTGGCCTAATAATTTGCGATCAACAGCACCATCAATGACCGTTCCCGGAAAGCGTTGCTCGATCAAAGGCACAGCAACTGTCCTGTAAAGGGCATGAACAGTCGCATCGGCATCATAGACCGGCACATTGTTTTTTTGAAACATCGCACTGGTTGTCGATTTTCCCATACCGATAGAGCCTGTCAGGCCAAGCACAAAGGTCATGTTGAGATCAATCCCTTTTGTTTCAATATTGAGAGCAAAGGCTCGATGGGCATACCCATGATTGTGCTGCGTTGTCCATCAATCCGCTCAAACAGATGTGCCCCTTCTGCTTCTATATGATAGCAGCCAACGCTGCCGAACACCTTTTCGCCTACATCATCGAGATAAAGATTTAAATCGCGGGACGACCACTTTTTCATTTCCAGATGGGCTATATCATAAAATTCAGTCTCGACCTGTCCGGCAAAAACCAGACAGACGGCACTGGTCAAGCGGTGGGTCTGGCCATTCAAACTGTGTAATTGCGCTAATGCGTCGGTTCGGTTGTCGATTTGGTGAAAAACCTGACCATTACAATCGAGCATTTGATCTGCACCGATTACCCATTGATCATGATATAAAGCCGATACGGCCAGCGCCTTGGCGCGCGCCAAGAGCATAGCTTGATCCGTCACCGGACTTTGCTGGTGCTGCGCATTGATACGGCGCTCGTCAATCGCTGCAGACATACTTGTAAAAGCCAATCCCGCTTCATTCAAAAGCCTTTGGCGGGCTTGGCTTTTGGAAGCCAGAATCAGCATTTTTTGATGCTGCCAGATCATTATTGAGCCATGAGCGAGTTTTGCCGCTCTTTATAAAGATCTATGATCGCAGCCGCTGTCTCCTCAATCGAACGTCTGGTGACATCAATGACGGGCCAATTGTTTTGTTGGAACATCCGGCGTGATTGCGACACTTCAGAACTAACGGCCTGCCGATCCACATAAGGCGTATCGTCAGAGGCATTCAGCGACAGCAAACGATTTTGTCTGATCTGGATAATTCGTTCAGGGCTTGCAATCAAACCAACCACCAGGGGCCTTCGCACCCTTTTCAAGTCTGGCGGAGGTGGAATATCGGGCACCAGGGGCACATTGGCTGTTTTGATGCCCCTATTGGCCAGATACATGCTTGTCGGAGTTTTCGAGGTTCTGCTGATACCGACAAGGATGACATCTGCGCTTTCAAGATCATCCGGCAACTGGCCGTCATCATGAAGCATTGTATAATTCAGTGCATCGATCCGTTTAAAATATTCGGCATTGAGCACATGTTGTGCCCCAGGACGATGATTGGAAACTGTCCCCAAATAGGATTGAAACAGCGCCATCACCGGATCAAGCACCGACAGACAGGGACAGCCGTGTTCACGACAAACACTCTCGAGTTTCTCGGACAATTCGGGTTCAACCAGCGTATAGAGAACAACACCCGGGCTCTCTTCCAATTCATTGAGTACGCGGTCTAATTGCTGCGATGTACGAACAAGGGGATAAACATGCTCAATGGCCGATATGCCGGTATATTGAGAGGCCACCGCGCGCGACACTGCGATGAGGGTTTCCCCCGTTGAATCCGAGACCAGATGCAGATGGAAATAGCTGCGTGTTGTCACTTGCCCCGATCCTTCTTTTGTTTTCCGGACTGTGGATCAGTGTGGATAGTGGGGTATAACCCGACCCTTTTTGTCCTGCAGCTGTTTCACGTGAAACAAACCCCTTTGAATCATCCCCAGTCAAAAACAGCAAGCCCTTCAGACCGGACGTTTTATCAACATGATGATCGATAAAATGATGTATTCAGAATTCACAAACTTAACACGATGATTTCACTTGGGTATTTAGGAAAAACAGGTTTGATATGCCTGACTTATCGACAGGTTTCCATAGGGAATGAATCTTTGTCTGATGTGGATGGTTTGTGTATCAATCAGAATCACTGGTTTGAGGTGGTCAAACAACAACATCAAAAGATTCTTTATATAAGAATCATTTAGAAGACCGATCAGGGGATAAGTCACATGAAGCCGATTTTGCAGGTATTGGATGGTCAGATCCTCAAGAGACCACCGATCTGGATCATGCGACAGGCAGGACGTTATCTACCTGAATATCGGGAATTAAGAAGCAAAGCCAAAAATTTTCTTGATTTTTGCTATAGGCCGGACATGGCCATAGAAGCCACATTGCAGCCTATTCAGAGATATGGTTTCGATGCAGCGATCCTTTTTTCGGACATTCTGGTTGTTCCTGATGCATTGGGGCAAAAAGTATCTTTTCAGGAAGGAGAAGGTCCGAGACTCGATCCTGTTCTCAATATCGAAGGGCTTGGACAATTAAAATCTGCAATCGATCTCGATCACCTCGCGCCTGTCTTTGAGACCATTCGCGGGGTCAAAAGCAGATTACCTGCCTCAACGGCTTTTTTGGGCTTCTGCGGGGCTCCCTGGACCGTTGCAAGTTATATGATTGCCGGTAAGGGCACCCCCGAACTGGCTCCTTCCCGTTTAAAGGCATATTCCGATCCTGTGTTCTTTCGCCGTCTGATGCAGTTGTTAGAAGACGCTTCTGTCGCTTACCTTGTGAAGCAATTTGAAGCTGGTATTGATGCCGCCCAGATTTTTGAGAGTTTTGCCGGTGCCTTGCCAGCCAATATGCTGAAAACATATTCCTTTGATCCGATTGGTCGAATCATTACCCGTGTACGGGAGCAACGCCCCGATGCCCGTTTTATTGTCTTTTGCAAAGGGGCCGGTGCGCGACACGATCAGGTTGCTCTTGCGACCGGAGCCAATGCGGTAGGTCTGGATTGGGCAGTTGATGAAATATGGGCGGCAAAACATGTCCAAAAACATTCAGCCGTGCAAGGGCATCTTGATCCCCTTCTTGTTGTGAATGGAGGGGAATTGATGGACCAAAGAGTTGACCAGATTATCGAGGCTTTTTCCCAGGGACCGCATATTTTTAATCTCGGTCACGGTATTGTGCCTGAAACATCACCTGATCACGTTGAGCGTTTGTTGAAACGCGTAAGAGGCTAATTCTATGACCGAGACGCAATATTTAATTGTTAAATCCATTCATATTATTGCTGTGATCAGTTGGATGGCCGGAATGTTATATCTTCCGCGTTTGTTTGTTTATCATGCGGAAAATCAGAATAATGTATCCCTGACCGACACATTCAAAATTATGGAACGTCGTCTGCTTCGCTTTATCATGACACCGGCAATGCTTGTCAGTTGGATTTTTGGACTGGCTTTGATGATCAGTGCTGGTTGGAGCAAAGCACCATGGATGAATGCCAAATTATTGCTTGTTGTTGTCATGAGTGGTGTTCACGGCTGGCTATCTGTCTGTGTCAAACGATTTGCTAGAGATGAGAATCAGAAGACTGGTCGTTATTTTCGTGTTTTGAACGAAATTCCTACAGTTTTAATGATTGTTGTTGTTTTTTTGGTTGTATTGAAACCTTTTTAAAGAAGGGCTTGTCTGAACCAGTAAAAACGGCTAACGATTGTCCGTTCCCTTTTTTCGTGAATGAGTCCTTCCCTGTTATGGGTTCAGACCTCAGTCCTCATCGATTATGGAACAGAGAACCCGTAATTCCCCCGGTTCTCTGTCATGCTCTCAAATTTCTTTCCCCACGTTCGATCGGATTCACTATCCGTTCTCAATCAGGCGATATCAATGCCAGAGATTAAACTCAAAGACCTTAAAGCCAAAGCTCCGACCGAATTGCTTGCTTTTGCCGAAGAATATGAAGTTGAAGCAGCCAGTACGCTCCGTAAACAGGAATTGATGTTTGCGATCCTGAAACAATTGGCGACCAATGACATCGATATTATCGGTGAAGGTGTTGTTGAAGTTCTGCCCGATGGTTTCGGATTCTTGCGGTCTCCTGATTCGAACTACCTGGCCGGCCCAGACGATATTTACATTTCACCCTCGCAGATCCGAAAATTCAGCCTGCGGACGGGCGATACTGTCGAAGGCGAAATTCGAGGTCCTAAAGAGGGTGAACGCTATTTTGCTTTGCTAAAGGTCAATACGATTAATTTCGAGGATCCTGAGCAGACCAAACATAAAGTCAATTTCGATAACCTCACACCGCTATATCCGAACGAAAGATTGAAGCTGGAGATTGAGGATCCGACACGCAAGGATTTTTCACCTCGCAT
>CANGQA010000042.1 GCA_947455995.1 Hyphomicrobiales bacterium | reverse complement strand
CTCAGAAACCATGATGTTATAGATGCGTGCAGCCGATCCGGTGCTCATCGAATCAACCGCCATCCGGCCTTCTTTCAATCTCCAGCGCAGGGACTCGGGCAATAGCGCCATATCGGATCCCGTACCGATCAACAAAGTATCGATTTGATCGGATTCAGCCATAATCAAAGCAAAATCGGTGCGGGTAATGGTTGCAAAATCGGAGACTGCCCATGCATGGATACCAGAAGGTAAAGCCAGAATAGAACCTTTATGCGACATATCGCCAAAGCGAAAACCGCCATTGCCATAGCTGTCAATCACATGACGCCCGGGCAAAAACCCTTTGGGAACATCAAGATCAGCGGCAAGCTTGGCCATATCAGGATTTTGGCGTTGTGAGCGAGGTATCCGTTTCATCGATTTGTTCGGCTTCGCCCGCATTGCGAACACCCAAATAGATTAAAACGGGCGCTGCAATGAAGATCGAAGAATAGGTGCCAATCACCACGCCAAAAATCATTGCCCATGAGAAGCTTTTGATAACAGCTCCTCCATAAATCACCAAAGCGACAAGAGCCAAAGAGGTGGCAACAGAGGTCATCAGAGTACGGGACAAGGTCGAATTGATCGACAAATCAAGCAATTCGGCTGCAGGCATGGTTTTGTAGCGGCGCAACAATTCACGAATTCGGTCAAACACGACAACGGTATCGTTGAGCGAATAGCCAACAATCGTCAAAATCGCGGCAATCGACGTCATATTGAATTCGATTTGGGTAACGGCAAAAAAGCCTATGGTCAGGACAAGATCGTGCAAAGTGGCGATCACGGCGCCTACAGCAAACTGCCATTCAAAACGGAACCACAGATAAATCAGCACGGCAACAATCGAGAGGACAACGCCTAACGTACCCGATTGAACCAATTCTCCGGACACGCGCGGCCCAACCACTTCAACGCGGCGGAACTCGTAATCCTTTTCAAAAACGCTTTTGACACGTTCCATCACCTGCTGCTGGCCCTTTTCTCCGCCCGGTTGCAAACCGAACCGGATCGAAACGCCGCCTGCCGTGCCGAATTCCTGAACTTCCACCTCACCCACAGCCAGATCACTGGCCGCTTCGCGTACGATCGAAATATCAGCTTTGCCTTGACGTGCCTGCATCTCGATGAGAGTGCCACCGGTAAAGTCGATGCCAAAATTCATGCTGATCACGAAAAAGGCAGCAACCGATACAACCGACAGAAATGCCGACAGCGGGAAACTGACACGCCGGAACGACATAAAACCGAATGTGGTGATATCAGGAACGATACGGAGAAGTTTCATGGCCTGATGATCCTCAGAACGGCAGATGGGTGGGACGTGCCGTGCGATACCAGACCGCAATCATCATGCGGGTCATAGTCACGGCTGTCACAACGGTGGTAATAATGCCCAAAATCATGGTCACGGCGAAACCGCGTACCGGTCCTGATCCGAACAGGAACAAAAGGGCAGCCGCCAGAAACATGGTGACATTGGAGTCGATAATTGTCGCAAAAGCGCGGTCAAAACCCGCTTCAAGCGCTGAAATCATCGATCGACCGGAACGATGCTCCTCGCGGATACGCTCATAAATCAGAACGTTGGAATCGACTGCCGTACCAATCGTCAACACGATCCCCGCAATACCCGGCAATGTCAGGGTTGAACCCAGCAGAGACATCATCGCAAATATCAGTACGACATGGATGATCAAAGCCAGATTTGCGAAAATACCAAACAGGCCATAGGTGATCATCATCAAGCCAACAACAAGAGCCGTTGCGCAATAAGAGGCAAGTTTACCGGCGGCAATCGAATCTTGTCCGAGACCGGGCCCGACAGTGCGCTCTTCGACAATCGTCAGTGGCGCAGGAAGTGCCCCTGCACGAAGAAGGATTGCCAGATTATTGGCGCTTTCAACCGTAAACCGACCCGAAATCTGCCCCGAACCACCGGTAATCGGCGTCTGGATCCGTGGCGCCGATATTACTTTCTTATCAAGAACAATCGCAAGCGAACGCCCGACACCTTCGGTGGTGGCCTGACCGAAACGCTGGGAACCACGAACATTGAAGCGGAAATTGACGATCGGCTCACGGGTACGGCTGTCAAAGGCCGGTTGGGCGTCAATCAGATCTTCGCCCTGAACGATTATACGCTTTTCGACAGGTGCATTGCCGCCGCCTTCCTGGTACGGCATGTTTTCGACGTCACCAGGGGCCGCCCCTGTTTCAGCCAAAAAGCGGAATTCAAGTTGCGCGGTGGTCCCCAGAATATCTTTTAATTTGCGCGGATCCTGCAAACCGGGCACTTCGACCAGAATACGGTCCAACCCCTGCCGCTGGATATTGGGTTCAGTCGTTCCAAGCGCATCAACGCGACGGCGCAACACTTCAATCGCCTGATCAATAGCCTTGCGCACGCGCTCGTTGACACCCACATCCGTCAGCGTCAGCACCACAAGTCCATCGGGCTGCTCGACCAGCTCCATGGAAGGAGCTGAAGTACCGCGGGCCAAAACCGGACCCAAGGCCATTTCACGCAATTTAGCCATGAGCCTGATACGCTCGGCACTGTCGGTTACACGCACATTGACCCCGCGGGCTTGAACACCGATCCCGCCAGCCAAGGCAATCTTTTCCTCGCGCAAAATACGACGAACATCATCACGCAGACCATTCACCTGAGTACGGATGATGGTTGCCGTATCGACCTCAAGCAGAACATGCGATCCGCCCTGCAAATCCAGACCAAGGACAATGGCCTGATGGGGAACAAGCCATGCCGGCACAAAGGATGGAATCCCTTTACGAATGGCCTCACGCGTCTCCGGGGAGAGCACGCTCGGCAACGCATAGAGAAATCCGCTCAAAGCGAGCAGAAGAACCGCAACTGTCTTAAAGCGGGAAAAGCGCATCATGCTTTTAGATATCCTTGTCGTGCAGGAATGATCCTGCCTTTCGGGTTTGGCGCCCGAAAGGGTTTTTGTTAGGCCGGTGTTAGTCTTCGGACTTCACTGGTTCAGATTTTGAACGGACTTCAGCGATCATGGAACGAATGATCTTGACCCTGACGTTATCCGATATTTCGATTTCGATTTCAGGGCCTTCAGCCACTTTGGTCACTTTGCCGATCAAGCCGCCGGTCATAATGACGGTGTCGCCACGCCGTACGTTTTCGATCAATGCCTGATGCTCTTTCGCACGCTTTTGCTGGGGACGAATGATCAGCACATACATGATCACAAAGATCAGGGCGAAGGGAACGATCTGCATCAGCATATCGGTGCCACCTGGTGCGCCAGCGGTCTGGGCAAATGCGGATGTAAACAAAGCAGAACCTCCATTGATGGTGTGGACGCAACAACATCCAACAAACGGCGCGGACTATAACGGGGACGCCCCCGATTGCAAATCTTTGATGGCTGGAAAGCCCGCAAAAGCCCAAAAAACCAACAAAACCGAACAGACCGCTTCTATGGCAAAACTGATAACATGATGGACGGCACAGTCAAACAGGGTTAAGTGCAAAAAGGTCTTAATTGCTCTTGGTTGTCCCTTGAAAGTCGAAGTCAGTCCAATGTCCGAACAACACACGCAAAATTCCGTTACACAGGCCTCTCTTGCCACTAAAGGTTCCACCCTTGGCGATCAGGATATTCCTGCTTTGCTGGGCCGAATCGCTTCGCTTCTCGAACGCATGGCTCCGCCGCAGGCGGAAATGACAGATCTTGATTCGGCAGATGCGTTTGTCTGGCACCCCTCCCCGCCGCGCTTGGCCCCTGTGTTCAAGGTCAACCGCGTCGAAATGATCCTGCTTCAAGGCATCGATTCTGTCCGTGACCAACTGATTGAAAACACCGAGCGCTTTGCTCGCGGCCTTCCTGCCAACAATGCGTTGCTGTGGGGCGCGCGGGGGATGGGCAAATCCTCCCTTGTCAAAGCCGCGCATTCGTCAGCGGTGGCCAAGCGGGCATCATGGCCCAATGCAAAAGCCCTCAAGCTGGTTGAAATCCACCGTGAGGACATCGAAAGCCTTCCGCATCTGATGAATATCATGCGCCATTCCGACTGCCGCTTCATCGTGTTTTGCGACGATCTCTCGTTTGATGGTGGCGATACCTCCTACAAATCACTCAAAGCGGTCCTGGAAGGCGGTATCGAAGGCCGTCCCGACAATGTGATTTTTTATGCCACGTCCAACCGCCGTCATTTGTTGCCGCGCGATATGATGGACAATGAACGCTCCACCTCGATCAATCCAGGCGAGGCGATCGAGGAAAAAGTATCGTTGTCTGATCGTTTTGGCCTATGGCTGGGCTTTCATAAATGTTCGCAGGATGAATATCTGGCCATGGTCCATGGCTATTGCCAGCATTATGGGCTTGAAGTTGATCAGGCCAAATGCGATGCCCAAGCCCTGGAATGGTCCACCACGCGTGGATCACGCTCGGGTCGCACGGCGTTCCAATTTATTCAAGATTTGGCCGGACGCATGGGCCGTCAGCTCGACGCGTGAACGGTTCTACAAAAAAATCCCGCCAGAGACAGACTCATGGCGGGATTTAAAAGGAAAAACAATCAATTACCGGACAGGTACCCCATAGGATCAACCGGTGTCGATCCTTTGCGCAATTCGAAGTGGAGTTGCGGCGAGGAGACATTACCGGTTTGGCCAGAAGCGGCAATCACCTGACCACGCTTGATGACATCACCTTTTTTGACCTTCAATTCCGAATTATTGGCATAGGCCGAGACAAAGCCATTGTCATGCCGCACCAGAACCAGATTGCCATAGCCTTTCAACTCATTGCCCGCATAGGCCACAACACCGTTTTCAGCAGCTTTGATCGGTGTGCCTTCCGGCAGGGCGATATTGATACCATCACTCTTTTCACCGGATTTCTCGCCAAAACTTTTCAGAATGTGCCCGCGAGCAGGCCACCGGAATTCAGCAGGAGGCGGTGATGATGGTTCGGTATGGGGCGCAACACTTGCTGTTGTTTCAACAGGCGCTTCCGCTATTGGCTGTTTGGAACCTTTAGCAGGTTTTGACTCTGTCGGAGCTTTCACCTCGGCAACAGTTTTCGCATCAGGGGCTTTTTTATCAGCAGCCCCCTTTTCGACTTTTGTCTTAGCCTTGGGATCCACAATGGGTTCAGGAGACACGGCTGCAGCAGTCTGTTTGGCTTGTGGTGGCTGGGCAGCGGACTTTACCGTTGTTGCAGGCTCAGCCATGGCGAAAGGCTTTTGCGGCGCAACGGCTTGCGGTGCCAGAGTGAGTACCGTCCCCGGTTTCAACTTGTTCTTATTGTTGTTGGCAGCAAGGATGGCCTGCTCGGATAGGCCATGACGATTTGCCAAACTTTTGATGCTATCGCCTTTTGCTACAGTAATCGTATTGGCAGGAACCAGCTTTGGTTCGGCTTTAGAGATTGCTGCCACAGAAGATTTGGTCGGCGCCGATTGAGACACAACGGGAGCGCCCGAAGGCGGTGACAAGGGCGCGCTTTGGACACCACCGGACGATGCCATTCCCGGATTGCCACCTATAGGGGCATAGGAAGATTGCGATGTCTGGACAGGCTGACCAGAACGGCCAAAGCGGGCCGATCCCGAGAATGGATTGGCCAGCGAGGCCTCATCGACACGCATCGCATCGGAGCCACAGCCGACCACCGAACCGGTTACCGCAACAACCAGAACAATCCGGCTGACAGTCTTTAATGAAACAGACGAAAACCTCACCATGCCGAAGCCCATCCGCGAGTTGAAACAAAAACACTATCGTGGTTCTATTCATAGCGGGTACGAAGTTAAAAAAGAGTTCCCATTTCCAAGGGAACGGCAAAGGCTTTAGCCGATTGCACTTAAAGCATTTGTGACACGCCACTGATGAGTGGCGGCAGTGCAATGGATGCACCTAATGTTTCAACGATGCCGCTCACAGGATCCATGACATAGGTCGCCATGCGCCCTAGCCCGTTGATGCGCCGCACACCCACCATACGTCCGCCAGCAAGCAATTGCCCCAAAAGAGCCAAAGGAGGCGCATCAAAGGAGGCGTCGACCAGAATACGGTCATAAGGAGCGAAATCACTAACCCCTTCGGTGCCGTCACCATGAATCACCGTTGTATTGGTGATTGAAAGCCCGCGCAGTCTCATCCGCGCCTCAATGCCCAAAGCGCGGAATCGTTCGACCGAGATCACCTGTGCGGTAAGACGCGATAAAATCGCGGTTCCGAACCCTGTACCCGTTCCGATTTCTAGCACGGTATGGGATGGCTCCAACGCAAGTGCCGAAACCATCAGCAACAGCGAGGACGGTGCACCGATGGTTTGCCCACAGGCAATGGGAAGGCTGGAATCATGCAAAGCCAGATCGGCATAGCGTTGCGAGACAAAGCGCGAACGCGGGATCATCTCGAAAACCCGCATCAAATCGGTATCAATCAGTCCCCGTTCCCGCATCGCCAGCAAAAAAGCGAATTTCGCCTCGTCACTGCTGCCATTGGCAAAGGAGTTGATCGGATCCACCATGTCACCATACCGATCAGAAATGAGCAGCAAAGCGGGTGACGCTCGGCTCGTCTGTTAAATTGAGGCGCAACGGCGTGACGGAGATTTTCATATTGGACAGAGCCTCGAGATCGGTCCCGTGGCCCAACTCAAAACTGCTTCGGGTAAAACCAATCCAGTAATATGGAATGTTGCGACCGTCCGCGCGGGCATCGATTTTCAGGAAGGACGCATCTCGCCGACCCTGATGCGTCACGCAAACACCTTTGACATCTTCAGGTGCACAGGATGGAAAGTTCACATTGACCAGAATACCCGGCTCGATCCCGATAGCCAGGATTTTACGGATCATGTCGGGGCCATGATGCTCGCCGCAATTCCAGAAAATATTCTCGCGGCCACCCGGACCATAACATTGCGACAAGGCAATCGAAGGGATGCCCAAAATCGTCCCTTCCATGGCAGCAGCCACGGTACCGGAATAGGTGACATCCTCGGCTGCATTCTGGCCGCGGTTAATACCGGAAATGATCAGATCAGGCGGCGATGGCATGACGTGTTTGATGGCCATGATCACGCAATCTGTTGGCGTGCCTTTCACAGCAAAGCGTTGATTCCCCGCATCGCGAAGGCGTAAAGGCTCGTTCAAAGACAAAGAATGCGCCACGCCGGACTGGTCGCTTTCTGGCGCAACCGTCCAAACATCAGCGGACAAAGCGGCAGCGATCTTTTCTGCCACCAACAGGCCGGGAGCATGGATACCATCATCATTGGTGACCAAAATACGCATATCAAACAGCCTTTTCGATGCGCGTCATCCCGCCCATATAGGGCTGCAACGCGTTGGGGACAGAGACCGAGCCATCGGCATTCTGATAGTTTTCAAGGACCGCCACCAGCGCGCGACCAACCGCCACGCCCGAGCCGTTGAGCGTATGGACAAATTGGTTCTTTCCATCAGAGGTTTTGTAACGGGCTTGCATACGGCGGGCCTGAAAATCACCACAGACCGAACAAGACGAAATTTCACGATAGGCATTCTGCCCGGGCAACCAGACTTCGAGATCATGGGTGCGTTGTGCCGCAAAACCCATATCGCCCGAGCACAACAGCATGGTGCGATATGGCAATTCCAGTTTTTGCAAAACCTTTTCAGCCGATGCCGTCATGCGATCAAGTTCCGCGCGCGAGTGTTCAGCCGCAGTAATCGACACCAGCTCGACTTTATAGAATTGATGCTGGCGGATCATGCCGCGGGTATCACGCCCAGCGGAACCAGCCTCGGCGCGGAAACAGGCCGAAAGGGCTGTCACACGGATCGGCAATTCCTTCTCATCCAGAATCTGCTCGCGCACCAGATTGGTCAGCGGCACTTCTGCAGTCGGAATCAGCCAGTAATCATCACCGGCACGAAATTGGTCATCACGGAATTTCGGCAACTGGGCGGTTCCCACCATCGCCTGATCCTTGACCAGCAAAGGGGGGTTTACTTCCATATATCCATGCTCGGTGGTGTGGAGATCGAGCATAAACTGGCCGATCGCCCGCTCCAACCGCGCCAATGCGCCCTTGGTGACAACAAAGCGTGAACCGGACATGCGGGTTGCCGCCTCGAAATCCATCAATCCAAGCGCTTCGCCGATTTCAAAATGCTGTTTCGGCTCAAAATCGAAGGTCCGAGGCGTTCCATGGCTATGCAGCAGGACATTGCCGTGCTCATCAGCACCAACGGGCACTTCATCCAGTGGCGTATTGGGAATAGCCTGCAAGGCCTCTTCCAACTCGGCGACAACAGCTTTTTCCTCGACTTCGGCAGAGGCGAGAACCTCTTTGAGGGCTGCAACTTCGGCCTTTAAGCTGTCGGCACGGGCCTGATCCTTGGCCGCCATGGCTTGACCGATTTCTTTGGAAAGGGCATTGCGCTTTTCCTGTGCCTCTTGCGCGCGCATGATCGCGGCACGGCGGCGGTCGTCAATCGCCAGAACATGATCAGCCAAAGGCGAAGCATTGCGGTTCAGCAATCCTTGATCAAATTGGGACTTGTTGTCGCGGATCCAGCGAATGTCATACATGGATTGGGTCTCGTCTTGATCACATCTGGGGCTGATTAAACGTGTTAAACCAGTTATTTAAGAGGAAGAAGGCGTCACGTCGGTGCCTGCTGGCTCATCTTTGGATGCGCGCTTGCGCTCGACCATCACCACAGCAAGAATGGAGAATTCATAGAGGAAATAGGCCGGTATCGCCAAAGACAACTGGCTGATGACGTCAGGCGGGGTCAGCACAGCTGCGACCACAAACACCAGCACAATGGCATAGCGGCGTTTTTCGCGCAGAAATGCCGCATCAATAAAACCAGCCCGCGCCAGCAAAGTGAGCACCACGGGGAGTTGGAAAGTGATCCCAAAAGCGAAAATCAATGTCATGATCAATGACAGATATTCACTGACTTTCGGCAGCAGTTCGATGGCAGCAGAATGTTCACCCGCAGCCTGTTGCATCCCGATAGAAAACTGCATCACCACCGGCATGGCGATAAAAAACACCACGCTCGCACCAACCAGAAAAAGGACGGGGGTCGCAATAAGATAGGGACGAAACGCCTCTTTCTCATCGCGATAGAGACCGGGAGCCACAAATTTGTAAATCTGGGTTGCAATGACCGGAAATGAGAAGAATGAAGCTCCAAAAACAGCGATCTTGATCTGTGTGAATAAATATTCGAGTGGCGCGGTATAAATCAGTTTGATTTGTGCACCCTCACCTGCCGCCATCACATAGGGATAGATCAGGAGATTGTAGATTTCCTTGGCAAAAGCAAAGCTGATCACAAACATGACAATAAAAGCCGCAAGCGAGCGGATCAACCGTGCACGCAACTCGATCAAATGTTCAAGCAACGGGGCGCGCGAGGCCTCGATATCATCTTCCGTGCTCATCAACTTGCACTCTTGGGGGCCGTTGGTGGGGTGTCCAGAGCCAGCTGCGGTTGAGCGTCCGATAGGTGTGTGGCGGTATCGGGAGCAGCAGGAATAGCGGCAATGCTGGCTTCGACATTGGCCAGAATCTGCTCACTCGACACAGCCGCAATCTCTGGAACCTGAGGCAGATCCGGCAAGGAGGGAGCAACAGGCTCGGACGCTGGAGTTGCCGAAGTCGCGGTTTCAGCCAGATAGGTATCGATATGAACAGCAGAATCCTTGGTGGCATCGGCCACGCTGTCGGACATCTGCTTACCCATTTCCTCGACCTTCTTGCGGGCTTCCTCAAGCTCCATGTCACGCATAGCATCACTGAACTGGTTCTGGAATTCACCAGCCATCCGGCGCATTTTACCGACCGATTTGCCGACAGCACGCAGAACGCCGGGCAATTCCTTGGGGCCAATGGCGACAAGCGCCACCACACCAATCACCACCAGTTCTCCAGCACCAAAATCCAGCATCATCAGTATCCGGTAAGAGGCTTAAGCCGCATTGTTACGAGCTGGCTTTGGTTGTTTCCGCGGGGTGGACTGCACCAGCAGGATGTGCGGCAGCACCAGGCTCTGCATGGGCTGTGGCAGCCGCAGGTGCTGCTTGTTCGGCCACGCGCGCAGGATCTGCTGGCACGGTTGCTGCCGGCTTGTTCTCGGCCTCGTCATCAGCCATGCCTTTTTTGAAAGATTTGATGCCCTTGGCCACATCACCCATCAAATCAGAAATCTTGCCACGACCGAACAACAGCATCACGACGATACCGACGACGATCCAGTGCCAAATGCTGACACTTCCCATGTTTCAACTCCATTATCTCAAGCCACGCTAAAGTCAGCGGCTTTGGTCAATCCGTGTGCAAGACCCTAGAAGCACAAGCGCATAAAAACAAGAACTTCATGATCATTTCATCAAAACATTGGCGCGATCGCCACACTAAGGGCTGATCGGCAATGTGGTGGCATTGGCATCAATGGCCTGATCGTCACCATCATCAAGCGGCGCATCTTCTGCTGAGACCAATTCTTCGGCCATGGCGGTGAACAAATCCTCACCCAAAGGATCCTCATCCTCTGTCAAATCTGGATTGTCTGACGGCATCGGCACGGTAAACCCCTGCGGCAGACGACCATCCAGAAAACCAGCGCCTTTGAGATCATCCAGTCCGGGCAGATCGGAAATGGACTCGAGGCCGAAATGGATCAGAAAATGCTCTGTTGTGCCATAGGTCACAGGGCGGCCGGGGGTACGACGACGGCCACGCAAACGAATCCAGCCAGTTTCGAGCAAAGCATCCAGCGTTCCGCGATGGATCGACACCCCGCGGATATCCTCGATCTCGGCCCGGGTTACGGGCTGATGATAGGCGATAACCGAAAGGGTTTCGAGTGCGGCGCGTGACAATTTACGGGTTTCATGGGCCTCACGCGACAAAAGATACCCTAAATCCTCAGCGGTACGGAACATCCACCCGTCTGCCAGACGCACCAGTTGCACGCCGCGATTGTGGTAAATAGCCTGCAAAAATTCCAGAACCCGCCCAATCGGCAAAGCAACCGGCAGACGGGTTTGTAAAACCTGTTCGCTCAAGGGTTGTGATGAGGCAAATAACAAAGCTTCTATGACACGGGATGCCTCGTGCAATAATTTGTTTTCGGGCGTATCATCGTGACGATGGGCCTGCCTGAATTGTTCCAAATCGAGTGTCGTCATCAGGCAGCCTCGCCCTTGCGCCCCTCGCCTGCGATCACCAAAGGCTGGGTTTCACCCGCACGCGGCCCGCCTGCCAGCCGTCCACGCACCTGCAGTGGCGAAAAGGCGCTATCCTGACGCACATCAATCACGCCTTCACGGACCATTTCCAGAGTGGCAGAGAAGGACGAGGCGCGCACTGTTCTTCGCATATGGGGTTCGACGACAAACTGGATCAGATAGTCATCGAGTGCGGCCCAATGGGTGCTTTCGCCCAACAACCGCTCCAGCGCCGCTCTTGCTTCCGGCAACGACCAGACAAACCGCTTCACAAAGGTAATACGAGACAGGGCCCGCACCTGACGCTGGTCGGCATAAGATTTAAGCAGGTCATACATCGTCGCCGAATATTGGATATGACGCGAAACCACCACGGGTTCGGGGGCGCCACGGGTAAAAAAGTCGCGTCCATGGCGGGATCTGTCAAACAGCAATTTAGACGCCTGACGCATCGCCTCCAAGCGGCGCAAGCGAAATGCCAGACGCACAGCCAGATCAGCGGCGGGCTCTTCGTTGTCTTTTTCGATGACAGGCAATAACAGGCGGGATTTGAGATAAGCCAGCCAAGCCGCCATCACCAGATAATCGGCAGCCAATTCAAGCCTGAACTGACGCGCTGTTTCGATAAAACTCAAATATTGATCGGCAAGAGCCAAAACGGAAATCTTGTGCAGATCGACTTTTTGACGGCGTGCGAGGTCAAGCAACAGGTCCAAAGGGCCTGCATATCCATCCACATCCACAAGCATGGCAGGCTCTGTTTCGCCGCGGTCGACTTGGATATGGGGGTCTTCAAAGGCAAGTTCTTGACGCATTTTCATCCTGATTCGCTATCGAATCAGGAGTCTGGAGATGTCAGGCACCACAATCAAGCAAGGATGCCAATCTTGCGCGTGCATCCACAGCTACTATCGGTTCAACCACTTGAAGGAGACGTCCAAGCGCTGTTTTAGCGCGTCCCAAGGCGCGTCCGGCGAGCTTTGGGGTAACAGAAGCGACCTCGATCATCTCCTCCATCTTGCCATTGCAATGCAAAACAATATCGCATCCGGCTTTCAAAGAAGCTTCTGCTCGTTGAGCCAGCGTGCCACTCAAGGCCTGCATGGACGCATCATCACTCATCAAAAGCCCGTCAAACCCGATGGTTTTGCGGATCGTTCCACGGATCACCTTGCGCGATGTCGTAGCCGGGGCGGTGCGGTCAAGCGCGGTGTAAACAACGTGCGCCGTCATGGCCAAAGGCATATCAGCATTAAGCTGAAAAGGCGTGAAATCCTGAGCCAATCTGGCCTTGGAGGCCGTGACAATCGGCAGATCGAGATGCGAATCGGCCCCTGCCCTTCCATGTCCCGGAATATGTTTGATGACCGGCAACACACCACCGGCCAGCAGACCTTCACAGGCAGAACGCCCCATCAGCCCGACAAGAACAGGATCTAGCCCGTAAGCACGATCGCCGATCACATCATGCGCCCCTTTCACAGGCACATCGAGCACAGGCAAACAATCAACAGTAATACCGAGAGCATGCAGATCATGTGCAATCAGCCGCGCACCCAAGCGCACGGCCTCGCGGCCTTGAGCCAGATCTTTCAGAGCCAACCGGCCGTAAACGTCGCCCGTAGGATAAGCCGGCCAATGCGGCGGGCCAAGACGTTGCACGCGCCCGCCCTCCTGATCAACCAGCACCGGGGCATCATGACGAGCGACGCACGAACGGAAAGATTCGGTCAGTGCCAGAACTTGTTCGGGATGATCGATATTGCGACGAAAAAGGATCAATCCCCAAGGATTGCACTCTTTCAGAAAAGACTGTTCCTCCGACGTCAAAACAAGTCCGGACACGCCAACAATCAGGGACGAAACCGACATAACCCATCAATTCCTTGCCACGAAGCACTGACCGCCCGTCGATTTTATCTTTTCACAGACAGAAATTGCCTCTTCGCGGCTCAGGCCTATGGCGCGAACACGGAAAATGGTGCGGCCATTGTTTTCAGCCTTTTGGGCAGCAAAAGTCATCCCGTCAACAATAGTGGCATAGGAGCGTTTCAAGGCAGCAATCGCATTGCGTGCCTCGCCCTCGGTGGCTGGAGCGCTGAATTGCACACCGTAGTCTCCGGTTGGCTCACGTTCGGCCGTATCAACCGGCGCCGGAGCAGCAGATACAGGCGGTGGTGTCCGAGCGGGAGGTACAACGGCCTGTGGAACAGCAGGGGGTGGGGCCGCAGCTGGTTCTGCAGCTTGCGGACGCGATGGCGGCAACACCCGCACAGTGTTGGCTTGCGACGGCACTGCTGGCGGATTGGCGGGAGGTGCTGCAGCAGTCTGCGGCGGCGAAACAGGCTGTGACACCGAAGGGGGCTGGATCGACAACATCGAGGGTGCGGCGCGCGGCACTGCTGCGCTGTTAGGAACCGGAGATCCGGCTGGCACAGTGTTTTCTTCTACAAGCGAGCCATCAAGGCGGACTGTTACAGTCCGGATTTTCTTCGGCTCGCCAATCATCGGAGAGCCGGGAGGACGCGAAGCCGCACTGATATCAACGGGTTTTTCATCTGTTGATATAACTTTTGCATCCTTGGCATCCTCAGCCTTGCTGGGCTGATATATCGCGGCACCCTGGTTGGGGACCTCCGTACCGCCCGGATTGGACGGAACAACTTTAACCGGATTTTTATCCGCAGAAATCATCGGAGGCGGGCCACTCGGGACCCGCGCGCCCTCGTTACGCATATAGGCCGCCAAACCAAAACCGCCAGCCATCACAACAACAAGCCCAAGAAGAATCATCACCCCTTTGCCCTGGCTCTTTTGAGGTGGCTCCGCGGGGCGCTGGTCCGATCCCAGATTGGCTTCAGCCTCGGAATAGGACAAAACGACCCCTTGAGGCGTTTCGTTCGTCCATTGGCTCGATTGCGTTGTCCTGTCAGGAAAAGCAGCCGCAAACACTTTTGCACGATCGGCAGCACTGTGCTGGTCGGACGGTGGAGAAGCGGGGGGTGAAAAAGCATAGCCAGAGGATGCGGGCTGCTCGGGCACTTTATCCTGACTTGGGCGGCTCTGGCCATAAATAGCATTGAGGGCATAGGCATCTGAAACGGGTCTGATTTCAGATGGTGACAAAGCCATCATGTCATGGGTGGCCGTGACCATGCGCGAGGGGTCATAGCTTGAAGGCTGAAAGGCAGAAAGGTCAGGGCTACGCTGGCTTTGCGCCAAATAATCTCGCGGCGCTTCAGTCGGAGCGGGAGGTGGCGCGGGAACTTGCGTATCACGATGCGCGGCGACGTCCCCGTAATAGGGTGTCGAATCGGCACTGATATATTGAGGCGGGGCATGCTCAAATTCGGGTGCTTGCTGCGATTGGTATGGGGCTGAAGGCGGTGTCTGCGGCACATAGGGCGTATAGCTGGATTCCGATGGCACAGCACGGGGATCGACAGCGTAGTGATCAGCCAAAACTGCACTTCGGTTGGGATCAAACACCAGATGGTCATTGGCCTGATAAGTGTTGGCAGGTTCAGCCGGACTTTGTTCTTGATAAGGTTGCCAGCTGGCAGGCTGCTGATAACCAGGGTCTTGATAAGAACCAGCCTGCGGATCGTGCCTTGCTGCATCTTGGGGCGCATAAGACGGAGCATTGGTTTGCAACACGGGCTTTGACTGGGCCTGGTTGTTCGCGCCTTCATGCTCGATCAGACGGGTCAAAATCGACAAGGGATCATCATTGACGGAAATATGAGGGGCGGAATCAGATGATGTTGAGCGACGTGACAAAGCCTCACGCAACTGGCGTTCCAGCTCTTCCAGATTGATTGATGGCGGTTTATTGCTGTCTTCGCTCATCTTTACACTCTAAAGCCGAATCCTGCTCTTTGAAATCAAGGAGCACAAAAAGGGCAAACACCCGTTATTCCATTGCAATCACAAGCTATTTACCAGTCAGTCCAGTCAGAATCTGTCAAATTCATAAACAGCCTATCTCATCTCATCGGGTGCTGAAACACCCAAAATGCCGAGACCGGATTGAATAACTTGCACAACAGCATGAAGCATAACGAGTCGTGCACTCGTTATATCCGGGTTCGACTCAAGCACAAAACGAAGCTGTGGATCATCTTTGCCACGGTTCCACAATCCGTGGAAGTCACTTGCCAATTCATAGAGATAGAACGCCACACGGTGCGGCTCGTGGGCGGCAGCTGACGCTTCGATCATGCGCGGGAATTGGGCAATCCGCCGCATCAAGGCACGCTCGGACGCATCCTGCAAAACCGACAGATCCGTGCCCTTGAGGGTCTCGAGCTGATGGGCAAAGCCGGATGTTTCCGCCTGCCGCAACACCGAACAGCAACGGGCATGGGCATATTGGACGTAAAAAACGGGATTGTCCCGCGATTGTTCAATCACTTTGGCCAGATCGAAATCGAGCGTCGCATCATTCTTGCGGTATAGCATCATGAAACGAACCGCATCACGGCCCACTTCATCAACCACTTCACGCAAAGTCACAAAATCGCCAGAGCGTTTGGACATTTTCACAGGTTCGCCATGGCGCAGAAGGCGCACAAGCTGGCACAATTTGACATCAAGCTCGGCCTTGCCGTCCGTGACAGCCGCAACTGCAGCAGACATGCGCTTGACGTAGCCGCCATGATCGGCACCCCAAATGTTAATCAGCGTGGAAAAGCCGCGCTGGAATTTTGAGGCATGATAGGCGATATCAGACGCAAAATAGGTGTAACCACCATCCGATTTCAGCAATGGACGATCGCTGTCATCGCCAAATTCTGTGGCGCGGAACAAGGTCTGCTCACGATCTTCCCAATCATCGGGCAATTGCCCCTTGGGTGGTGGCAGACGCCCCTCATAAACAAGACCACGCGCACGCAAATCGGCGATGGTCTGTTTGATCACATCGGTCGCGCCCGTGGACAAGGAGCGCTCCGAAAAGAAGACATCATGCTGGATATCGAGTGTGGCCAGATCATCACGGATCATGTCCATCATCATCGCAATGGATTTGTCGCGCACGAGCGGGAGAATAACAGCCTCGTCCTTGCCAAGCAGTGTTTCACCATACTCGGCAGCCAGTGCCTGCCCGACCGGAACAAGATAATCGCCCGGATATAACCCTTCAGGGATCGTCCCGATGTCGTGGCCAAGGGCTTCGCGATAGCGCAAAATCGCAGAGCGGGCCAGCACATCCACCTGTGCTCCCGCATCATTGATATAATATTCGCGCGTGACAGCACGTCCGGCAAATTCGAGCAGCGAGGCCAGCGCATCACCGAAAACCGCACCGCGGCCATGACCGACATGCATCGGCCCGGTCGGATTGGCCGAAACATATTCAACGTTGACAGGCCCCTGACCGACAGAAAGCGCATGGCCAAAATAGCGCCCCTTTTCGATCACCGCATGCAACACATTTTCAAACACATGAGGAGCCAGGCTGAGATTGATGAAACCGGGCCCGGCAATACTGACAGACAGAACATCTGCGTCATCTTGCAGCAAAGCCACCAGAGCTTCGGCGAGCTTGCGCGGGGGAACACCGGCCTCTTTCGTCAAAACCATCGCCGCATTGGTCGCAAGATCACCATGTGATGAATCGCGCGGTGGCTCGACGACCACACGGGACAAATCCAGCCCTTTCGGTAAAATGCCCTGATCGGCGAGCTGGCCAATGGCGAGCCGCAAACGATGTTCGAAAACCTCAAAAACATTCATGACAGTGCTTTGGCCTTTACAGGATAGGATTTACCGGAAAAATCGAGAGGCACATATCCGGTGGGATCAACAAAACTTCAATGCGCGCCCTAGCGTAAATCGGGCGAAACGTCAAACAATCGGCGGTGTTCGAGCAGGGCAAAACGATCCGTCATGCCTGCAATATAGTCAGCGATACGGCGTGCCAGCTGTTGGTCTGACAGAGTGTCGATCCCCTCGCCCCATTCATCGGGCAATTCTGAGGGCTCGTTGATATAGCAGGCAAACAGGTCTCGAACCACATCTTCCGCTTGACCGCGCACACGCATGACATCCTTGTGTCGATACATGCGGGGATACAAGAAACCTTTGATGCCCGTATCGGCAAGAGTACCGGCCTCAGAAAAATGAACCAGTGACCTGCCAGCCTGACGGATATTATCGACAGAACCACAAGCCTCTAACCCGCCGATGCTGCTATGCAACACATCCTCTATCAAGCGGGTGATCAACCGGCGTCCTAATTCATGTATGACCCGCTGCGCTTCAAGATTTGGCCATAGACTATTGATTTCAAACAAACATTCATTGAGTAGCGGCACCTCGGCCAAATCGGGGATGGTAAACAATCCTGCCCGTAAACCATCATCAATATCGTGCGCATTATAGGCTATATCGTCGGCCAAAGCGGCCACTTGCGCTTCAGCAGAGGCGTGGTCTTGAAGCTCCAGTGAAAACTGCCTGTCAAATTCCAAAAATGCCCGGGGTACACCGTTTTTACGATAGCGCATGGTGGGCTGATGGGTGGCATCGATCACAGGACCATTGTGCTTGACCAACCCCTCCAGCGTCTCCCATGTGAGGTTAAGACCATCAAAGCCTGCATAACGACGCTCGAGCTGGGTGACGATCCGCAGGGCTTGGGCATTGTGGTCAAAACCGCCGAATTGTTGCATGGCAACGTGCAGTGCGTCTTCTCCCGCATGGCCAAACGGTGTGTGGCCGAGATCGTGGGCCAGCGCGAGGGCTTCGGCAAGATCCTCGTCAAGTCCAAAGGCACGGGCCAGAGAACGTGCGATTTGCGCCACTTCAATCGTATGGGTGAGACGCGTGCGGAAATGGTCACCCTCGTGATAGACAAAAACCTGGCTTTTATGTTTGAGGCGGCGAAAGGCGGTGGAATGGATAATCCGGTCCCGGTCGCGCTGGAAATCACTGCGGGTGGCAGAAACCGGCTCAGGCAACAAACGTCCGCGGGTGCTGTGAGGATCGCAGGCATAGGCAGCACGCCGCCGATCATAACGGAAACGGTCGAAATCATCCCCTTGCTGCCCAAATTCTCTATTTGCAGGCAAATCCGCCTATCCCCTACCATCAAACCGTTGAAATCAGTCTACGAGCAGACTATCTATCATAGAACAGTGATCATTGGCCACGATATCGCTCGGGTTGTGAGCCGTGCCACCCAATATTGAACCTCTGTAAGGACAGCGATGAGCGATCACACCCTGACATTGACAGAACGTGCCGCGAAGCGGATCCAGACCATCCTGGCTGGAGAGTCCGAAGGCACTGAATTGCGGCTGAGTGTGGACGGTGGCGGCTGCTCCGGATTTCAGTACAAATTCGATCTGTCATCAGAGCGTTTCGCAGATGATCTGGTGATCAGCAAAAACGGTGTCAATTTGAGAGTTGATCCGGTTTCCCTGCCGCTGCTGGAAGGGTCGCAGGTCGATTTCGTTGATGATCTGATGGGCCAGACATTCCGGGTCGTCAATCCCAATGCCACAGCCTCATGCGGCTGCGGCACCAGTTTTTCAGTCTAGAACAAACCTAAAATCAAACGGCGCAATGAGCCCCTGAACGCTTGGCCTCGATCCGCTTTTAGGTGGTCGAGCGGCTCGCGCGTTTGCGGATACGCTGTTCGCGGGCTTGCGCCTCGACCACTGCAACTGCCGTCATGTTGACCACACCACGTGCTGTGACCGAGGTGGTCAAGACATGGGCAGGATAGTCGGGTCCAATCAGAATCGGACCGACGGGCAGCGCATCAGCCAAAATTTTGATCAGTTGATAAGCGATATTGGCGGCATCAAGATTAGGCATGATCAACAGATTGGCTTCACCCTTGAGGCGTGAATCGGGATATTTGTTGTCACGCAGCATTTGCGACAAAGCCGTATCCCCTTGCATTTCACCATCAACTTCCAGATCGGGCATGCGATCGCGGATCATCGCAGTCGCCTCGCGCATTTTGATGGAAGAAGGGGTATCGGAGGCACCGAAATCGGAATGGGACAGCAAAGCCACTTTCGGCGTAATGCCGAAACGGGCAACCATCTGGGCACATTGGATCGTGGTATCGGCGATTTCATCGGCGGTAGGGTCAGGGCGCACATGCGTATCGGCGATGAAATAATGCCCCTTTTGGGTGATCATCAAACTCATGCCTGCAAAGCGGCGCATTCCGGGTGCTGCACCGATAATGTCCCGGATCAGTTTGAGTTTAGAAGTGAAACGGCCTTCCAATCCTGTAATCATGGCATCGGCATCGCCACGCACAACAGCAATGGCAGCAATGACGGTGGTGTTGGTTCGCACCAATGTACGAGCGGCCGCCGGCGTGATGCCGCGCCGTCCGGCACGTTCCAAAAATGTCGCCACATAGTCACGATACCGCGGATCATCTTCCGGATTGACAATGGTCACACCCTGGCCGATCGGCAATTTCAACCCATAGCGATTGCATCGCGCCTCGATCACAGCCGGACGACCGATCAGAATCGGCAGAGCAATCCCCTCCTCTAGCGCAATGAGGGCGGCGCGCAAGACGCGCTCGTCCTCACCATCTGCATAGATCACACGTTTAGGATCTTGCTTGGCTTGGGCGAAAATCGGTTTCATCACAAAACCGGATCGGAACACAAAACGGTCGAGCTGCTCGTGATAGGCGTCCCAATCGGCAATCGGGCGGGTTGCAACGCCTGTTTCCATCGCAGCGAGTGCGACTGCAGGCGCAATCCGCAAAATCAGGCGCGGATCAAATGGGCTCGGAATGAGCGACTGCTCGCCAAATGTAGCGACTTCACCGCCATAGGCCATGGCGGCAATATCGGACGGCGCTTCACGCGCCAGTTGGGCAATGGCTTGGGTTGCGGCAATTTTCATTGCCTCATTGATCGTGGTCGCCCCGACATCGAGTGCACCGCGGAAAATATAGGGAAAACAAAGGACATTGTTGACCTGATTGGGAAAATCCGAACGCCCTGTGCAGATCATCGCATCGGGACGCACTGCGCGTGCTTCATCGGGCATGATTTCTGGATTGGGATTGGCCAAAGCCAGGATCAGGGGCTTAGGCGCCATTTTTTCGAGCATATGCGGTTTCAGAACGCCGCCTGCGGAGAGACCGAGAAATACATCTGCCCCTTCTATCACTTCGATCAGCGTGCGCTTGTCCGTCTTTTGAGCGAAAACCGCTTTCCAGCGATCCATCAAGGCCTCACGACCCTCATAGGCAACGCCTTCGAGATCGGTAACCCAGATGTTTTCGCGTTTGACACCCATGGTCACCAGCAAATTCAGGCACGCCAATGCCGCAGCACCCGCACCCGATGTGACAACCTTGATCTTGCCCAGGTCTTTGTGTGCAAGAGCCATCGCATTCATCACAGCAGCTGATACGATAATCGCAGTGCCGTGCTGGTCATCATGGAAAACCGGAATCCCCATGCGGGCCTTCAACTGCTCCTCGATCTCGAAACATTCGGGAGCTTTGATATCTTCGAGATTGATTCCGCCGAAAGTAGGTTCGAGAGCGGCAACAACATTGACCATCCGGTCAACATCGGTTTCGGCCACTTCGATATCGAACACGTCGATACCGGCAAATTTCTTGAACAAAACAGCTTTGCCTTCCATGACCGGCTTGGAAGCCAGCGGGCCAATATTGCCCAAACCAAGCACAGCCGTGCCATTTGTCAATACAGCAACAAGATTTTGCCGGATGGTATAATCAGCGGCAGTGCTTGGATCCGCGGCAATCGCCTCGCACGGTGCAGCAACACCGGGGGAGTAAGCAAGCGCAAGATCATGCTGATTGCCCAGTGGCTTGGTGGCCTGAATTTCCAACTTGCCCGGTTTCGGTTGGCTATGAAAAGCCAAAGCGCTTGAGCGCAGCTCATCAGACAAAGTGGCCATCAGGTCGTTCCCCCTCATATTTACAACTTGGGGCGAGCTCTTCAGATCCGCCACAAGTTTACTATTTCAAGTCTAGCCGCAACTTGCTCAGTGATGGAAGCTTTAATCAACAAATCAGTCTAGGGATGAGAAAAAATCTTCACCGCTATCATTGCTTCTATCGGGGCTATCGTGCTCAACGGACTGGTGTTTCGGGCAAATTAAGACGCAAATGCAAATCACGCAATTGCTGATTGGATGGTGCAGCCGGTGCGCCCATCAACAAATCCTGAGCCTGCTGGTTCATCGGGAACAGCGTGACTTCGCGCAAGTTTTGCGCCCCGACCAGCAGCATCACGATGCGATCCACCCCAGCCGCCATACCGCCATGAGGCGGTGCGCCATACTGGAATGCGCGATACATGCCACCGAACCGTTCGATCACCGTTTCTTCTCCATAACCGGCAATTTCAAACGCTTTGACCATCGCTTCCGGCTTATGGTTGCGGATCCCGCCGGAGGCGATCTCGTACCCGTTGCATGCGATGTCATATTGGAACGCTTTGATGGTCAGCGGATCCTGATGCTGCAGCGCATCATAACCGCCTTGCGGCATCGAGAACGGATTGTGCGAGAAATCAACCTTCTTATCGTCCTCGTTCCATTCAAACATCGGGAAATCGACGATCCACGCCAATTCATAACGATCCTCGTCGATCAGTTTGAGATCCTGAGCAACTTTGGTGCGAGCCGCACCGGCAAACTTGACGAATTTATCAGGATCACCCGCAACAAAAAACGCCGCATCCCCTTCGGCCAGATCAAGCTGCTGACGGATCGCCTCAGTACGTTCTGGACCGATATTGTTGGCAATCGGTCCTGCACCGCCGGCTTCACCTTCGCGCCAGAAAACATAGCCAAGGCCGGGCTGTCCTTCACCCTGCGCCCATGAGTTCATACGGTCACAAAACGAACGCGAACCGCCGCCCTTAGCGGGAATAGCCCAGATCTGGTGCTTTGGTTCTTCCAGCATCCGCGCAAATACTTTGAAGTTCGAGCCCCGGAAATGATCGGAAACATCCTGCATTTCAATCGGGTTACGCAGATCGGGCTTGTCCGATCCATATTTACGCATGGATTCGGCATAGGGTATACGCGGCCAGGGACTTGGCGTCACAGGCTTGCCATTGCCAAAATCACGGAAAACCCCACCAATAACCGGCTCGACAGCCGCAAAAATATCTTCCTGCTCGACAAAGCTCATTTCAAGGTCGAGTTGATAAAATTCACCGGGCAGACGATCGGCCCGCGGGTCTTCATCACGGAAGCACGGGGCAATCTGGAAATAGCGGTCAAAGCCAGCCATCATCAACAATTGTTTATATTGCTGCGGGGCCTGCGGCAGCGCGTAAAACGTGCCGGGATGGATGCGCGAAGGAACCAGAAAATCGCGTGCGCCTTCGGGTGACGAGGCGGTTAGAATCGGGGTCTGGAACTCGAAAAAACCCTGCCCCTTCATCTTGGACCGCATGGCATCGATCACCTGACCACGGGTCATAATGTTGTTGTGGAGCTTCTCGCGGCGCAAATCCAGAAAACGGTAACGTAAACGGGTTTCTTCAGGGAAAGGCTGATCACCAAACACCTGCAATGGCAATTCAGCCGCCACTCCCAACACTTCGATATCGGTCACGAAAATTTCGATGGCGCCTGTGGGCAAGTCTTTATTGTCTGTGCCATCAGGGCGCGCACGAACCTTGCCATCAAAACGCACCACCCATTCCGAGCGCAGCTTTTCAGCCGCCGAAAAGGCCGGAGAATCAGGGTCAATCACGCATTGAGTCATGCCGTAATGGTCACGCAAATCAATAAATAACACACCACCATGGTCCCGGATGCGGTGACACCAGCCCGACAGACGGGCCACTGAGCCAATATCGCTGACGCGCAAGGCACCACAGGTATGGGAACGATAGCGTTGACTTGTCACAGTGCTCATAGTGATCAACCTTCGAGGGGGCTGGCTGTCCGGACAAACCACAAACAGCCCTGCCTTTTAAACATGGAACGTGGGTCGGAGAAGCACACAAGCAGGGCTGGCTTGTCAAGCGTATGGATGCTTTTTTGGGTCATCCCGTGTGTAATTCCTGATCCAAATCCCTCTCCCAGTCTGTGTCACGGCCATTGGTCGCACTCCGGCGTTACAGAAAGCGCATCTTTGGGCTTTTGGACACTTGGCGCGCGCCTTGTGATCCTTTAAGGATGCTGCTCATGAAAATGATCGACACCACCGATGCCCTGAATAAGGCCTGCGCCAGGCTTTCGCAGCATGAATTCGTGACACTCGACACCGAATTCATGCGAGAAACAACGTTCTATTCCAAACTGTGCCTGATCCAGATGGCCAGTCCTGAAGAGGATGTGCTGATCGATCCTTTGGCGCATGACCTCGATCTGTCGGGCTTTTTTGCGCTGATGCGCAACGAGGCGGTCATGAAAGTGCTGCATGCGGGCCGTCAGGACATCGAAATCTTCTGGCATCAAGACCAGTGCATCCCTTCCCCCGCTTTCGACACCCAGATTGCCGCCATGGTGTGCGGCTATGGGGACAGCGTGTCTTACGAGCAATTGGCGCATGATCTGGCCAAAGCCCGAATCGACAAATCGTCGCGCTTTACCGATTGGTCGCAGCGGCCTTTGTCTGATGCCCAGCTGCATTATGCCCGTTCCGATGTCACGCATCTGCGCGATGTCTATCTGGCATTAAAGACCAAGCTCGACGAATCAGGCCGCGCCCATTGGCTGGCCGACGAGATGCGAATTCTGACATCGCCCTCCACCTATGACATGAAGCCCGAGGATGCCTGGCAACGTCTGAAGGGCCGCATCCGCAAACCGCGCGATCAGGCCTTGTTGATGGAATTGTCGACCTGGCGTGAATTGGAAGCTCGCGAACGCAACGTGCCGCGCTCACGCGTGCTCAAAGACGATGCAGTCATCGATATTGTGACCGCCGCACCCCGCAGCGTGGAAGCGCTCGGCAAATTGCGTTCGATCCCTTCAGGCTTCGAACGCTCTCGGGCGGGAACGGATATTCTGGCCGCTGTTGAAGCTGGTTTTGGACGTGATCTGAAAACCCTCCCCTCGCTGGAGCGAGGCGAGCGCCGCAACAACAATTCGGCCACTGTAGAGTTGCTCAAGGTTCTGCTGAAAATGGTGGCCGAGACCGAAGGCGTCGCACCCAAAGTGCTGGCCAATGTCGATGATCTCGAAGCCATCGCGCAGGATGACGCCGCCGAAGTCCCCGCCCTCAACGGCTGGCGCCTGCCGGTGTTCGGGGAAAAAGCGCTTGCGCTCAAGCATGGCCGACTGGCACTGGCGATTGAACAGGGCAAGGTTGTGGCGCGTTGACGCTGTTGAACCATCCGGCGAACTTCAACTCAAATTGAAATCCGCCGAACGACCCAAAATGCGTGACAGGGTTTTAAGCCGGTTGAACAAACGCTCATTGGCCAGAGCCGCAAATTCTTTGGGCAGGGTCAGCACCACGCGGCCCTGATCGCAGCGGATGGTGGCTTCGGGCAAGACGCCGGGCATGGCGGCCGAGACAAGATAGGCCACCCGCATTGCAGCCCCCAAAATCCTCGCCCGATCCAGAAAACGGGTCGAGACCAGATCACGCATGCGCGGCGACACATCGTCATCGCCGCCACCCATATGACGATAGGCGACCGCCAGCGAGATAAAGGCGCGGCCGGGATGGTCGACCCCGATAAAGGCGGCATTGGCGATGATGTTGAAAGCCTGCTCGCCACGATAATCAGGATGGGCGCGCCAACCGATGTCGGAGAGCAGACAGGCCGCATGGCGAAGCCGCCGCTCCTCGATGGTTTCATCCAGACCGCTTGAGGCCCACAGATCATCCGTCCAATCGCATAATTCCTCGCCGTGCATGGGAGCGCGGGAGCGCAAAACGTTCAATTCACGTGCTGCCGCCATCAAAGGATCAAGACGGCGATCCTCGCCCTTCAATCGCTCGAATAACAACCCCTCGCGCACACCGAGTGCAGAAATCACCACATCGCTGGGCTTGCCGCGGCGGATAATCTCCTCCATCACCAAAGCACCATATTGCAAGAGTGGACGGCGCGCTTCGGACACAGAGCGGATCGAACCGAGGGTATCGGCCTGAACGCGTTCAACCAAAGCAAGCAGATCCAGCGCATCCTGTGCGGAAATGGTATAATGGTGCATGACCTGTAAGGGATAGCCCCGCTGTTTCATGTGCAGCCGCGCCAAAGCCCGCCAGGTACCACCGATTGCATAGAAATTTCGGCCCTTGAGTGTTTTAATTCCTTCGGCCTTGGCCAGCGAATCCTTGACCAGTTTTTCGGTCTTTTTCTTGTTGGTTCCGGCCAGATCCTGCAAGGTGAGCGCGCCAAGCGGCAGGGTCATGCCCTCTCCTAAGCGATCACCGATCACATCAATCAGTTCCAAAGAGCCGCCACCCATATCACCCACCAAACCATTGGGATGCTGGATGCCGGAAATCACTCCCAAGGCTGACAGTTCCGCCTCGCGCCGCCCTGAAATTAACTGCACTGGACGACGGGTTACCTCTTTGCAGGCTTTCAGAAACTCCTCGCCATTGGATGCATCCCGCGCCGCTGCCGTGGCGATCACGGTCAGATCCTTGATCTGCATGATATCGGATAGCACACGG
>CANGQA010000041.1 GCA_947455995.1 Hyphomicrobiales bacterium | reverse complement strand
TTGGCGGGATGCATGATCATATGAACCGGCTGGCCGCCATGAACACCCAAACCGGACAGTTCAACGCTGTTGCGAATGGTTGTTTGTTTGGTCTGCATCATTGTCACTTTACCTTTTCGACGAATGGAACCAATTTGTGGCAATTCCACTTCTCAAAACGGGTTTACGCCAGACCTGCCCAAGATAGAAATCAAGCTTTGTTACCATTTGTTACAATCGCTATCTATCTGATTTTAATAAACAAAAAGCCCGCCAATCGTTTGGCGGGCTGTAAAGCGTCTGTGGATAGCGAGTCTTCGTGTCCTATGATGAAGGGGCACGGGTCGGGGGAAAAACAAGGATATCTCCCGACTCTCAAGACTTTAGTGGGACTGGCGGCGTAAAAAGGCCGGAATTTCCAACTGGTCGTCTTCAAAAGTGCGGGACTGATTCTGCGGCTGGGGCTGCAAGGCCGGGCGCTTAGCAAAATCCTGATGGGCCATTGGTGCCGTCATTGCTGTTTCCACACTCTGGCGCGGCTCGGAGGGAGCCTGGACAGGCGCGCGAGCGGCTGGCGCTTCGGGCTCTGCACGCTCGGTCTTGCGGCCAAAGCCTGCGGCAGCCAGACGATCAATCAATGACGCGCGCTTGCGCTCGGGAGCAGGTTCAGGCGCAACAGCACCGCGTGCTGCGGCATAGCTCTGCTGACCGATCATAGGCAGATCCTCGATCCGTGGCATGCGCGGTGCACGAACAGGCTGTTCCGGCTGCGGGGGAATAAAGGAGGTCGGTGCCTGGTAGGACGGAGCCTGTGGCGCAGGCTGATACGCAGAGGCTTGATGAGCAGGAGCTTGATAGGCAGGCGCCTGTGGGGCGGCAGGCTGATAGGCAGGAGCCTGTGGCGCCTCGTAGCGATCATAGGCAGGGGCGGCAGTAGGCTGGCGCATCGCAGCGGGCTGGTGAGCCGGCATAGAAGGCGCACCCATTGTCGCCGGACGCAGAGAAACATCGGCATAAGACTGTGGCGCGGGAGCAGACTGCATATGAGGACGAGCCACTGCGGCGGCGCGCAGATTGGCTTCCTCATCAGCGCGCTGGGCGACGCGTGACTGTTCCTGCAAATCGTTCTGGAAACGGGCAGCCGCTTCGGCGATCCGAGCTTCGGTGGTCGCAAGGCCCTTGTCGCGCATCATTTCGGCATAATCGATGCCGGTTGCCACAACCGACACACGAACAATGCCTTCAAGAGAATCATCACGGGTCGCACCGAAGATCACATTGGCTTCATGATCAACTTCCTCGCGGATGCGGGTGGCGGCTTCATCGACTTCATACAGGGTCAGGTCGGCACCGCCGGTAATCGAGATCAACAGACCGCGCGCACCTTTCATGGACACATCATCAAGCAGCGGATTTGCGATGGCAGCTTCTGCTGCACGCAGAGCACGCTTTTCGCCGCTGGCTTCACCTGTCCCCATCATGGCCTTGCCCATTTCACGCATCACGGCGCGCACATCGGCAAAGTCAAGATTGATCAGGCCTTCCTTAACCATCAAATCGGTGATGCAGGCCACGCCCGAATACAAAACGCGATCTGCCATGGCGAAAGCATCCGCGAAGGTCGTCTGCTCATTGGCAACCCGGAACAGGTTCTGGTTCGGGATCACGATGAGCGTATCAACCGATTTCTGCAATTCGTTGATGCCAGCCTCGGCCAGCTTCATGCGGCGGGTTCCTTCGAAGTGGAATGGCTTGGTCACAACGCCGACGGTCAAAATACCGAGCTCGCGGGCCGCGCGTGCTACAATAGGTGCTGCGCCAGTGCCTGTACCGCCACCCATGCCTGCAGTGACAAAGACCATATGCGCGCCAGCCAGTTGGTCGCGAATTTCGTCAATCACCTCTTCGGCAGCCGCACGACCAACTTCCGGTTGCGAACCCGCCCCCAGACCTTCGGTCACCTGAATCCCCATCTGGATCACCCGATGGGCCTTTGTAGCCGTCAAGGCCTGCGCATCAGTATTGCCAACCACGAACTCGCAGCCTTGCAGGCCCAGTTCGATCATGTTGTTGACGGCATTGCCACCGGCGCCGCCGACACCAAATACGGTTATTCTTGGCTTCAATTCGCGGATATCCGGAACCTTAAGATTGATTGTCATCGTTCTGGCCTCTCGATTATGGTGCAAAGCACCTCGTCACTCTTTGTATCCGGCGTCACCGCTTCCGCGCTGCTGCCACTTAAAAACTTTCTTTGAGCCAACGGCCCATCCTGTGCAAATAGCCATCCGTGCCTGTGGCCAGATAGCTGCCTTCCACAGGCTCAAACCGCTCCAATCCAGCCACTTGCGGATAGACCAGAAGCCCGATGGTCGCGGCAAAAGCCGGCCCCTTCATGGCATCCGGCAGCCCCTGAACACCCAGAGGACGGCCCACGCGCACCTGTTTTGACAGAATACGGCGTGACAAATCCGGCATACCCAGCAATTGGGCAGTGCCGCCAGTCAGCACGATTCTTCTATTCATCACACCACCTACACCAGCAGCGTTGAGTCGATCACGAACAAATTCAAGGATTTCTTCAACCCTTGGTTTAATAACGCGAACAAGATGCGATTTAGGCACATGATGAACAGCATTGCGATCTTCATCATCAACAGATTCGACAGCAATTGTCTCCCGGTCATCTGACGCTGAAGTGATTGTCGATCCATAAAGTGTCTTTAAACGTTCCGCATGGCTCAAAGTGGTCGTAAACCCGCGGGCAATATCCATCGTGATGTGGTTTCCGCCAATAGCGACGGCATCGGTATGCACCAGCGCACCACCATGAAAAACACCGACACTGGTTGTTCCCGCCCCAAAATCGACCACGGCCACACCCATTTCGGCCTCGTCATCAACCAGAACCGACAGTCCCGCTGCATAAGGACCGGCAACAACCGCCTCTACTTCGAGATGGCAACGCTCGACCGCCAGCATCAGATTGCGCACTGCATATTCATCGCTGGTGACGACATGCATGTCGACACCGAGCTTGCGGCCGATCATGCCTTGCGGATCACGGATACCGCGTGCGCCATCGAGACTGAACCCTGTTTCAAGCGCATGCAAAATCGTACGCTGCGGCATCAAGGCATTGACGCTTGCCGCACCGAATGCCCGATTGATATCGCCTGCAGCAACGGATTCACCGCGCAAACCGACTTCGGCAGACAGGCTGCGCGAACCAAGACGCCCACCCGTTGTACTGACAATAACCGAGCGGATTTCAACCCGCGCCATGCGCTCGGCGGCATCCACAGCCTGGCGGATGGATTGCTCTGCAGCGTCAAGATCGACGATAGCCCCTGCCTTCAACCCGCGCGAACGCTGATGACCGATTCCGATGATCTGGGCGCGATGGGTGCGCCCCCGCATCAAATCACTATCACCGGCCGGCTCAAGCCGTGCAATCAGGCAAACGACCTTGCTGGTACCGACATCCAGCACGGATACGATCGAACTCCGACGGGGCGACACCGGTTTCATCCGAGGGGTGAGATCGGTATAGCGGCTCATGTCGTGCTCCCTTTGACTTTCGAGAGCTTCTTTTGGGTCTCAAGGCGCTCCGCCAGGGCCTCCTCGGTCAAGCGCAGCACAACCCGGTCGGGCATACGCAAATCTACCGCCAAAATGGCACGATCCAGCAATTTCTGCTCTTTAATCAATGTCGACAGCCGCGCCAGCGCCTCTGCCTCGCCATCCTCGGGCAGACGCACTTCGATACCGCGATCTAGGCGCAGCGTCCAGCGCCGCGACCCCACAAGTGTCGCAGCAGTCACCCGTGTTTTCAGATCGGGTTGGGCCTCCAGCATCTTGAACAAGGCTGCGGCGCGCTTGTTGGCACCCTCGCCGACCACCAAAGGCACGCCAGCAGGCACGTCACCTCTGAATTTGTCGATCACGGCACCATCAGGCGCAATCACACTCAAAGCACCATGGCTCTGCCACAACGCAAAACCTTCGCGCTCAGTGACATGAATAGCCATCCCGTGCGGATAATTCTTGCGGATTTCGACATCCTTGATCATGGGCACGGCAAGCAGGCGATCGCGAACCGCATCGATATCGATGAAAGGCAAAGCCTGACCAACAGCGAGACCGGAGGCCTTCAACACATCTGCCTGCGACAGATCGCCAAGACCCGACATTGTTATTTGCTGGACTTCAAAGCCCATATAGCGGCCAACCGCGTGGAAAGGGTCGCCATAGGCTGACAAAAACGCATCGGCATGACCGCCACGGACAATACCGTATGTAAAAGACAGGCCGACAATCACAGTCGCCAAAAAGCCACCCAGACCATGAGGGGTTGCATCGACCAATTTGCTGGCTGATTCAGTGATACGAGAGCGGCCGGAACGCCAGCGACGGCGATGTTGCGCAGATGACATGCCGAAACCGCCGGCAAAGCCATGCTCTTTTATCTGTCGCAGGAGGCGTCTTCCACCATCCATCGTACCAACTCACCAAAAGAAAGCCCGGCATGGGCGGCCAATTCCGGCACCAAAGAGGTCTCGGTCATGCCGGGTTGCGTGTTGACTTCGAGGCAAACAAGCCGTCCGGACCCATCCGGCTGCTCGTCAAATCTGAAATCAGCGCGACTTACACCACGACAACCCAATGCCCTATGTGCCGTCAGAGCCAATTCTTGAACAGTTTGGTAAATAAAAGGTTTAAGATCTGTCGCATGAACGTGGATTGACCCACCTTTTGTATATTTCGCTTCAAAATCGTAAAAAAAGCCTGAAGATGGACGGATCTCGATCACCCCGAGGGCGCGATTGTCCATCACAGCGCAGGTCAATTCGCGCCCGGGGATGAACTCTTCGACCAGCACTGATTCGCCGTAGGGCCAATCAGCGCGGGAAAGTTCCTGCGGCGGATGGCTGCGATCCTCCCTGACGATGATCACCCCGACCGACGACCCCTCGCTGACCGGTTTGACCACATAAGGCGCAGGCAACTGGTGGTGTTTGGCCGCATCGAACCGGCTGACGGTCACCCCGTGCGCCACCGGCACACCGGCAGCAGCCATCACGGCCTTGGCGCGATCCTTCTGCATCGCGAGCGACGAGGCCAGCACGCCCGAATGGGTATAGGGAATCCGCTGCATTTCCAGCACACCCTGCACGACCCCGTCCTCGCCAAATCGGCCATGCAGCGCGTTGAACACGACATCAGGTCGCAAAAAGGACAAGGCATCAGCCAGATCATGCCCGACATCGATCCGCGTGACCCGATAGCCCTCTCCCTCCAATGCAGAGGCACAGGCCGCACCCGACCATAAACTCACCGGACGTTCAGCCGACAAGCCACCCATCAGCACTGCCACATGTTTTGTCATCCGACCAACCCACTTTTTGTCACACGGGGATCGGCCATGCCGATCCGACGAATTTCCCACTCGAGTGGCACTCCTGTCCGCTCCAGCACGCGCTGACGGACAGCCTCGCCCAATGCCTCGATGTCCGTTGCTGTTGCCCCGGCATCCGCGACCAGAAAGTTGCAATGCAATGTCGAGACCTGCGCAGCGCCGCAGCGCAAGCCGCGACACCCCGCCTGATCAACCAGTTCCCAAGCCTTGGCACCCTCGGGATTTTTGAATGTGGACCCGCCGGTTCGGGTATTAACCGGTTGGGTCGCGGCCCGTTCGGAAGAAATTTCATTCATCCGCGCCAGAATATCGTCCTTGCGTCCGGCAAAGCCACGCAGCACCGCCTCGGTGAAAATCCAATCCTGCGGAGCATGGCTGTGCCGATAGCCGAAATTCATAATGGCGGGCGTGACGTGATGCAGGCGCCCGCGGCGGTCAATTGCTCGGGCGGATTCAAACACTTGTGCGATCTCGCCGCCATAGGCGCCGCCATTCATCCGCAAAGCGCCGCCGATCGTGCCGGGAATCCCGCGCAAGAAACTCAAGCCGTCAATAGAGAGGTCTGCCGCCAGCCGCGACACTTTGACATCCACAGTCCCCGCGCCCACCCTGAGACGATGGTTATCCAGCGCCTCGGTCTCCTGAAAGCCGCGGCCCAGATGGATCACGACCCCTTCAACCCCGCCATCCCGCACCAACAGATTGGACCCCAGCCCAATCACGCACACTTTGATGTCATCGGGAAGACAAGAAAGAAAAAGCGCCAGATCGGCTTCGTCATCCGGTTGGTACAGCACCTGAGCCGGACCTCCGGTGCGAAACCATGAATAGTGGGTCAGAGGCGCGTTTGCCGTCATCGTGCCGCGCAAATGCGGCATCAAAGCCTGTAAAGCGGGCACAATATTGGCAAAACGCATCATGAAGAATGATCCAGGGCAGCCAGCTCGGCAGGCAAGGCATAGGCCCATTGGGTGATCGTGCCAGCCCCGAGGAAAATGATATAGTCATCGGGCTTGGCCTGGTCGCGGATCATTTTTGCCAGCGATTCCGGCCTGTCGAGTGCGACCACCTGCCGATGGCCGTGGGCCTTCAACCCCAACACCAGACTATCACGATCGGCACCGGCAATCGGCTGTTCGCCGGCGGCATACACATCCGACACGATCACGCTATCGGCGTCATTGAAACAGGTTGCAAATTGATCGAACAAGGCCGACAGGCGCGAATAGCGATGCGGCTGGACGATCGCAATGACACGGCCGGTTGTCGAAGCCCGCGCAGCCCTCAGCACGGCAGCGATTTCAACCGGATGATGGCCGTAATCATCAAAAATCACCGCACCATTCCATTCACCCGTCCGGGTAAAGCGGCGCTTGACACCGCCGAAGCCTTTCAATGCCCCACGGATAGCATCGGCAGGCATGCCGAGATGGAAGGCAACGGCGATGGCCGCTGTCGCATTGAGCGCATTGTGATGACCCGGCATGGGCAGGCTCAATCCGTCGATCACTGTCAACTGTCCGCTTTTGCGATCACGGATTGTCACGCTAAAGCGCGAGCGGCCACCGCTGAGATCGATATCCGACAGCCGCACATCGGCTTGCGGGTTTTCGCCATAGGTAATGACGCGGCGATCCTCGATCTTTCCAACCAGCTCCTGCACGGTCGGATGATCCAGGCACATCACTGCAAAACCGTAAAAAGGCAGATTTTCGACAAAGGACCGGAAAGCATCCTTGATTGCATCGAAGGTTTTGAAATGGTCGAGATGTTCGGGATCGATATTGGTAACAACGGCCACATCGGCAGGCAGCTTGAGGAAAGTGCCGTCCGATTCATCGGCCTCCACCACCATCCATTCACCCGCACCCAACCGCGCATTCGTGCCATAGGCATTGATGATACCGCCGTTTATCACGGTCGGATCGAACCGTCCTGCATCCAGTAGAGTGGCAACAAGCGAGGTCGTGGTCGTTTTGCCATGAGTTCCCGCAATGGCAACGCATTGCTTCAACCGCATCAATTCCGCCAGCATTTCGGCGCGGCGGACCACGGGAATGCGCCGTTCGCGCGCGGCCATCAATTCGGGATTATCACGGCGGATTGCGGTCGACACCACCACCACTTCGGCCTTGCCGATATTGTCGGCAGAATGGCCGACAAATACCGTCATACCGAGATCGCGCAGGCGTTTGACATTGGCATTGTCGGACGCATCAGAGCCTTGCACGGGATAGCCAAGATTATGCAGCACTTCGGCAATACCGGACATGCCGATACCGCCAATTCCGACAAAATGAATGGCACCCAATTCACTCGGCAATTTCATTGTGACGACCTACCTTCTGTTCCAACAATGTCGAGCACCAGATCGGCGAACCGTTCCGCGCCATCCGTGATGCCGCGCTTTTTTGCGCTTTGCGCTGAATCGGTCAAAGATTTTATGTCGATCATATAATGGTGCAGCCGTTGCGACAGCCACTGCGGTGTAAATGCCGATTGCTTGATGACATCCGCAGCCCCCGCTTCAGCCAGGAATGACGCATTGGCCGCCTGATCATTATCCAGCGAATGGGGCAAGGGCACCAAAATCGACGGTCGGCCAATGGCCGCCAGTTCCGCCACCGTCGAAGCCCCCGCCCGTCCGATCACCAGATGGGCATTGGCGAGCCGTTCCGGCAAATCCATAAAAAAGGCCGCAACCTCGGCATGGACGCCTGAAGCCGCGTAGATGGCGCGAACCCGCTCGACATCCTCGGCACGCGCCTGCTGGACAATGTGCAGGCGTCTGCGCAAAGCTTCAGGCAACAGCACCACCGCTTCCGGAACGCAATCGCTCATAATACGCGCGCCTTGCGAGCCACCTGTTACCAAGAGTTCAAATACGCCTTCCCCAACCAATGCCGGGAACGGTCTGATCGCCCGCATCACGGCCGGCCGCAAGGGATTGCCGACAAAGCGTGCTTTGCTGGCCAATATGCCGTCAAGCCCCTTGACCCGCTCGAACCCCGTCCCGATGGCCCGCACCTTGGCGGCCAGAAAACGGTTGGCGCGTCCCAACACGCCGTTTTGCTCGTGCAGCACACAGGGTACGCCCAAAAGCCATGCCGCCAGCACAGGCGGCACTGTCGGATAGCCGCCAAAGCCCACAACAGCCGCGGGCCGGACCTGCCTGATCACCCGCAACGCCGTGACAAAGCCTGAAGCCAGACGGAAGCCGGTGGCCAGCAGAGCCAGCGGATGGCGGGACTTAAAAGTGGCCGAAGGGATCATAAAGACATGGTCTGGCGCAAATTGCGTGCTGTGTTGCAACACCCGCTCATCAGTAGCCAGCACAACATCATAACCACGCGCTGTCAGCACCGATGCCAAGGCTTCAGCGGGGAACAAATGTCCTCCCGTCCCGCCCGCTGCCAGCATGATCAGCGCTTTGGCACTCATGCCCGCACTCCCGCTTTCATCTCGCCATCATCGAGCGCTTCCCGATGGATAAACGGGCGCGGTGGCGCATATTCGGAGCGTGGCCGTTTGCGAGTCACCGCCAACAAAAAGCCCATGCCCAGAGCCAGTGATATCAGCGATGAACCACCATAGGAGATAAATGGCAAGGTCATGCCCTTGGCCGGCATCAATTGGACATTCACCGCCATATTGATGCAGGACTGGACACCGAACAGCATCACCAAGCCCGCCGCAGCCAGTCGACAAAACGGTTCGTCACTGCGTCTTGCCATCACCAAGCCGCGCAACACAACTGCCATGAACAGCAGCAGGATCAAGAGACAGACAACAATGCCGAATTCCTCGGCCGTCACCGCAAAGATAAAATCGGTATGGCTGTCAGGCAGAATCCGTTTGACCGTACCCTCACCCGGTCCTTTGCCGAGCCAACCGCCCTGCATGAAACTTTCCATGGCATTATCGACCTGAAACGTATCACCCGATTGCTTGTCCATGAAACGGCCGATGCGTGCCTTCACATGCGGCAGCAGATGATAGGCTGCAGTCATGCCGCCTACGCCCACACCCGTAAGACCAATCACCCAGAAAATGTGCAGGCCGGACAGAAACACCACCCCGCCCCAGACCATACCCATAAGGGCGGTTTGCCCGATATCGGGCTGAATGGCGACAGGCATCAGAGTGGCAATCAGCAAGGCAAAACCGATAATATTGCCCGGCACATCCTTGCGCCTTCCCCCTTCCGAAAAAGCCCATGCAACCAGAACCACAAAGGCGGGCTTCAGAAATTCCGAGGGCTGGATGCTCATCCCCGCCAGATTGACCCAACGGCGCGCGCCCTTCACCTCGATACCCCAAAGCAAAGCGGCAAAAACCAGCGCCATACTGCCAAGATAGACCAGTAAAGCCGCACGACGGACATAACGCGGGTTCAGAAAACTGACCATCAGCATCACACAGGCCGCAGGAATCATGAAAAAAATCTGCCGCTTGACGAAATGGAATTGCGGCAGACCCAAGCGGTCGGCAACCGGCGGTGAACCCGCCAGACATAGAATGATACCCGCCAGCATCAAGGCGAAGATCAGTCCCAGCATCACCCGGTCAACCGTCCACCACCAATCGATAAACGGCGAGCGCTCCACCCGTGACGGCATATCAGGCGTCCTTTTCCATCTGTCTGAAACCCATCATGGCTTCGGCCATATCCTTGAAGCGCGCCCCGCGCACCTCGAAATTCGGGAATTGGTCATAAGAGGCGCAAGCAGGTGACAGCAACACGATCGGTTCTGGATCTTGGGAGGCATTGGCGCGGGCTACCGCCTGCGCAAAAGCCTGTTCCAGCGTCCCGCAATCGCTGAACGGCACCTGATGACCCAACTGCCCGGCAAACACCGGCGTGGATTTTCCGATCAGATAGGCATGCGCAATCCGGTTGAAAAACGGCTGCAAACCACCAATCCCGCCCTCTTTCGCAACACCGCCGATAATCCAGTGGATGCCACCAGCAAAACTTGCCAGGGCCTTTTCAGCGGCCTCGGCATTGGTGGCCTTTGAATCGTTGACGATGAGGGCGCGATCGACATAACCGAGCGGCTGCATCCGGTGTGCCAGACCGGGGAAGGAGCGCAAACCGCGCCGGATCGTCTCCCCGTCCACACCCAATGCCCGCACAGCCGCAATGGCCGCTGCCGCATTCTGGGCATTATGCACCCCGCGCAGAGAGGCAATGCCCACCAGATCGGCAAGTTCTATCGCCCCTTCTTGTCCATTGAACACAAGCCGTGTCCCATCACGGCTGATCCCGTCTTGTAAGACATGCTGCATCGACAGGCGGACAAGCGGATGGTCCTGGCCTTCCAGCTGATCGGCAATGCCCATGCAATAGGCATCATCCACGCCGATCACTGCCAAATCGGAATTTTCCACCAACCGCTGTTTGATGGCGGCATAATGCGCCATCGTGCCGTGTCGATCGAGATGATCGGGAGTCAGATTGGTCAGAATACCGATGGTGGGCCGCAGCGAAGGCGCAAGATCAATCTGGAATGTAGAACATTCGATCACATGCACACGCGCACTTTCGGGCGGTGGCAGGGCCAGAATGGCTGTCCCGATATTGCCACCCATCGCCACGTCACGTCCTGCCGCCTGCAACAGATGGGCAATCAGCGCGGTGGTCGTGGATTTACCATTTGTACCGGTGATGGCCACACAGGGTGCATCCGGAGCCATCAGCACTCGTTGGCGGCAAAACAGTTCAATATCGCCGATAATCTCGACACCTGCCTCCTGCGCTTTCAACACAACCGGATGCGGGGCAGGAGGGGTCAGCGGAACCCCGGGAGACAGGACCAAGGCATCATGCTGGCGCAAACCCTCTTCTATCGGGTTGGAAATCGCAAAACCGGCCTCAGCGGCCCTCTCGCGTGCCGCCTGCTTGTCATCCCACGCAAAAACCCGGGCACCGCCAGCCCGCAAGGCTTCAGCAGTGACCAAGCCGGAACCGCCAAGCCCGAACACGCTAACCGTCTTCCCTGAAAAGCAGGTGACAGGGGTCATGCTTACCTCAGCTTCAATGTCGCAAGGCCAGCCAGCGCGAACACCACCGCAATGATCCAGAAACGGACCACCACCTGCGGTTCCGACCAGCCCAATTTCTCGAAATGATGGTGGATCGGGGCCATGCGGAACACCCGCTTGCCTGTCAATTTGAACGACGCCACCTGGATGATCACCGACAGGGCTTCGACCACGAACAGCCCGCCCACAATCGCCAGCACGATTTCATGCTTGGTTGCCACCGCAATCGTGCCCAGCATACCCCCGAGAGCCAGCGAACCGGTATCGCCCATGAAAATCTGGGCTGGCGGCGCGTTGAACCACAAAAAGCCTAATCCCGCCCCCAGCACCGCCCCGCACACCACCGCCAGTTCACCGGTCCCAGGCGTGAAATGGATCTGCAAATAATTTGCGAAGACCGCGTTCCCCGACAGATAGGCGATCAGCCCGAAGGTGGCAGAAGCGATCATCACCGGCACAATCGCCAGACCGTCCAGCCCGTCGGTCAGGTTGACGGCATTGCCTGCCGCCACAATCACAAACCCGCCAAAAGCAAAGAAAAACAGGCCGAGATCGATCACCACTTCCTTGAAAAAAGGCAACGTCAACCCTGTTGCTAGACGGGTTGACCCGACCAAGGAGATGGCAAAACAGGCCGCGACAGCGATGATGAATTCGAGCAAAAGCCGCGCACGCCCTGAAAAGCCGTTATGGCTTTGCTTTGTGACCTTCAGATAGTCGTCATAAAAACCGATCGCCCCGAAACCGAGCGTCACCGCCATCACCACCCACACATGCGGGTTAAAAGGATTGGCCCATAAAAGCGTGGCAACAATGATGCCAGACAGGATCATCAGACCGCCCATGGTCGGTGTCCCGCGTTTGGCCAGATGGGTTTGCGGTCCGTCCGAACGGATCGGCTGGCCCTTGCCCTGCCTCATCCGCAACGTGGCGATGATGCGCGGTCCGAACAAAAACACAAACAGCAAGGCGGTAATGGTCGCGCCACCCGTTCTGAACGTGATGTAGCGGAACACATTCAGGCCACCGAACAGGCCGGAATAATCCGCAAGCAAACTGAGCATCGGCTCACCCTTTTTTTCGAATCCAGGTGCATTATCGCTTAAATCCGATAACGAGCCTTTAACGCTGCAATAATTTTTGCCATCCGGCTTCCATTCGAGCCTTTGACCATCACGATGTCATGATCACGTAATTGTGGCAGCAATAATGCGGTCATTGCCTCCGCATCCGGTGTCCACCCGCCCTGAAGTGCCAAGGGTAAGGCTGCGAACAGATGTTTCATCAAGGGGCCAGAGGCAAAGACCTGATCAATGCCTGATCCGGCAATGTCGGACGCCAATTCGGCATGCAGCATGGGGCCTTGCGGTCCAATTTCCAGCATATCGCCCATCACCGCCAGACGCCGCCCGCCTGGAGGGCATGGTGTCTGCGCCAGCAATGACAATGCAGCCCGCATCGAGGCCGGATTGGCGTTGTAGCTTTCATCCAGCAGGGTCAGCGAACCGTAATCGCCCTGCAATTGCAACCGCTCGCCACGGCCCGAGGGCGGCACAACCTTCTGCATTGCTTCGGCAATCAGGTCCAGATCGCAATCGAGGGCTGCAGCGACCGCCATCACACCCAGCGAATTGATTGCCAGATGCAAGCCGGGACTGGCGTAACGATAGCGGATCAAACGCCCGAGTACATCGGCCGTCACCACCGAGTGATCGGCCTGCAAATCGAGATCGACCAGCCGCACATCCGAGCCCTCGCTTTGCCCGAAACTGATGATCCGACCGGCTTGCGATGCTTGAGCGCGTCGGGTCAACAACGCCCAATACGGGTTGTCATGCGGGATCACAGCAACACCACCAGCGCACAAACCGGTAAAAAGTTGAGCCTTTTCCTCAGCAATTGCCTCAACCGAACCAAAATGCTCCAGATGCACCGCCTCGACCGTGGTGATCAGCGCGACATGCGGGCGGATCTGGCCCACCAAAGGGGCGATTTCACCGGCATGGTTCATTCCCACTTCAAACACGCCGTAACTGGTCTCCAGCGGCATCCGCGCCAAGGTCAGCGGCACGCCGAAGTGATTGTTGTATGACGCCACCGATGCATGGGTGCGCCCCTGATGCGACAGCACCAACCGAAGGGCCTCTTTGGTGCCGGTTTTCCCGACCGACCCGCTAACCGCGATCATATGACCTTGAACCTGCGCGCGGCGTGACACGCCGAGCCGTTCCAGGGCCTGCAACGGATCATCGACAGCCAGCAAGGGCCCAAACGACGCCAGACGGGACGCATCATCTTTGCCCACCAAGGCCACTCCTGCACCTTTGGCAAAGGCATCGGCAACAAAATCATGGCCATCCCGCTCACCGCGCAGAGCAACAAACAGATCATGCGGCTGGATACTCCGCGTATCAATTGACACGCCATGAACCGGCGCAAAAGCCTGGCTGGATCTGACAGCCAGAGCCTGTTCCAAACTGTCTTGGGTCCAGAGCGCCATCATCATTGCCTCCCGCCGGGCCTCAAGCGCGCCACAGCGCTGGCCACCGCCTCATGATCGGAAAACGGGCGCACCTGCGTGCCGAAAATCTGACCGGTTTCATGCCCTTTGCCTGCCACCACCAACACATCACCTGTTTGCAAAAGACCGACCGCGTAATTGATCGCGCGCTGGCGATCGGCAATATCAAGGGCTTGCGGAGCAGCCGCCAGAATAGCGGCCCGAATGGCGGCGGGATCCTCGCTGCGCGGATTGTCATCGGTGACGATCACCAGATCGGCAAGATGCGCGGCAATCTCTCCCATTTCAGGCCTTTTGCTGCGATCGCGATCGCCTCCGCACCCGAACACACAGATCAGGCGTCCCGTGCAAGCTGGACGCAAGGTCTCCAGCACCGCCTTCAATCCGTCCGGCTTATGGGCATAATCGATCACGATCAGGCTCCCGGGTGGAGACACCACCCGTTCAAGCCGCCCTCGCACGCCGACCAGATCGGGCAAAGCTGCCATGACATGATCGGGCTTTTCTCCCGATACAAGCGCCAGACCCGCGGCAACCATCGCGTTATCGGCCTGAAAAGCCCCTGCCAAAGGCAGACGCACCGTGTAATCATGCCCATGATAGGACATCATCAGCACCTGCTCGAACCCGTCTATCTCTCGAGACCGAAGCGCCAGATCATCGGCGGCGCCCCCCACAGTGGTCACGTTCAACCCGTGCCCGCGCGCCGCAGCGATGACACGGTCACTATAAGGCGACCCCGTATGCACCACCGCATCGGATCCTTCGGGCAGAACCTCGCTAAACAAGCGCAATTTAGCCGCAAAATAATTTTCCGGGTCATGATGATAATCGAGATGGTCATGGCCCAGATTGGTAAAGGCTCCGGCTGTCAGGCGCACACCATCAAGCCGGTATTGGTCAAGCCCGTGCGATGACGCTTCCATCGCCAGATGCGTTACGCCATCACGGGCCAAAGCATCCAGATTGCGGTGCAGACTGACCGGATCTGGTGTAGTCAACGTCCCGTAACTGGCGTGTCCGGCCCTGATCACCCCCAAAGTGCCAAGACTGGCGGCATCACGGCCGCAAGCCTCGAAAATCTGGCGGGTGAATTCAGCCACCGAGGACTTTCCGCTAGTGCCTGTTACCGCCACCACATGCGCGGGCATCGCGGGAGTGGCCCGTGCCGCAGCCTTCGCCAAAGCGAGCCGGACGTTGCCAACCCCGAGATAGGCCACGTTCTCCGGGAGATCGCGCGGCCTGCTCCCCTCGCCGATTACCGCCACAGCCCCCGAGGAGACCGCCGCCGCAATGAACGCTTTACCGTCAACCACTGTGCCCGTCAGGGCCACAAATACCATGCCGGGAGTGATCTGGCGGCTATCGGCACTCAAGCCAGCCACTTCGATTTGTGCGGTTGGCTCGGGCGCTTCGGGAAACAAGACACCGAGCTTCATTTGGTCCCCCAAGCACCCAATTTCACCATGGTGGGGAATGGATTGGCTGGCGGATCGAAGCGGGGTGTCTGGCCCAGCATCGGCGCGGTCCGCTCGATCACCGCACCGGTGACCGGACCTGCATTCCAGCCTGCTGTTTTGAAGCCCATGGTTTCAGGGATCACCTGCGGCTCATCCATCACCACAAGATAGAGATAGCGTGGCTTATCCGCCGGTGTAACGGCCATAAAGGTCGTGAACAGCTTATCGCCCTGATAATGGCCATGAATAGTCTTGTCAGCCGTACCGGTCTTGCCGCCGACAAAATAACCCGGCACTGCCGCACGCGAGGCCGAACCCTTGGTGGCATTCAGACGCATCACATAACGCAAGGCTTCGCTGGTGTCCGGCTTGAGCACAGGCTTCGCCAATTCTTTCACTTTGTCAGGCGTGCGCGGCAAAAAAGTAGGCGGGATCAGGAAACCGCCATTGACCGTGGCCGCTGTCGCCATCACAGCCTGAATGGGCGCAACCGCAACGCCATGCCCATAGGCGATGGTAACAGTGCTCAACTCACTCCAATTTTTGGGGACCAAAGGCTCGGCGCTTTCGGGTAATTCGGTGCGCAACCGGTCAAGCACACCCATTTTCCGTAAAAAGGCCTGATGCGCTGGAACGCCAACAGCCAAAGCGATCCGGGCACTGCCAATATTGGAGGAGTGGATAAACACTTCCGGCACGCTCATTATCCGATGCTGGGCGTGATAATCGCCAATCGAAAACTTGCCGTAGCGCAGGGATGAACGGGCATCCAGCGTTGAATTGATATTGAATTTCCCTGAATCCAGCCCCATGGCCGTCGTCAATGCCTTGAAGGTCGACCCCATTTCATAAACCCCCACTGTCATCCGGTTGATGCGGTTGGGATCGAGGGCCTGCGAGGGAATATTGGGATCAAAATCGGGCAATGAGGCCAAAGCGGCAATTTCGCCGGTTTCGACATCAATAATCATGCCCGCAGCCGCTTTGGCCTTGAATTTTGTCATGCCCTTGAACAGCTCGTCACGCAAAGCGTGCTGGACGACCAGATCAATCGATAAACGGACGGGGGCCAAATCCTCTGCCTGGACCGAAAAGCCTGCACCGCTCAAATCGGCGAGCCCGAGGCTATCGACATATTTCTCGATCCCCGCAATACCGACATTATCGATATTGACCGCCCCCAGAATATGGGCTGCTGCCGAGCCGTTAGGATAGATGCGCTTGTGTTCGGCCATAAAACCGATGCCAGGCAAGCCCAGGCTGTGGACTTCGGCTTGCTGTTTCGGCGTAATCTCGCGTTTGATCCAGACGAAACCACGCCGTCCACTGAATTTTTCCCGCAAATCACGCGGGTTGATATCGGGAAAAATTGCCGTGATCAGCTCAACCGCCTCGTCTTTGTCGATCAACCGGCGTGGCTCGGCAAACAAGGAGGTGATTTTAATATCGGTGGCCAGAACCGCGCCGTTGCGATCGACAATATCAGGTCGCGCTGCTGCTATGGCTTCGCCCGAAGCGCGCCGCAAACTCTGCGAAGTCTCGGTATGGCTCGCATAATGGACAAGGCGGCTGGCAATCGCACCATAAATGCAGACAAAAATCAGCGCCACCCACACAAGGCGCTGGCCACTCTTGTCCATCCGCATGCGGAACAATTGCTTGAACCAGCCAACCTGCTCCGGTCGGAGGGCCATACCCGAGGGATCACCACTCTGTGCATGCTGTTCCGAGAAAGCATGGCGGGTCTTGTCCAGCATTACTGCTCTACCTTCTGACGGCGGAGGCTCTGCGGAGCAGGTTTTTTCGGCGCTGCAAGCGACGAGGTCACATCCGAAAGACCGAGGGTATCGAGTTTCTGGCCTATTTTATCATCGCTGTCCTTGCGCATCGGCAGATCAGACCAACGCACGATTTGCTGGATCTGCAAAGGCTGTAAATCGCTGTGCTGTTCAACCAGCGACTGTATCCGGTCAGGCCGGTTCAAAAACTGCCATTCGGCCTTCAGCAGCGCAATCGATTCCTTTTCACGACTGATCTTGAGCTTGTGTTTGGCGATCTGTTCGGCCAGCACGATCGTTTCATATTTGACGCTATAGGCATAAACTGCCGATCCCATCAGCACCATAATTGCGAGAAAAGCGCTCAGGCGTCCCATGATTGCACCCTTCCGCCATGCTCGCCCAATTTGGCGATGGCCCGTAATTTTGCTGAGCGCGCGCGTGGATTGCGGAAAGTTTCGCTATCGCCCGCCACAACCGGTTTGCGTGTCACCGCATGATAACGCGGCACTTGCCGATCCAGCGCCGGTGCATGACGAGAGGGCAAAGCAGTGCGGCCGGCCTTGTCGGCCATGAATTGCTTGACGATCCTGTCTTCGAGGGAATGAAAGGTCACAACAACCAACCTGCCCCCCTCACCCAGAACGGAGTCCGCAGATTCCAGCGCACGTTCAAGCTCACCCAGCTCGTCATTGACTGCGATGCGCAGGGCCTGAAAGGTGCGGGTGGCCGGATGGATATCATCGGGCTTGTGATAGACGACCGAGGCGATAATGTCGGCCAGGCGCAGGGTGGTTTCAATCCGTGCATCCCGACGCGCCGTAACAATCGCCTTGGCGACCAGCCGCGATTTGCGCTCCTCGCCATAGCGATAGATCAAATCCGCCAATTCGCCTTCGGGCAAATGGTTGACCAGATCGGCAGCGGTTTGCCCCGATTGCGCCATGCGCATATCGAGCGGGCCGTCAAAACGGAACGAAAAGCCACGTTCGGGCGTGTCGATCTGCATCGAGGATACGCCAATATCCAGCACGATGCCATCGAGTGGCTGCGCTCCATGGGCTTGGGCAATGGCGCTCAGATCTCCAAAGCATCCCTCAACCAGTTGGAGGCGTCCCGCATAGGCGTTCACCAGTTCCTGTCCGGCTTGCAAGGCTTGCGGATCACGATCGATGGCCACAACAGATGTGCCCTCGGCAGCATCCAAAATAGCCTTTGTATAGCCTCCGGCCCCGAAAGTGCCGTCGAGATAGCGACCTTGAGACTGTGGATTAAGTGCGGCAAGCACCTCGGCCAGCAAGACTGGCACATGCGGCGCGCCGGCATCGTGAAGGGCAACCAAGCTGCTCACGCCGCCCTCCCCAAATCTGATTCCGCAGAATGGATCACAACAAGGCCTGAAACCCCAACACGACAGGACATCCCAACACGACCTGCCTGCACAGGCGCAATATTGCAGCCTCGGGCCTTCGGCACAGTGATGGCAAATGTGACAAGCCGGCTCATAGTGATCAATTATCCTACACTTTACTGCCTACAATACCGGACAAAGCATCCGGATCACCTGCTTGTGCCGCATCCGCACGTTTACGGACCCATGATACGACTCGGTCCCAACAAGCCACACTCCACGTTAATATTCCGTTGCCAAATCACCGAAATAACACTGAATCGGCAAGCTCTTTGATGCAGGGAATGGTGTTTTTTGCCGCCCCCATTCCGGATGGCCTTACGGGAAAAGGTGTCAGTCGGCCTATAAGCCGGGTTCTGTATGGCCACCGCACCGAAATGCGGTGACGTGACGACCATTCCTCTGGGACGGTTGTTGCCAACCGCCTCTTGCAACCAACCCGGACGATCGGGCTGAAGTGGGCCCTGAGCGGCAAGCCGCCCGCGTCGTCCCTATTCGGTTTTGCTCCCGGTGGGGTTTACCATGCCATGTCCGTTGCCGGACATGCGGTGCGCTCTTACCGCACCTTTTCACCCTGACCGCGATCCGAGGATCACGGCGGTTTCCTTTTCTGTGGCACTTTCCCTAAGGTCACCCTCGCCGGATGTTATCCGGCACCGTATCTCCATGGAGCCCGGACTTTCCTCGCCCGAAAGCGCGGTCGTCCAGCCGACTGACCGCACCAGACTTATTCCGCCTGCTTTGTCGACACAAGTGGCAAAGCCCGTCTTAACCAGGGTTACGGGACAGCAGAGCGCTCGAAGCGTCTATTTTGGCCCCATCCTCTTTCGCGGCCTGGTCCTTGAAGGCCTTGGCGCAATAGGTTGCATCGGTAGCGGTGGCGGGATTGCCACTGCGATAGATCGCGATGGTGCGGCAGGCATCACCTTTGGTCAATTGATAGATGCGCCCGAGATAGCGCATGCCGAAACGCAGATTGGTGTCGGCATCAAGCAAACCATCCGCAGTGCCCTGATATCCAACAGCCTGGGCAGCTTGCAGCTTGATTTGCATCAAGCCTTGCGCCCCCGCATTGGTGACATTGGGATTGAACCCGCTTTCAGACCGGACAACCGCATGAGCTAAGGCAACAGGCACGCCTTCCGCCTGGGCGTGTTTCTGGATCACCGATTGCAAACTGGTCAGCGCATAAACAGGATGGGCAATCGCCACCACATCTTTCACTGCGCCTGATATAAGGGAACCCGTCACCAGCATATCATCATTGCGGACCAGCACCTCGTCTTTGGGCGAGAAGCTCTTGGTCCGGGTCGATGCAATCTGCAGATCGGCCGCAAAAGCCACAGCCGCCGGAGCCTCGTAAAAGGTCATCGCCTCGATGCGCATGCGCAAGTCACGTTCAGCCTGCATTCTGGCAAGCTCTGACAACTTGAGTTTTTCACTGTTCTGGATGAATTCAGCGGCCTCGGCCTTGCGCTTGGCGGCCTGTGCTGAAAAAGAATTCGGACTGTTGATCAACTCCTGCGACAGAAGCTGCGCAACAATTGTTGCGACCAAAAACAGTGCGAGCATTTTGATGCGTGCGATATGCAACCTGACCCCAATCGTTTTAGTGATGACAGTCTTGAATTGCGACTGTCCAAATCCAATAAAACACGAGAACGAAACAACGCCTTCACACAAAGCGGCGGGTGCGAGAATCATTCCGGCAACCCTTAATGATGTTTTTAATTAAAATATAAAAATAATGCAATACAATGTCACAATACTAGAAATATCACTATAATTTCAAGTGCGTTGTTAATGGTATTCACATCTGCAGAATCACTTATACAATTTTTATAAATACAAAAACTTAAATCATTGAAATACAATCAAAATTTGTGCGCTGCAACAAATAGGGCATGTTCCGAATGACAAAAATGAAGGGTTGATAGATCAAGCGGAATTTCGATGATACAGCCCAGACGCTGACCTGCAGATGCAATGAGGATCATGGCCATGGCCGAATTACCCCCGGATAGCCCGCTTGCCACCAAAGTGGTGCCCTCGCCCAATCAGGGACCACGCAAATCCGGGACAACAGGCACTCCCCGTCCATCGATGATCATCCTGCATTATACCGGCATGGAATCGGGTGTCGCGGCCCTGCAATTGCTGACCAACCCGCTGTCGGAAGTCTCCTGCCACTATCTGGTGTGGGAGGACGGCCGCATTTTCCAGCTTGTGCCGGAGGTGGCACGGGCCTGGCATGCGGGCAAATGCCAATGGAAGGGCGAAACCGACATCAATTCCCATTCCATAGGCATTGAAATCGTCAATGGCGGCCACCGCCTGGGCCTCCCAACCTATCCTGATGCACAGATCGAGGCTGTCAAAGCACTCTGTCTGGATCTGATGCAGCGCCATGGCATTTCTGCCACCAATGTGTTGGCCCATTCCGATATTGCGCCCGAACGCAAAGAAGATCCTGGCGAACATTTCCCTTGGGCCGAATTGGCTGCCAGCGGAATCGGTATTTGGACGCCCCCAGCAACCATAAGCGAAGGCCCCCGCTATCAATCGGGCGACGAGGGCCAACCGGTGCGCGCCTTGCAGGCTTTGCTGGCGATGCTCGGTTTCGGGCTGGAGCTTTCAGGCGTATTCGACGCCCGCACGGTCAGCGTTGTCAAAGCCTTCCAGCGCCATTATCGCCCCCAACAGATCGACGGCATCGCCGATCTCTCGACCATGATGACGCTGAAAGCGGTCTTGCAGGCAGCAAGAGGCTGAAAGCGTCGGACGGCTATGCCACAGGCTTCGGTTCGTAATTCAGAATGGGGACCAACCACCGTTCGACCTCGGCCACCGACATGCCCTTGCGGCTGGCATAGTCTTCCACCTGATCGCGTTCGACCTTGGCGACCCCGAAATAATGGGCATCGGGGTGGGAAAAATAGAGACCCGAAACGGATGAGCCCGGCCACATGGCAAAGTTTTCGGTCAGCGAGACGCCAATCCTCTTTTCGGCCTGCAACAGATCAAACAGAGTGGCCTTTTCGGAATGGTCGGGCTGCGCGGGATAGCCCGGCGCTGGCCGGATTCCCCGATAGGGCTCATTGATCAGTTGCTCGATGGTGAGGTTTTCATCGGGGGCATAGGCCCAGAATTCGCGCCGCACCCGCTCGTGCATCCGTTCTGCAAAGGCTTCGGCAATCCGGTCGGCCAGGGCTTTGACCATGATGGAGCCGTAATCATCATTGGCTTGGGCAAACCGTTTGGCGATCTTTTCTTCAGCCATCCCGGCAGTCACAACGAAGGCACCGACATAATCGGCTGGTCCGCCATAAGGAGCGACAAAATCGGACAAAGCGACATTGAACTGCCCCTCGCGCTTAACCCGTTGCTGGCGCAGGCTGTGCAAGGTGGCAAGTGTTTCGGTGCGGCTTTCGCCCTGATAGAGCTGGATATCATCCCCGACAGACTGGGCCGGCCAGAAACCGATCACAGCTTTGGGAGTAAACCAGCGCTCATTGACGATACGATCGAGCATAACTTGCGCATCGGCAAAGGTCTGGCGCGCAGCTTCGCCCTGATCGGCATCCTCAAGAATGGCAGGGTAGCGGCCCTTCATATCCCATGTCTGGAAAAACGGTGTCCAATCGATATAGGGCACCAATTCAGCAACATCATAGGTGGAAAAGACCCGGGTGCCGGTAAAGACAGGTTTGGGCGGGGTATAATTCAGCCAATCCGGTTGGGGCGCATTGGCGCGTGCTTGCACAAGCGGCAGGCGCTTTTTATCCCATTCGGCTTTCGCATGCGCTTCGGCCACATGCTCGTATTCGGCCCGCAGAGCGGCAATGGTGGCCTCTTTGCCATCGGGAGACAGAAGGGATGACACAACCCCCACCGCGCGGCTGGCATCGACCACATAGACCGCCTGCCCCGATTGGTAATGCGGATTGATCTTGACCGCCGTATGAACGCGGCTGGTGGTTGCCCCGCCGATCAGCAGGGGAATATCGAAACCCTGCCGCTCCATTTCGGCGGCAACATGGCACATTTCCTCCAGCGAAGGAGTGATCAGGCCGGACAGACCGATCACATCGACCTTTTCGCGTCTGGCTGTTTCCAGAATGGTCTGGGCAGGAACCATCACGCCAAGATCAATCACCTCGTAATTGTTGCATTGAAGCACAACCCCAACGATGTTTTTGCCGATGTCATGCACATCGCCCTTCACAGTCGCCATCAAGACCTTGCCTGCAAAAGACGAGACCGAGGCATCCGTCCCCGCGGCTGCCCGCTCGGCTTCCATATAGGGCATCAGACAAGCAACCGCCTGCTTCATCACGCGGGCGGATTTGACCACCTGCGGCAAGAACATCTTGCCCGCCCCGAACAGATCCCCAACAACATTCATGCCCGCCATCAACGGACCTTCGATCACGTCAAGCGGGCGGCGGGCTGACTGGCGTGCCTCCTCGACATCCTCGTTGACGAATTCGGTCATGCCATTGACCAGCGCATGTTCCAGCCGCTTGGCAACGGGCAGACTGCGCCATGCCAAATCAACTTCACGGGCCGCCTTGCCGGCCCCACCGCGATAACGTTCTGCCAAAGCCAGCAGGCGGTCGGTAGCATCCGCGCGGCGGTTCAGAACCACATCCTCGCAGGCTTCGCGCAATTCGGCATCAATGGTCTCGTAAACCGCCAACTGTCCAGCATTGACAATGCCCATGTCCATACCGGCGGCAATGGCATGGAACAAAAACACCGAATGCATGGCCTCACGAACGGGTTCATTACCGCGAAACGAAAATGACAGGTTGGAAACCCCGCCCGAAATATGCACATAAGGCAAGGTCTGCCGGATCACCCGGGTTGCCTCGATGAAATCGACGCCATAATTGTTGTGCTCGTCAATACCGGTGGCGACAGCGAACACGTTGGGATCAAAAATAATATCTTCGGGCGGGAAGCCGATCTCATTGACCAGCAGGTGATAGGCGCGGCTGCAAATCTCGACCTTCCGGGCCTGGGTATCAGCCTGTCCCTGTTCATCAAAGGCCATCACGACCACCGCTGCACCGTAATCGCGCACCAGACGCGCTTGCGCCAGAAAAGCAGCTTCACCCTCTTTCATGGAAATAGAATTGACCACCGGCTTGCCTTGAACACATTTAAGACCGGCCTCAATCACCGAAAATTTGGATGAATCAATCATGATCGGCACCCGCGCAATATCGGGTTCGGCAGCAATCAGGTTCAAAAAGGTCACCATCGCCACTTCGCTGTCGAGCAGACCTTCATCCATATTGATGTCGATGATCTGCGCGCCATTGGCCACCTGATCACGCGCCACTTCGATTGCAGCGGGGTAATCCCCGGCCGTAACAAGCTTTCTGAACCGTGCCGAACCGGTCACATTGGTGCGCTCGCCGACATTTACAAAGGCAATATCAGGGGTAAGGATAAAAGGCTCAAGCCCAGACAACCGCATTTGCGGTAAAAGCTGAGGGATTGGACGCGGTGACAAGCCTTTAACCGCTTCTGCAATCGCCTTGATATGGGCCGGCGTGGTGCCACAACATCCGCCCACAATGTTGACAAGACCGGAAGACGCGAATTCTCCGACCAGAGTCGCCGTCGCCTCCGGGCTTTCATCGTAAAGGCCGAATTCATTAGGCAGACCAGCATTGGGATAGGCCATAATCAGCGTATCAGCGACCTTGCCCAATTCGACGATATGGGCGCGCATTTCCCGCGCTCCCAAGGCGCAGTTCAGCCCGATCGACAAGGGTTCGGCATGACGCAAAGCATGCCAGAAGGCCGTCGGCGTCTGGCCCGACAAAGTGCGACCTGACAGGTCGGTAATCGTGCCGGAAATCATCAAAGGCAGGGTGACACCCTTGCTTTCAAACACCCGACGGGCTGCAAACACCGCTGCTTTGGCGTTCAACGTGTCAAAAATTGTCTCGATAAGGATCAGATCACACCCGCCATCAACCAGCCCTTCTATCTGCTCGCCATAAGCAAGTGCCAGATCGTCAAAGCTCACAGCACGAAATCCGGGATTATTGACATCGGGTGATATCGAGGCGGTTCGGTTGGTTGGTCCTACAGCACCCGCCACAAAACGCGGACGACCATCCAGTTGTTCAGCCTCTACAGCTGCGGCGCGGGCCAGGCGTGAACCTTCCAGATTGAGTTCATAGGCCAGAGCCTCCAGACCGTAATCGGCTTGCGCGATACGGGTAGAGGAAAAAGTGTTGGTTTCGACAATATCCGCCCCGGCTGTGAAATAACGCAGATGAATGGCCTGCACGGCCTCGGGTTGGGTCAAAATCAGGAGGTCATTATTGCCTTTCTGATCATGGTTATGCCCAATGAAACGCTGTCCGCGAAAGGCGGCCTCATCCAGCTTCAGGTTCTGGATTTCGGTACCCATGGCGCCATCAAGCACCAAAATACGGTTCGCTGCGGCCTCGCGCAAAGCTTTAAGCGCGGTAACTCGGTTATACGGGTTCATCATGCTGACACAGTCGTTGGAGCGGGACGAAGCCCGATCAGATGGCAGATCGCATAGACCAGATCCGCCTTGTTCATGGTGTAGAAATGGAATTGCTCGACGCCCTGATCAAGCAGGTCGATCACCTGTTCAGCAGCGACCGCAGCAGCAATCAAGCGGCGGGTTGGCAGATCATTATCGAGCCCGTCAAATCGGTCGGCCAGCCATTGGGGTACGGTTGTGCCACAGCGCTGGGCAAAGTTGCGCGTCTGTTTAAAATTCTGCACGGGCACAATTCCCGGTACGATCGGAATAGAGATGCCACGCGCCAGCACACGGTCAAAGTAACGGAAATAGACATCATTATCGAAGAAAAACTGGGTGATCGCTCGGGTCGCTCCTGCGTCGATCTTGGCCTGCAGCACGTCGATATCGGCATCGATACTGGCACTTTCAGGATGCTTTTCAGGATAAGCTGACACCGAAACCTCGAAATCCCCGATCTCGCGAGCAGCTTTAACCAGCTCTGCGGTTGACATAAACCCGTCGGGATGTGGCTCATAGGCAGCCCCCAATCCTGCGGGCGGATCGCCGCGCAGGGCTACGATATGTTTGACCCCGACATCGAGATAGGACTGCAAAACCTCTTTGATATCGGCTCGACTTGCTCCTACGCAGGTCAGATGCGCCGCCGGATTCAATCCCGTTTCACGCGACAGCCTCGCCACCGTAGCATGGGTGCGCTCGCGCGTGCTGCCGCCCGCTCCGTAGGTCACAGACACAAACGAGGGATTAAGAGGCTGCAAGCGGGCCACGCAATCCCACAGCCCATCCTCCATCTCGGCATTTTTAGGAGGGAAAAATTCAAACGAGATGGTCAAATCACGATGGCCGTTACGGCGCGAATTGCGAATGGGGCCAGCCATATCAAACTCTCTCCTGCTTGTGCGCTAACCAGAGTGTCACCGTCAGCTCGTCCCCTTCCTGATGGGGTGGAGCAAGATGCGTGATCCGGTCACAATGAAGCCCTGCATCTGACAACCATTGCCGCACATCGGCATCGG
>CANGQA010000040.1 GCA_947455995.1 Hyphomicrobiales bacterium | reverse complement strand
GGCGCGACCACCATCAATATTCCCGATACGGTCGGCTACACGGTGCCAGAAGAATACCGCGCTTTGTTCCGCACTGTGCGGGAGCGTGTCCCCAATTCAGACAAGGCGATTTTTTCGGTCCATTGCCACAATGATTTGGGTTTGGCTGTTGCCAATACGCTGGCCGGTGTCGAAGGTGGCGCGCGCCAGATCGAATGCACCATCAACGGTATTGGCGAGCGGGCAGGCAATGCCGCGCTTGAAGAAGTCGTGATGGCCCTCAAGACGCGCGCCGATATCTTGCCCTACCATTGCGGAATTGACCCGACAATGTTGATGCGGGCCTCCAAACTGGTTTCTGCGGTCAGCTCTTTTCCTGTCCAGTATAACAAGGCGATTGTCGGCCGGAATGCCTTTGCGCACGAAAGCGGTATTCATCAGGACGGGATGCTGAAAAACACCCAGACCTATGAAATCATGACGCCGGAATCGGTGGGTGTGTTGAAAACCTCGCTGGTCATGGGCAAACATTCTGGCCGCCATGCCTTCCGCGAAAAGCTGAAGGAATTGGGTTATGAATTGGGCGAAAATGCGCTTGAAGATGCGTTCAAACGCTTCAAGGACCTCGCAGACCGCAAAAAGCATGTTTATGACGAGGATATCGAGGCCTTGGCGGATGACGAGATCGACAATGCCGATGACCACATCAAACTGGTGTCTCTGACCATTGTGGCAGGCACGCAAGGTCCGCAGTTGGCCACCATGACGCTCGATGTCGAAGGCCAGCACAAGACGGTGCAGGCCAGCGGCACCGGTCCCGTGGATGCCTGCTTCAAGGCCATTCACGCCATTATCCCTCACGAGGCCAAGCTGGAGCTTTATCAGGTGCATGCCGTGACCGAGGGTACCGATGCGCAGGCCGAAGTCTCTGTCCGGATTTCAGATGCAGAAGGTCGCGTGGTCAATGCCAGAGCGGCAGACCCGGATACTTTGGTGGCCTCAACCCGTTCCTATCTGGCGGCTCTCAATAAGCTGCATTCGCGTGCGGCACGGATGGGTGGTGCCGTTCGGATCCACTCGACCTCGCCTTTGGGTGGGGTGTGAGGATCGGCTGATCACAATCCTGATCTCATTCATCAGGGGGGCTTCTCGCGAGGCCCCCTTTTTCGTGGAAACACGGCTTTTCCCCATGCGGTTGCATCCTGGATGCGATCAGGGCTTGCCACTGTTATGACAAGGCTTAGCATGGAGGTCTGAGCAGCAAGCAATTTGCTCGGTCAAAGGATATGAGCAAGGGAAGGAACATAAGATGCGTTTGCAGGGTAAAACAGCCATGATCACCGGTGGCGCATCGGGTTTTGGGCGCGGTATTGCCGAAACCTTTGGCCGTGAGGGTGCCAATGTGGTTATTCTCGATCTCAATCTGGCAGGCGCACAGGAGGTTGCCAGCGCGATCAGCAATCATTCGCTGGCCATTGAAGGCGATGTCACTAAAAAATCGGATATAGAACGGGCCGTTGCGCAGACGGTGGACCAGTTCGGGCGTCTCGATATTGTCGTCAACAATGCCGGTTGGACCCATGTCAACCAGCCGATGCTGGAGGTGGACGAGGACGAATTTGACAAGGTGTTTAACATCAATGTGAAGTCGATATATCTGATGACCCATGCGGTTGTGCCCCTGATGCGCCAGCAGGGCGGGGGTGTGATGATCAATATCGGTTCCACGGCGGGTATCAGGCCGCGTCCGGGCCTGACATGGTATAATGGTTCCAAGGGGGCTGTGAATTTGATGTCCCGATCGATGGCCGTCGAATTGGCTCCCGATCGGATCAGGGTCAATGCGGTCGCGCCCGTGATGGGCGAGTCGGCGATGCTGGAACGCTTTATGGGTTTGCCGGATACGCCGGAAAACCGGGCTAAATTCGTGGCGGGGATTCCGTTGGGTCGGATGTCCAAACCGTCGGATGTGGCCAATGCCTGCCTGTATCTGGCCTCTGACGAAGCCGAATTTATCACTGGTGTTGTGCTTGAAGTGGATGGTGGCAGAACGATTTGATGTTCATGCCAAGTTGAGGGTGGTTGATGGATCCGACGCGCGAAGTGCTGGTGGTGGCAGGGTTGAAAAGCCCTGTTGAAATTGTGGTTGATCATTGGGGCGTGCCCCATATCCGCGCTGGTAACAGCGAGGATTTGTTCTTCGCGCAGGGCTTCAATGTCGCCCGTGACCGTCTCTGGCAGATCGACTTGTGGCGCAAGCGGGGCTTGGGCCTGCTGGCGGCTGATTTCGGGCCGGGCTATCTGGCGCAAGATTATGCCTCGCGCTTGTTTCTCTATAAAGGCGATATGGCGGCAGAATGGGCTGCTTACGGGCCGGATGCGCGGATGATTTGCAGCCAGTTCGTGGCGGGAATCAATGCCTATATTGCCTTGATTGAGCAGGACAACAGCCGGATGCCGCCTGAATTTGCCATTATGCGCACCAAGCCGCAGACCTGGCAGGCCGAAGATGTTGTCAAAATCCGCAGTCATGGCATGACGCGCAATGCCCTGTCCGAAATTGTGCGGGCCAATGTGCTGGCGGCCACCGATGTTGCGACCGACAGCCTGCGAAAATTCCTCGAGCCTGCGGTGCAGGTTGAAGCCGTGCCCGATATCGACCTGTCGAAAATTCCGCTTGAAGTGGCCACCTTGTTCAAGCTGGCTTCGGCCAATGTGAGCTTTGATCCCGAACGCCTGAAAGCCACGCCAGAACAGGCTTGGGGCTGGACCTCGGTCAGCGACCTGGGTGATGTCATGTTCGAGGCCGAGATGAACGGGTCAAACAATTGGGTCATTGCGCCTGAAAAAAGCACGAGCGGTCGTCCGATTATGGCCAATGATCCGCACCGCACCCATTCGATCCCGCCCTTGCGCTATATGGCCCATTTGACTGCGCCCGGCATTGATGTGATCGGTGCAGGCGAGCCGGTAATCCCCGGTATTTCGATCGGCCATAATGGCCATTCGGCCTTTGGCCTGACGATCTTCTATTCTGATCAGGAAGACGTGTATCTCTATGAGACTAAATTCGACAATCCTGACCTTTATCGCCACAACGGTGTTTGGGAGGCGGTGGAATCGATCGATCACACTTTTGAGATTGCAGGCTACCCCGCCCAGGTGCTGCCATTGCGCTTTACCTGCCATGGGCCTGTGCTGCATGAGGAACCGGACAGCAATCGCATGTTTGCTGTGCGCTCGGTCTGGTTCGAGCCGGGGTCCGCGCCCTATCTCAAAAGCATTGAGTCCATGCTTGCCAAGGATTTGCCGAGCTATCGGAAAGCCATGCAAGGCTGGGGCGTACCCTCTGTCAATCATGTCTATGCCGATGTCACGGGCACCATTGCCTGGGTTCCCGCAGGCTTTACGCCGATCAGGGCGGGATGGAACGGCTTGCTTCCGGTGCCCGGTGATGGCCGGTATGAATGGACGGGCTTTCTTGATCACGAGAAATTGCCGCGCGTGGTGAATCCCGAAAGCGGCTTTTTCGCAACCGCGAATGCGATGAATTTACCCAAGGGTTTTCCGCATGAAGTCGGCTACGAATGGATCGAGCCCTCACGATCTGACCGGATCCATCAGGTGCTCAATGCCCAGGACCAGCATTCGGTGGCCGATTCCTGCGCACTGCAAACGGATACGGTATCGATGCATGCGGTGAGGTTGCTCAAACTGTTCGAGAGCATGGGCGCGCCTTCTCCCTCGGCAGGAACAGAAATTGCGGCGGCGATGATCCTGCTCTTGCGTTGGAATGGTGATCTGAGTGCTAAAAGCGGGGCTGCGGCCCTGTTTGAAGTGTGGTGGAGCAAACACCTCAAGCCCATGTTGATGCGCCGTCTGGTTCCCAATGCCAAAATCAGGGCCTTGCTGGCTCCTGGTGATCTGCAAGCTTTGCTGAAAGCTCTGGAAAGGCCTGATTCACGCTTTGGCCCCAACCCGCGTGCCGCCCGTGATGAATTGATGCGGGCGACCCTGATCGAGGCGTGGCGCGATTGTTCGGCCCGAATGGGCAATGATCCAGCCCAATGGGCATGGGGCAAATTGCATCATGCGCAGTTCGAGCATGCACTATCCGGCTTGTTGCCTTCCGCTGATCGTGCGGTGATGGATGTCGGACCTTTTGCGCATGGTGGGAGCAGTTCCACGCCAATGCATACCGGCTATCGGCCGTCCGATTTCCGCACCATGCAGGGTGCGTCTGTCCGGATTGTGGTCGATGTCGGGTCTTGGGATGATAGCCGCTGGATCAATGCGCCGGGCCAGTCGGGTGATCCGCGCTCACCCCACTACCGCGATCTCGCGCCGATTTGGGCGGAGGGAAAATATGTCCCAATGCTCTATAGCCGTGCAGCCGTAGATGCTGCAGCAGGCCATATTATCGAAATGAAGCCGGCATCGGACGGAAACCTGCCGCTTGAGTGAATACCCACTCAAGCATGTATTCGAACGGATCGCTGAGTTGGTTAAACCGGCTACTTGGTTAAACCGGCTGCAGCCCGATTTTCTCGTCGCGGCGTCTCAACATGGCGATCAATGGCAGTGACAGCATGACCATCCACAGCTTGCCGATCACCTGACCGCCAAGGAACGAGAAGTCATCGAACGCCAGCCAGAGGAACAGAAGGCTGTCGGCCACCAGACCTGCCAGTGAGCTTAAAAACACTGCCAATACCAGTTGGCGGCGTTGCAGCGGGGTATAAACGGCAAAATCGGCCAGTTCCGAAACGGCAAAGGAAACGGTGGACGCCATCACCAGTTGTGGTGGTGCAATCGCTGCCGACAACACAGCGCCGGCCAGAATGGCAATCAAGGCCCAGGCCTTGCCGAGCCGACGCTGCATCAAATCCCGCAGCACAAGTGCCAGGCCCACCATCAGTACGCCGCTTGGCGCATCAATGCCGGGTGCAACAGGGATCAGGCATGGTCCGTTCGGCACACAAAAAGCACCCACATGACCGATAAGCCAATTGGCGATCGGAATACAGGCTGTGAAAGCGAGAAGGAAGGCTATTCCTTCAATTTTACGACGTTGGATAAGCGTGATCATGGCGGGTCCATAAATCATTTTTGATGATTGCGCCAGCGCATAAAACCATCAGATCGCAACGCGCAGGCCGGACAATGGCCACAACCATGGCCCCAATCATGGACTTTCCGTTCGCCCAGATAGCATGAATGCGAAATATCACGGATAGCCTCGATCAGCTCGGGGCCACCGAGTTCGTCGCTCAGGCTCCATGTCTGTGCCTTGTCGATCCACATCAGGGGGGTATGCAGGACGAAACGCCGCTCCATACCCAGACCGAGCGCGACCTGCATCGCCTTGATTGTGTCATCGCGGCAATCGGGGTAGCCGGAATAATCGGTTTCGCAAACCCCGGTGACCAGATGGCGGATGCCGCGCCGATAGGCGATGGCGGCGGCAAAGGTCAGGAAAATCAGATTTCGGCCCGGCACGAAACTGTTGGGCAATCCCTCGCTGCCCATCGCCATTTCCATGTCACGCGTCAGGCTGGTTTGTGAAATCTCCCCCAGAGCCGACAGGTTGATCATGTGATCCTGTCCGAGCCGACGCTGCCAGAGCGGCTTGATCTGGCCCATGGCCACCCGTAATTGCTCGCGTACCGACAATTCGATGGTGTGGCGTTGCCCGTAATCGAAGCCGACGGTTTCAACCCGTTCGAACCGCTCCAGCGCCCAAGCCAGACAGGTGCTTGAATCCTGCCCGCCGGAAAACAGGACCAGTGCGGATTGTTGCTCTGAGGTGGCATGTGCAGGCTCGGTCATCACGGTCTCATCGTCGCAAAGGGAAGTGCAGGTTGATTTTCAGGATCAGGCTGGTACCGGTTGGGCCTGATGCTTTTTCCATACCAGCCAGGCAATCACCAGCAAATTGAGCATATTCCACGCAATGCCATTCAAAAAGGCCATGCGATAGGAGCTTGTGGCATCATAGATGACACCTGAAATATAGCCGCCGAAAGCCATTCCGACGATGGTGGCGGCAACCACCATCCCTATTCTTGCTCCTGCCTCGCGCGGGGGGAGGAACTCTCGGCAGATCACCGCATACATCGGGACGATACCGCCCTGAAACAACCCGAAAATACCGGAAATCACATAAAGCGAGGTCAGGCCGTCAAAAAACAGATACAACGACAGAGCCAGCATCTGCATCAGTGAGCCAATCAGCAGCGTGGGGCCGCCGCCTATCCTGTCGGCCACGATGCCCGATCCGACCCGCGAAATAATGCCTAAAAACAGCATCAGCGACAACATTTCCGCACCGCGCGCCACGCCATAACCGAGGTCGCCACAATAGGCGACAATATGCACCTGCGGCATGGACATGGCGACACAGCAGCCAAATCCGGCAACAACCAGCAGCACAAGTAACATGTTCGGGCTCATGCCGAGATCAGCGCGGGCCAGTTCGGTGGCAGCTTCCGCTTCATCCATCACACGGGCTGACGGACGGCGGCGCAGGACAAAAGCCAGAGGAATGATGGTGCAGGAGACGATCAGGCCGATCATCACATAAGTGCCGCGCCAGCCCAGATGCGGCATGGTCTGGTTCATCAAAAGCGGCCAGATCGTGCCTGCCAGATAATTGCCTGCTGCCACGATGACGACTGCAAAGCCGCGCCGTTTCACGAACCAGTGCGATATATCGGCCATCATCGGGGCAAAGCCAGTGCCTGCACCGATACCGATCAGCAGGCCATGGGCGGCAGTGAACATCCAGAATTGTGGACCCAGTCCCGCCAGCAAAAAGCCCGAGCCCAGCAAGGCTCCGGCAATGACCACAGGTGCGACAATGCCGGTTTTGTCGGCCATCCGGCCCATTGTGATGGTCCCGAAGGCAAAGCCCAGCATCATCAGGGTATACGGCAGGGACACAGCGGCCCGATCGATGCCGAATTCCTGCTGGACAGCAGGCAAAACCACCACAATCGCCCACATGCCGCATCCGGCAATGGTCGAAATGATCAAGGATAGTCCAAGCCTGAGATTGGCATAACGGCTATCGGGAACATAGGGGTCACTCGTCAGGGGCTCCGGCCTTGCGCTCGTCACTGTCACCGGATGCTCCCTCGAAGGCGGTTAGAACAATTGCGGCAGATCGGGTGCCGGATGTTTGGACTTGGTTTCTAGAGCCGGTGCGGCAAGATCAGCCAATTGTTGCTCAAGATCTTTGATTGATTCCGCCAGCATCAACAAGCGCAAATCATGCTTGATTTGCACACTAGAGGGAAGTGTCATGCGTTTGCCGAAGTGGTAGAGACTGGCCATTGAGTGATCCTTCTGAAAAATTTTTGAAAAAAGTCTCTAAACAAGAAATTTTACTATGGGCCGATCCGTGCGCCGTGGCAAACCGTCACTGTCGCAAGCCCGTTTCAGGCTTTCTTCCAACCGAACAGGACAAGGGCAGTGGCAAAGCCCAACAGGCCGAGGCTGGCAATGGCGCCGTCATATCCGATGCTTGCAATGATATAGGTGACGGGCAAGGGCATCCATAAGAGACCGATATGGAATATGGCGTTGAAGGCGGCTTGCGGTCCTGCACGCTCGCTTGGCGGCAGGGTGCCGCTAATCCAAGCCGAAAGCACGGGATAAACCACACTATAGCCGCCACCGAAAAACAAGCCGCACAGGGCCACAATCCAGGCCTGTGGCGTCATCGATAGCGTCAGATAGGCGCCAGCCATCACCGTCAGTCCCCAGGCCACGACCAAACGGGGATTGAGTTTCTCGAAATGCTTCATGCCCAGAAAACGGGTCGAGAGCATCGACAGCACAGTGGCTACAAAGAACCAGCCGACAGCGACATCTTTTTGATGCAAGGCAGGCGCCATATAGGACGAGATAAAGCCGAACAGGCACCCTGCCACGAACACGGCAATCATCGGCAGGAGCCGGGAGCGTTCAAACGCCACGCCGAAATTCAACAGGCCGCCATTCTGGACGGGTTTGGCCAGCGGCCTCAGCGTATAGGTCAGGGCCACGGCCATACCTGCCGGCACGGTTCCGATGATGAACACCAGTCGATCATCGCCCAATGTCAGCAGATATTCCACCCAAGGCGGGGCGAGTGCATGGCCAATCGGTGCCATGCTCGAAAAAATACCGAACAGATAGATAAACCGCTCGTTGGACAATCGGCTTTGGGCATAGGTGACCAGTGAGGAGAACATCAAGCCATACCCGACTCCCCATGTCAGCCGCGAGACCAGCGCAGGCCAAAAGGTCCACGAGGTCAACGCCAGACTTAAAAAGCCAAGCATCATCAGGGCAATGCCGTAGCGTGCGGTTCCGAGGCTGCCGAACCGCGCCGCCGCCCCACTCGTCAAAAAGGTAAACAGCACCACGGGAACACCGTAAAGCGACAGCAACAGCCCGATTTGCGGCAATTCCAAACCATGCCGGGTAAAAATAATCGCCAGCATGCTGGCATGGGCATTGAGGAAAAACACACAAAAAGTCAGTGCCGACAGACGTATATATTCGCCTTTGGCACGCTCATCGATAAAACCGGTATGCGTGGATGGGGAGTTTGAAACCATTTTTGGACTTTAGGCAGGCCGTCCACCCCCGACAATCCCCCAGCCCGCGCCAATTAGGCCTATCAGCCATGCAGATTGGGTGCGTGGGCTGACAATGAACCGGCCGTTCTAGCCAAAGGCATCACTTCTGGCAGGTATTTCGGCTTGTTGATCGCGCGGGATGTTGCGCGCTAGACTGATTTCCTAAAGCCCGTTCTCTCGCATCAGCAGGATCATCATGGCCCGTATCGCAATCGCAGGATTTTTACATGAAACCAATACTTTTGTTCCTGCTTTGACAGAATGGGAGGCGTTTGCGCAGGAAGGAGCTTGGCCTGGTGCTGTGACGGGGGAGGATATTTTTACCCGCCTGGCCGGATTGAACCTCGGTATTGCCGGATTTATGGAAGAAGCCACCAAACGCAACCATGTCTTGCTTCCGCTGGCGTGGGCGATGGCGCAGCCGTCCGGCGTGGTATCGCATGCCGCGTTCGAGCGCGGTGTGGCTGCCATTCTGGATCCCCTGAAAGGCCAACGTGTCGATGCCGTCTATATCGAGCTGCATGGCGCGATGGTCACTGAACATTATGACGATGCCGAAGCCGAACTGCTGAGGCGGTTGCGGGCGCAGATCGGGCCGCATATTCCCATTCTCGGCACGCTGGATCTGCATGCCAACGTCTCACGCGATCTTGCATTGATCCCGGATTTTCTGACCTCCTACCGCACCTATCCCCATACCGATTGGGGGCTGAGCGGCACCCGCGCCGCTTTGTGGTTCGAACGGGTGATGGAATGGGGGGTGACTGCAGGAAAAGCATTTCGGCAGGCGCCGTTTCTGGTGCCCGTTACCACCGGATGCACCTATACCGAGCCTTCCGGCGGGTTATACCGTTTGATCGAGACAATCGAGGCCGAAACCGGGGCGGCTTTGTCACTCAATATGGGCTTTCCGCCTGCCGATATTGCCGATGTCGGGCCGAGCGTGCTGGCCTATGCTGCCAGTCAAGCAAGTGCTGATGAGGCAGCCGATCGATTGTTCGCTGCCCTTCTGGCTGCGGAATCAGGCTTTGCCGCCCACCAACCCCGTGCTGTGCATGAGGCGGTTGGCTATGCCATGCAACGTGCCGTCTCCGCCAGCAAGCCTGTGATTCTGGCCGATACGCAGGATAATCCGGGGGCAGGTTCGCCTTCCAATACAACCGGGTTGATCAACGAATTGCTTGCTCAAGGAGCCGATCATGCGCTTGTCGGGATTCTCCACGACCCCGATGCTGCCCGCAAGGCGCACGAGGTGGGGATAGGCGGAGAGATTGACCGGTTGGGTGGGGGCGGCACGGGACCGGGGCAGGAGCCTGCCAGGGGGGCGTGGCGGGTCACGGCACTCAGTGATGGCCGCTTCAATGGCACCGCGCCGATGTTGCGTAACAAACATTCATCCATGGGGCCGACGGCCATCGTCAAGCAGGGTGGGGTCGAGGTGTTGCTGGCCAGTATCCGTCAGCAGCCGATCCATCTCGAAACCTTCTCCCATATTGGCCGCGATCCGCGTGGAGTATCCATCCTTGGATTGAAAAGCTCGGCCCATTTTCGGGCGGGCTTTCAGGCGATCGCAGAGGAGATCATCGTCTGTCTGGCGCCCGGCGACAATCCCGAGGATCCGGCGGCTTTGCCCTTCAAAAAAATCCGCAAGGGTCTGCGGCTGAAGCCCCAAGGCTGAAGCCCGAAGGTTGAAGGCTGAAGGCTGAAGGCTGAAGGCTGAAGGCATGCGGCCTATTTGTGCGGATGTTCCAACCGTTCCAATGCTGTGACCTGCACCTTGAACAGGACCACAGCTTTCATATCCGGCACAAACATCACTTTTTCAATTGTTCCGGAAAACTGAAAAACATCGCCCGCGACAATAGGCTCTTTGATCATTCCTTCACTGGTCACCAGATTGAATAGGCTGCCGCGCCGTCCATCAAGGTTGAAGCAATCGAAAGATACAGGTCCTGTCTCTTTGCTTCCGGCAACGGGGCTTTTTGCGGCATCGAGCGTCTTGCACAGCCAGTCTTTGATTGGCCGGGCTGTAAATTTCTCAGTTGTGGCTTGTACGAGCTTGTTATAGGTGGCCGTTGCCTCTGCCACGACTTGCGGCGAGGGGTTTTGGCTTGCTGAACCGACCGCCATGAATTCCTTGTCGAGATTGCTTTGCTCGCTGGGTTTTGACGGTGAACAGGCCGTCACTCCAAGCAAAAGCAGGCCCGTTATCAGCACCATCCGACCATATTGGGATATGCAGGACCAAACCATCGCAGTCACTCGTGTATCCGAAACAACGGACGACCATCGCCCGCAAGCAGGGTGTCATAAAGGCCGTGCTTGATGCAACTTGTTTCAAATCCTCAATGTTTAAAATGATGGTTTGCGCGGGCTCAAGCTATAAAAAAAACGGGAAGGATGCTCTCCTTCCCGCTTAGTGGTGAGAATATCAAAAGTCAGGCTTAGGCTTTTGCAGCCTTCTTGCGGCCGGCGCTGGCCTTGCGCTTCTGGCCCAATCCCATGGCCAGCGCAAGATTGCTGCGCGCGGTGGCATAATTAGGGGCTACCATCGGATAATCGACCGGCAGGCCCCATTTGGCCCGGTATTCTTCAGGGCTGAGGTTATATTTGGTCCGAAGATGACGCTTCAGAGATTTGAATTTTTTGCCATCTTCGAGGCAAACGAGGTAATCGGCAGTAATCGATTTTTTAATGGAAACAGCAGGTTCCTGATGCTTTATCTCGGCGTGCGGATGATCTCCGATCGTCGCCAATGCTGAGTAAACATTGCCAATTAAACCGGAAAGTTCATTGGCGGGAACTGAATTGTGAGCAACATAGCTTGCAACAATTTCGACTGCCAATTCAATCAGAATATTGTTATTATCGTGGTGCGGGGTATCCATTGGTCTCTCCGTTAGACATTTGATTTGAATATTCAAAATCAAATATAATTGTTTCAGAAGATTTCTAATTTAATAGTCATCAATAATCGACTTGTTATTTCTTAATCCTGATTTGTTTTTTTGAGCAACAGGAATTTTCAAAAAAAATCAATGATATTGTGTCAAACAATGGATTGAAGGCATAATTTGTAAGATACCCACCTCTGGAAATATATTCTTGAGACGGTGTATTGTCTTATTTATTTTGAAATTTTGCACATAATCGGACAATATTGGATCCGAAAAGCCCATTATTGTGCCCGATGTTCTTAATGGCGATGCTGGGCGGGGATTGACGTTTTTGCGGATGCCGGGCGGCCCGTTTCACTGTCTTCGACCCATACAACAAAAGCCGGCGGGCCATTGTTGTTGAGCCAGCCTGTTATTTGATAGGTCTTGTTTCTGGCGATTGTCGTATTCACGCTGTATTCTGCAGCCAACAATCCGCCACTTGCTGCAATGGTGATGCTGTGCTTGCCCGCACTGATAGGCAGGGCCACGTTGCTTGTTGTGGCTGAGGTGACCGGCACATTGTCTATGGCGGTAATCAGGAAGCGTTCGGGCGGCAACATGAACTGGTCGGCTTCGCCCGCCCGTTTGAACCGATAACCAACCCGCATCACGCTGGCTGATAATTCTTCTGGGGTGGCAGTCTGCGCCTGTGTCGGGCTTTGAGAGGTAGGTCCTGTCATACATGCCGATAAGGCAGTAACCGTCAATGCTGCGGCGGCCAAAAATACATAGCGCTTACAACTCAAAACCATAACGCACTTTCATCATCAACAATAATCGTGTGAAAGCCATTAATGACGGACCGATGAACACTGGTCAATCCAGTCTTCGGGGTCATATTCGGTTGATCCGGCCTCGTCGCCGGTTTCGGATTCAGGGTTAAGCACAGCTTGCTGGCCACTCACAATGGCATCACTCAGCATTGCCATCATGCTCAGGGCCGAGTCGGCTGTATGGGTAACGCCAATGACATGGGCGAGTTCCACCATCAAGCGCGCGACAAGCTCGTCCTCGTTGATGTCCATGGTTTCGGCAATACGAGGAATCAGCTGGTCGATCAGGGTTTCAACGAGCTTTTCCGCGCGTGCGGGCGGATCATCGGGCGGGTTTTGGATCAAAAACTCGATTTTGCAATCTCTGGCCATAAAGGGTCTCTCCTCTGGCTAATCCCAACATCATCAGAGTGGTATGATTCTCGTGAGACTAAAACCCCTAAAAGCAACGATTCTGTGACTGTTCGGGCTCATGCCATGCTCGTCCATGAAGGATCAGCAGCCACTCCGGCAGCAATTCCGGCCAGGATATCGGCCAGATCGACTTGATTATCCTGATTGGCATCCCATTGGCTTATCACGCCGGATGGGGTGAGGGTGGCGTCGGACGGTGGAGTGCTGGCAAAGCCTGCCTGCACATCAGCAAGCGTGAAATATCCCTTATTGGCGGTATCAAATCGCGCGAGATATGTTTGGGCCTGTTGGCGTAAGCCGGAGACGATGTCGTCCTGTCCGATTTGCCCATCCTGATTACGGTCCCACCCTGCGATCACATGGGCGGCATCAGGGATTGAGGGCATCATAATGGATACGCCATCAAGGCTTGCGGTGCTGATATAGCCCTGATTGGTCGGGTCCAGCTGCGCCATGAACTGGTTGGCAAGTCCGCTCAATTCGATGCCGCTGGTCAATTCGGAGAGCGAGACCTCTCCATCATGGGATTGGTCCCATGTTGCAATGGTGCTGGCGGCATCATCGGGATTGCCCAATTGGGCATTTGCCCGATAGGCCGCTGCCACATCGGCTTGGGTGATAAAGCCCTTTTTGGCGGTATCGAACGTATCCAGCGTGGCCTGTGCCTTGGCCAAGGCGTCCTGATAGATCGTTGACGCTGTGACCGGTGCGCTTTGATTGACAGCAATATAGCCTGACATGCCGGATACGATATCGGATAGTTGGACATGGCCATCACTGTTGGTGTCCCAATAGCTGACCACACCTTGTGCTGTCAGGCCGCCATTGCTATCGGGGTGGGCATCAAGCACGGACTGGATATCAGCCTGATCGAAATAGCCTTTCGCGGTGCTATCATATTGCGCCATAATGCTTTTTGCATCCCGGAGAACGCCGGCATTGATTTCGTCTGCGGACAAACTGCCGTCAGTGCCGGTGTCCCAGCTTTTGAGCGTGGCCAGATCATAGGGCAGCGCTGCTGTATTGTGGCTGTCCAGTGATGCGATGCTGACAGAGCCTGTGCTTTGCGGATCAAGAATGGCCATGATTTGCTTGGTCACCTGATGGGCGGACTGGTTAACCACCATTTCATCGAGTGTCACATGGCCATCATTGTTCACATCCCATGCTGTCAGACGGTCAACGGCACTGCCGACATCACCCAGCGTTGGATTTTTGATGAAGGCATTGGCAATATCGCCGAGTTCAATATAGCCTTTGGACGTCACATCGAATGTCGCCATGATCTGTTTGGCGGTGTCGGTGGCAGCACTCAGGGTGGCACTGGCAAATTTGATCTGGTCGCTCGGCGTCTTGGCAGGATCGGTCGGTGTGGCCGGAATGGCCGAAGGTGGCAGATCTTTCAGCGAGAACACTGTCATCGCCAAAGCCTCGTGCAATGTCACTTTGCCGTCGCCGTTCACATCCCACTGTTTGAGCACCTCGTCGGCGGTCTGCGACGAGGTTGTGGAGGGATTGGCTGCCATACCGGCTTTGATATCGGCAAGATCGAAATAATTCTTGCTGCTCTTGTCATAGGTTTTAACCAGCCCTTGCGCCATTTGCAGCACGCCGGAAACGACATCCTGCTGGCTTAGCCAGCCATCCTTGTTACTGTCCCATGCGCTGATTTGCTCCATCGAAAAGGGCAGATCGGTGCGGGTGTCTGTTTTGAGCGTGGCGACGGAAATCGCGCCCTGGCCGGACGGATCAAGCAAGGTGGACAGCTGTTCGGAAATTTTGAGAGCGAAATTATTGGCCATCAACTCGTTCAAATTGGTCTGGCCATCGTTATTGAGGTCGAGACTCTTGAACGCATCTGCTGCACCGGCCGCATCGCCCTTGCTCGGATCGGCAGTCCATACGGCGGCAACGTCCGCTTCCGTCATGTAACCCTTGCCTGCCGTGTCATAGGTATCAAGCGCGGTCTGGGCATCGGTCTGCGCTTGTTTGAGGATGGCGAGTGCATCGCTGTTGTTGGGCGTCAGATCGCTTTCCGGCGGGGTGCCTGTCATGGCCGTCATGAATTCGGCATGGGTTACGCGGCCCGAATGATCCGTATCCATGGTATTGAATGTATTGGCAGCCTTCATCATGGTGCCGACATAATCAGCGATGAATACGCTGCGCTGGGTCAGCGCGAATACGGTGGGCTGTACCGATGGATAAGTTGTCTGAGCCAACATCGAGTTGTCGGCATGCTGGCTTTCCTGCTGGGCGGCCATTCCGGCATAGAGCGAATTGAAATCCGACTGCAGCAGATAGCCGCGGCCGGCACTGTCGATGGTCGAAAACAGGCTTTGGGCTTTTTGGGCAGACGTCGTCTTTGTCGATCCCGTTGTGGAACCAACCAGATTGGTCGTTGGTGTTGTGGTTGTGGCCACCCCAAAATCCTTTTCCTGAATCCGATACAAGGCTGCATGGCTTCATCAGGCGTCTAGCAAGTTTCGGGCCGTTTTCATTCTTTTAACACCATTGATGCAAATTAAACGTTCACCCCGGGGCGGGGAGGACGGTGACAAGATCAGGTGACGCAGGTGATGCATTATAGAGCCGATATTGACGGTCTGCGATCGCTGGCGATTGTCCCGATTGTGTTGTTCCACGCCGGATTTCTCCTGTTTTCCGGTGGGTTTGTCGGTGTCGATATCTTCTTTGTGATTTCCGGATATCTGATCACCTCGATCATCGCAAAGGAGATCAGTGGTGGGACGTTTGATCTTTGGCGGTTTTACGAGCGCCGGATCAGGCGGATTTTTCCTGCCCTGATCGTCATGTTGCTGGTGTGCAGTGTGGCGGGCTGGGTTTTGCTGTTTCCGCTTGATTTGCAGGCCTTTGGTGAAAGCATGGTGGCTTCAACCGCATTTGTGGCCAATATCAGCTTTTGGTTGCAAAGCGGCTATTTCGACACCGCTTCCGATCTTAAACCCTTGCTGCACACATGGTCTTTGGCGGTAGAGGAGCAGTTCTATCTGTTCTTTCCGCTGATTTTGATAGGCTCAATCCGCAAAAACCGTGATCCGCGGCTCATTGTGTGGATTGTCTTGTTGTTCTCTTTTGTTGCGAGCCTGATCGGCGTCAGCCGCAATCCGGATGCCAGCTTCTATCTGATCCCGACGCGCGCTTGGGAATTGCTGATTGGTTCGGTGCTCGCGCTCAACGCTGTGCCGGAGGTCAAGAGCCATATCTGGCGGCAAATACTGGCTTTGGTCGGGCTCGGGCTGATTATTGTGCCGGTATTCGTCTATACCAACCAGACCCCGTTTCCGGGTCTATCGGCCCTTTGGCCCTGTATGGGATCTGCCCTCATTATCTGGACAGGCGGGACGCAGCGCAATCCCACACTGGTCGCCCGTCTGTTGATGCAGCGCGCCATCGTGCTGATCGGGCTGATGTCTTATTCGCTTTACCTCTGGCATTGGCCGATCATGGTGTTCAGCCATCATTGGGTGTTGGAAAAGCCTGACGATTGGGGCAAAATTCTGCTTGTTCTCGCATCCATTTTGGCGGCTTTCGTTTCGTGGACGTTGATTGAAAAGCCTGCGCGCAACCATGGGGTGGGTCTGTCGCGGGCTCTCGTTTTCGGGCTGGCGGGAGGGGCTGCCCTGTTTTGCATCGGCATCGGTATCGTGGTTTGGCAAAACGGCTTCATCAACCGCTATCCCGCTCATCTGCAAAGTCTGTTGCGCATTCACGAGCTGCAAACCAAGGGCTTTGCCGGCCTTCAGGCTACGGTCAAAGGCCAAAAACGTGAGGGGCTCCCCGAAGGCGGTTTCGTGGTCGGCGAGAGCGGACAGCAGCCGCAGCTGGCCATCTGGGGGGATTCCCATGTCGGGGCGATCCTGAACGGGGTTGTTGAGGCTGCAAAACCCTCAAAAGCTCCGGCCATCAGCGTGTTTGCTCTGGGCGGATGCCGTCCGGTCATCGATGTTTATCTGTCCTATGAGGCGAGCACGGCCTGCCATGATCATAATCAGGCGGTGCTGTCCTATCTGTTGAACGGGCCGGAACGCAAGGTGGTGCTGGTGTCGCGTTGGCCGGTCTCGTTGTTCGGTGATGTTCGCGCTGCAGGAAAAGGCGACGGGCAGCGCTCGCTTGCTGTCCGTCCTGCTCAATCTCTGGACGAGGCGCAAGCCATCACCGTGTTCAATCTTCATCTGGGCCGCACCATCGATGCCTTAACCCAAGCGGGCAAGCAGGTGATTGTCGTCGAAACCATCATTGATCTTCCTCTGGATGTCCCTCATCTGGTTTTCAAAACCCTGCTGCGCGAGCCCGCAACCTTGCAGGTCATCCGCGATATTTCGGCCTATCGCGAGCGGTTTCTGGCCGTGGAGCAGCTGTTTGACCGGATGCAGAGCCTGCACCGGTTCGAAAGGATCAGACTGCGTGATGCGCTGTGCAATCAATGGCAATGCCTGCTCTATCGGCAGGATCAGAATGGGCAGCTCATGTATACCGACAACAATCATTTGAGCGCATCGGGCAGCGCGATGTTGGCACCGCTTTTTCGGGGTGTGCTGCCCTAGGTTTGGGCATCCGGCTTGCGGTGGCCTGATACTTCCGCTCCGGCATGTTGGGGCAAGGACCAGTGAAACAGCAGGGAGCTGGCAATCACCAGGCTGATCAGGCCAAACGCCGTATGAAAATCAGACACCGAAAGGCTGTTGTCGCCATGGATGGCGCGCAGGCTTTCCAGAATAAGGGCGGCCAGTGCCACGCCCACCGAGCCAGAAACCTGTTGCACCACACTGGCAAAACTGGATGCGCCACTCAGTTCATCCGGCGAGACTTCGGCAAATGCAATCGCATTGAGGCAGGTGAATTGCAACGAGCGGAAAAATCCGCCGATAAACAGTGCGATAAAAATCAGGCTATGGGATGTTTCGGCTGTAAACAGTGCAATGAGGGCGAAAAATACAGCGCTCAACAAGGCATTTACCATCAAAATGGTTCTGAAGCCGAATTGTTTCAGAATGCGCGGGGCAGTCAATTTCATCAACAAGGCACCAATGGCCGAGGCAAAGGTGAGCAATCCTGTTTCGAAGGCACTCAGACCAAACCCGACCTGAAGCATCAGGGGCAACAAAAACGGGATCGAGCCCGAACCGATTCGAAACCACAAGCCGCCCATCATGCTGGTGCGGAAGGTTGGATGGCGAAGCAATCGCAGGTCCAGAATAGGCGAGGTGATCTGTCGCGCATGGCGGATATAGGCCCAGATCAGCGCGCCACCAATCCCGATAAAGCTGCAAGCCGCAGGCAATGACAGCACCTCGACGCCCAGCACGGTGAAGCCACCCACCAAAAAGGCTAGCCCGCCGCCCGACAGGAAAAACCCCTTGAGATCGAGCGGGCTTGTGCGCTCGAGCTTGATATCGGGAACGTAGATCCATGCCAGCACAAGCCCGATCAGGCCTATCGGCACATTCACAAAGAAAATCCAGCGCCATTGCCAGAAGGTCGTGATGAAACCACCGATCACCGGACCGATCACAGGCCCGATCAATGCGGGCAGGGTCAGATAGGACAAGGCGGTCACCAATTGGTGTTTGGGCACTGAGCGCACCAGCACCAGTCGCCCAACCGGCATCATCATCGCCCCGCCTATTCCTTGCAAAAAGCGGGCGGCAACAAAGCCTGCCAGACTGCTGGTGAACGCACAACACAACGAGGCGATGGTAAACACCGTGATGGCCGCACAAAACACCTTTTGTGCTCCGAACCTGTCGGCCACCCAACCGCTGATCGGAATAAAAATAGCGAGTGACAAGAGATAAGAGGTAAATGTGAGTTTGAGAATAATCGGGTCGACATTCAAATCTGCGGCAATTGCAGGCAGGGATGTCGCCAGCACCGTCCCGTCGATATTTTCAAGAAACAGAGCACTGGCAATCACCAGTGGCAGGATCATGCCGCTGGGTACCCAGTTTTGGCCTTTGTCGGACACGCTTTCCACCCTGTTTTATCGTTTTTTCAGGGGATTACACTAGGAGCGGGGGGCTTGGCTGTCTATTGCAGAAAGCGATGGGCAGGCATTGTCGAAATGCAATCACTCAGCCCATATTGGCACGATAGACTAATTTGGATTTCTTTTTCAAAAACGGGATCAAAATGCTGCTGCTTGAGACAAAATGGTTGATGGTTTCTGCGCCTGTAATATCAAGCATGCTTGCAAAGCTTTCGGCGCGATTCCTGTCCTCGGGCGAAAGCTGTTCGGCAAGAGCCTCGTAATAGCCGCGTGCCGCCAGATTGCCTGATGCGCTGGCAATGCGGTAGCAAGCCACCGCCCGGGCCCGGTCTGCCGGAATGACCATGCTGCCAAAAGTCGCGTTTGCGCCTTGTTCATACAGCATCCCAAGGCTGAATTGCGCCAGCGCATTGCCTTGCAGGGATGATTTTTTATAGAGCGAGAAAGCCGCCTCGATGTTCTGCATCACCCCTTGGCCGCTTTCGAACATCATCGCAAGAAACAATTGGGCATCGGCATTGCCCTGGTCGGCGGCCAGAAGAAAATAGTGTGCCGCCTCAAGATAATCGACGTCGACGTGGCGGCCTTTGTAATATTTCAGCCCCAGAATGCACTGCGCATCGGCATTGCCATGATCCGCTGCCTTGCGATACCAGCTCAGTGCCTTGGTCGGATCGCGGACGGTCTCGTCACCATGATCATAGATCAAGCCGAGCTTGAGCTGGGCCTGAATATTGCCTGTTTCAGCCAGAATCTGCCAATTCCAGACGATATCGTCGGAATTGTGCAGTTCGGTGTCATGATAGGGTTCTCGTGTCATTGGCTTCACACTTGCTCAAAGAGGGCGACAAGTTTGAATTCCCATCAGTGTTATATCATGCTGGCGATGCAGTCTGAACAGCATTGGATACCTGAAATAGGGTGATTTCAAGGCAATCATCTTGTTCAATCCTTGTCATATTAACGGTCAATTTTAAAAAAAGCTTAATCTTGCCTGTTTGGGTGTGTGTCGGGCATTCCAATCAAGACACCTTGTCAGGCCGGATTGGGTCATGTCTTATAAGGGCTGATAGGGGTGCTCCGTTCTACTCATAAAAAGACCGTGTTATGAATGATTTCCGTTTTATTTGTCTGGGTACGGGCTGTCCTGTGGCGACATCGTCGCGTCTGGGGCCTGCGCATCTGGTGCAGGTAGCGGGACGTCAAATTCTGATTGATTGTGGATCGGGCGTAAGCCAGCAACTCGTCGCGGCGGGAACGCGTGGCGCGGATATCGATCTGCTGATCGTAACCCATTATCATTCCGATCATCTGATCGATTTCTGGCAGTTGGTTGTGTCGAGTTGGCACCAGGGGCGTCAGCGGCCTTGGCGGGTTATGGCTCCCCAATCCGCGATCAATCACATGCAAAAGCAAATCGAAGCCTTTGCCGACGAGGTCCATTTGCGCATCCTGCACGAACAAAGACCCTCAGCGGACGGTCTCAAGGTTCACTTTGCCGAATTGTTGGAAGGGGCTGTGATCTTTCCGTCCGAACAGGAGGACGCGCATTTGTCCATTCAGGCTTTCGAGGTCGATCATCGGCCCGTGGTGCCGGCCTTTGGACTGCGCTTCCATGCTTATGACCGCGTCCTGGTGTTTTCCGGTGATACGGCCCCTTGCCCCGCTTTGGCGAAGGCTGCGATAGGGGCCGATATGCTGGTGCAGGAAGTGTTTGTTTCGCGTGATATGCCTGTCACGGCAGGGGTGCGCTCAGCTGCCACCGTGGGCGCGGTGCAATCCTATCACTGCACCCCAGACCAGGTTGCCCAGATCGCGAATGAGGCGATGGTTGGGGCTTTGCTGCTGACCCATATTGTGCCGCCCAGCACCGATCAATCCGCCTTGATCCGGGAGATTCGCCAGATTTTTGACGGCCCGGTCATGGTCGGCGAGGATTTGATGCAAATCGACCTGATCCAAAAGATTATGCGCTGTGGCCGTGCGACAATCGGCTTCTGACACCATTTCACCCCAAACATCAAAGTGCCCCGATCATGACAAAGACATCCAAGCCACCCCGTTTCCCGCAGCTTGTGCTTGATGAATTGAGGCCGGAGCAGCGCGTGGTTGCCGATCAGATTATGAAAGTCTCCAGTGTCGGCATTGGCGGGCCCTATAATTCGATGCTGCGTTCGCCGGTGTTTGCCCAGCGGATGATTGATCTGCTTGATTATCTGCGCTGGAACTCCTCGCTTGATATGCGCCTGAGTGAATTTGCTATTTTGATTCAGGGAAAGCTCTGGCGTTCGCAGGTGGAATGGTTTGCCCATTTCCCGATTGCCATGAAAGCCGGATTGCCAGAAAGTGTCGCGCTCGATCTCAAGGCCGGTCGTCGTCCAGCCAATATGAAGCCCGACGAGGCGGTCGTCTATGATTTTTGCATGGAATTGTGCCGCGATCACAAAGTCTCGGACGCCCGCTTTGCCGAAGCAAAGCATATTTTAGGCGAGCAACAAGTTGTCGACCTTGTCGCTGTCACTGGAACCTATGTGACAGTCGCCATGCTCTTGTCAGTCTCAGAAACCACCGTGCCAGAAGGCAAGGAAGAACCTTTCAAGGATGGGGAGTGAGGCTGAATTAACTTCAGGGCTTATTTTTAGGCCTCCATTTTTCTAGAGAACGAGGTTTTCCGTGATTTGTGGAGTGAGTCCGTTGGGCCATAACCGGAAAAGGTTGCATTGTTGAGCGCAGATCTGCCGGGGATGTGCGCTGCGTTAGGCTGGGGTGGATTATAGTGCGATCATCAGCTTGCCATGATTGCCGCCGCTATAGAGCAGCGATAGCGCTTGTGGGGCTTGCTCCATGCCCTGGAGGATATGGGTGTCGTAAACCAGCGTGCCATCCAACGCCATACGGGCCATGTCATCGGCGGCTTGGGCATAGCGTGCGCGGTGGTCGAGGACGATAAAGCCGCTCCATGTCAGTCGTCGTGTCATGATTTCGCGCTCGTTGCGCGGGCCTGTCGGGGTGGGTGCCCACGATCCAACCGATGCCGTGCCGCATTGCACGATCCGGCCTGCCACATTCATCTGCCGCAACACCGTATCGAGGATCGGGCCACCCGTATTATCGAAATAGACATCGACCCCCTTTGGCGCCCTATTCTTCAGGTCAGGGCCAAGATCGGCTGTTTTATAATTGATGGCTTGATCATAACCGTATCGCGACAGGCAGCGTGCCACTTTGTCGTCACTGCCTGTCAGGCCGATGGTTTGGCAGCCCATGCTTTTGCCCAATTGGCCGACAAAACTGCCGACCGAACCTGCCGCTGTTGACACAACCAGCATATGACCCGGTTGCGGGCGACCACACAGCGTCAGTGCCAGATAGGCTGTGATGCCGCTAATTCCGAACAGCGCCAGTTGTGCCTCCAAGGGCAGAGGGTGATAGACTTTCAGAATAATCTGGTCCGGGGTGGCAATGGCATAGTCCTGCCAGCCGAAAAATCCGTAAAGGCAATCGCCGGCTTGATAGTCCGGGCAAAGGCTTTCGACCACCACGCCAATCGCCAGGGCGCGCATCGGGCTGCCCAAAGCCACGGGGCTTGCATAATTGGCTTCCGCTGAAGCCCAGCCCCGTTGAGCCGGATCAACAGAGAGGAGCAGATTGCGAACCAGAATCTCACCCTTCTGGGGGCTTGGAACTGCTTGGGAGGAAAGGGCGAAGTCGTCAGCCAGCGGCACGCCTTGCGGCCGCCGAACCAGTTGCACCTGTCGATTGCCCGATGGCAAATCATAAGTCGGTAATTGAAATCTCACGTGATGTCTCCCCATGCAAGGTGACGCACCTTAACGCGATTTGCGGCCTTTCAAACAAAAAACCCGAAACGGTCGTGCCGTTTCGGGTGAGATCTTGTCGATGCGTTCAAGCGATCTTTCGTATCCTCAGGCAGATCCAGAAAGGATCAGCAGAGGCGTTAGGAAGCCTTGGAGCCTTTTTTGCGTCCAGCATTGGCCTGGCGCTTCTGGCCGAGACCCATGGCAAGGGCAAGATTGCTGCGGGCTGCAGCATAGTTGGGTGCAACCATTGGGTAGTCGGAAGGAAGACCCCATTTGGCGCGATATTCTTCAGGGCTCATTTCATACTTCGTGCGCAGATGCCGCTTCAGAGATTTAAACTTTTTGCCATCTTCGAGGCAGATGATGTAATCGGGAGTAACGGACTTCTTTACCGATACTGCTGGCTCCTGATTCTTGATTTCTTCAACCACAGGTTGACCCAACGAGGTCAATGCCGAATGAACGTTGTGAATCAGATGAGCCAATTCGCTGGCTGGTACAGAGTTGTGCGCCACATAGCTTGCAACAATTTCAGCAGCCAATTCGACGATATCCGATTGGTAATGATTATGATCGTTGTCCATTTTTTTCTCCAAAATATTGAAATTCCCGAGTGCCAAAACACTTAATACATAACACATAATCATATTTGATTGATTAATCAATAAATCAGTTCAATTTTTTTAAAGAAATAAGATTTCAGGCTAGATAGGGCAGTTCGCTTTCTGTAAAAAAGTCTTTTTTTCATAGATTTATCATACATAAAGGCCAATTTTGGTTGGAAAGAGATCAATTAAAATTTTCAAATTGTAAAATGTTGCTACACGTCAAAGTGCATGTGATGGAGTAAAAATAGGGTATTTTAATCAAACTAACCCTCTGTATTGGGTCTTTTTGTACAAGCTTTTGATTGCCCTGTGACTTTTGTTTCGTCTGTCGATCAAACAAGATGAGACAAAAAAACCATCACAGCTTTAAACTGCAATGGTTTGGATGTTGTCATGATTTCGTGCGAGACGAGCATCGAACATGGTTTTGATATGCTCGCTCTTATCTGTTGCGACAGATACGACGCTGGTAATATTCGCTATAATAGCAATGACTGCGACGGGGAGATCGGGTCATATCTGCTGCTACGGCACCAACGGCCGCGCCTGCAACACCTCCGATGATCGCGCCTTGAGGTGTGCCAGAGGCTACACCGCCGATGATTGCGCCACCCGCTCCGCCAATCAGTGCACCTTGGCCCATTCGTTCCTCTCTTGCACTTTCGCAGGCTCCCAAGAAAAGGCATAATACGCTGACAATAACGACCTTTTTCATTGTAATCCTTTGTGTTGTTTGTTGTTTAAATATTTGTAATTGCAAATAATAAATATATATCAATAATTAAATATAATATTTGCGAATATTTAATGAGTTTTTATTGAACAAAAACAATATTAATATTTAAGCCATTTGGTGATTGGTGGCCAATAATGTTTTAATGTCTCGAATCCCATGAACAATGCAAGATGTCCGCAGGGCGCGCGTGATATTGTGATGTCATGGGGTGGGGTCCCCACCAGTGCGATGGTGGCAAGAATTTGATCGATCGAAACAATATGGTCTTTCTCGCCCGCCAAAAGATAGATCGGACACGTCACCGATTGCAGATCAACGCGTTGATCGAGTGCAAAAAGGGTGCCTTCATCAGTGACGCGTTTTTCATCCAGTCCGATCGGTCAATTTTATCCGTTCATTTTACCTCTATTGTTTGTCTCAGGCTTATCCGGCTTGTTTTCCTTCATGTTGGATCAATCGATGTCTCTTGACAAAATAGTGGAACAGATCAAAAATCCAAAACGTTTTGGATTGTTAGGCCCATCGATGAATAACAAGTGCCGAGGCTAGGCGGGGTGAGGATAAGGGCGAATTATGTCGACGATACGGCAACTGGCAGATTCTCTGGGCCTGTCGATCACAACGGTGTCGCGGGCACTGGATGATTACACCGATGTGTCTGCGCTGACCCGGGCTCGGGTGAGGGCGGCGGCCGAGGCCTCCGGCTATCGCCCTAATGCGGCAGCCAGGCGTTTGCGGCGCGGCCTGACGGAAGTGGTGACGATGGTTCTGCCTACCGCCCATGGCCGGTTTGATGAGCCTCTTTATATCGAATTGCTGGCGGCAATGGGACCGCATTTTGTCAAGGCAGGCTATGATCTGACCTTGCTGACCGCACCGCCAGGGGACGAGGAAATCAAAACCTATCGACGGATTGTCGAAGGTCGGCGTGCCGATGGCATTATTGTGGTGCGTGCGCGCCGTGATGATGCGCGCATCCGCTATTTGTTGACCACGGACACCCCTTTTGTGGTGATGGGCCGCTCGGATGTGGTGGGCGATTATTCCTTGCTCGATGGCGACGGCATGAAGGCTTTTGGTGTGGCGACCGAACGGTTGCTGGCTTTGGGGCACCGGCACATTGTGCATCTGGCAGCTCCGTCCGCCTTTACCTTTTCAACGTTGCGCCGCACAGGCTATGAGGCGGCGATGCATGCGGCAGGTCTGCAGCCATGCTCGGTTGAAAGTGCGGCAGAGACAGATCCGGCCTATGCAGTGGCCTTGCACATTCTGGCGGACGAGAATCGCCCTACAGCCCTGTTGTGCGCGACAGACCGTATGGCCTATGGCGTGCTCAGAGCTGCCAGGGAATTGGGATTGCGTGTGCCGCAGGATCTGTCGGTGATGGGGCATGACAACCTGCCTGCTTCGGGGCAAACCGATCCGGCATTAACGACAATGGAATTGCCTCTTGCCGATACGGGCGAGCGGCTGGCCTTGATGCTGCTGGAGCGCATCAAGACTCCCGATGCCAAACCCGTTCACGATATCAGAGAGGTGCGTCTGATCGAGCGTGGATCCATAGCACCGCCAATGACCCTTTAAAGCCTGAGAATATAACGAATACCACGATAAAACCAGAGGAAATGATATGCGTAAATCTGTTTTGCTAACCGGCGTAGCCGCCGTTTTCACATTGGCACTGACTGGCATGGCCACTGTATCCAAGGCACAGGATCTGATCTTTTTGTCGACCCAGCTGCGCCCGATTGACGAGGCGCAGAAGGTGCGGGACGTGATTTTGAAAGGCGCACCCAAAACCAGCTATGTGGTGGACGAGCCGTCACCCTTTACCGTGCGCATGAAGGCCGAAGTCGAGGCCAACAAGCACACCATCAGTCTGGTCGGTGCTCTGCATGGCGAATTGCAGCCCTTGCTGCCGATGGGCGCGCTTGACCCGATCGACGATGTGGCCGCAAGCCTCAAGGACCGCGGTATTCCTGCCGGTCTGATGGAACTGGGCAAGCTGGGCACCGGCAAGCAGATGTATATTCCATGGATGCAGGCCACCTATGTGATGGTGGTCAATAAAAAAGCTTTGCCCTTCTTGCCCGCTGGCGCCGATGTCAACGCCCTGACCTATCAGCAGCTGGCTGAATGGGGCAAAGCGATGAACGAGAAAACCGGACAGCGCCGTCTCGGCTTCCCGGTCGGCCCAAAGGGTCTGTTTGCCCGCTTCCTGCAGGGCAATCTCTACCCGTCCTACACCGCCTCGATGGTGACCGAATACCGTTCGGCCGAAGCCGAGACGATGTGGAACGATTTCAAGGCCGTCTGGGCGCAATCCAACCCCAATTCAACCTCTTATGACTTCATGCAGGAGCCTTTGATGGCGGGTGAAGTCTGGGTGGCGTGGGACCATATTGCCCGCGTCAAGGATGCCCTGCAGCAGGCACCTAATGACTATCTGGTCGTTGCCCCGCCAGCCGGGCCCAAAGGCCGCTCCTATATGCCGGTGATTGCAGGGCTGGCGATTGCCAAAGGCGCACCCGACCGCAAGGGGGCTGCCGAGCTGATTATGCACCTGACCAAGCCTGAAACCCAGCTGGTTACGGCTTCCGAGGTTGGCTTCTTCCCCGTGGTCAATGCCACTTTGCCTGCAAACCTGTCTCCCGGCGTGAAATTGCTAGCAGAAGGCGTTGCCAAGACCCAAACAGCCAAAGATGCCGTGGTGGCTTTGTTGCCTATTGGTCTGGGTGACAAGGGCGGCGAGTTCAACAAGGTCTATGTCGACACGTTCCAGCGCATCGTGCTGCGCAACGAGCCGGTGCGCGCCACCCTTGATGCACAGGCCGACGTTATGCGCACCATCATGGCGGCCACCAAGGCTCCTTGCTGGGCTCCCGACAAGGCCAGCGAAGGCGCTTGCCCTGTCAAATAAGGCCTGACTGCGAACAACAGGCACGCGGCATCGTTTCGCGTGCCATTTTCTCCTCGAAAATCCGGACTCACCATGCCGACCTCCCGCTGGCTGCCCTATTTGCTGATTGCACCGGCAAGTGTGTTTCTTGCAGCTTTTTTTGCTGTCCCGTTGGTGCAGACGATTGTGCTGTCATTCGATGGCGGCACAGCGGGTCTGTGGGGCAATTACCAACGGATG
>CANGQA010000039.1 GCA_947455995.1 Hyphomicrobiales bacterium | reverse complement strand
TTCACCCCCTGATAATTGGGATGGCAGGCGCTCAAGATAATGGGCGCCAAGCCTAACCTCTTCCAGCAGATCAATGCTGCGCTGCCTGATTTGCTCGACAGACAGATCAAAATAGAGTTTGAGAGGCTGGGCCAGGATCTGCGCAATTGTTTGGCGGGGATTGAGACTGTCATCCGGGTTCTGGAAAACCAGTTGGATCATTCTCAGATGACTTGCAGAACGCTCTTCAGTCCCGTTCCCCGATAGGGCAGCTCCATTAAAAATCAGCTCGCCCTCTTCGACGGGCAACAATCCCGCAATCGCTTTTAGGATACTGGATTTACCGGATCCAGACTCTCCGACCAATCCCAGTGTTTCCCCTTGAGCCAATGCAAGCGTAACATTCTCGACCGTATGAACGCCTTGCGCAGGGCGACGCAAAATCTGGTCCAATAACGAGGGACGAGCATAGGTCAGCGACAGCTCTTGGATCTTTAAAAGAGCATTCGAGTGAGGTGAAAAAGACTGCTCGACCATTCCCGTCGGGCTGGATTCACCCCTGACTGCATCCACATTGTTATCGTCCGGAAAAAAGCATCGGGCTGTTTGGCCATTGGGCAGCAACGTCAATTCGGGCTTTTCGACCCTGCAACGGCCTTGTGCAACGAGGCAACGCTCGGCAAAAGCACAGCCGGCGAACACAGTGCCCGGTATCGGCGGGCGCCCGTCGAGAGCTTGAGGTATCGCAGCATCACGCAACCGGGGGATTGATTTGAGCAGGGCGCGGGGATAAGGGTGTGCGGGTGATCGAAGAACATCGTATGTCGAGCCATCCAACACAATCTGCCCTGCATACATGACCACGATCCGCTTGCACACTTGAGCGACAGCACCGAGATCATGACTGACATAGACCATCGCCGTTTTGCGTTCTTCGCAGATATCTTTGAGCAGTTTTAAAATATGCGCTTGGGTTGTGACGTCCAATCCTGTTGTCGGCTCGTCAAGAAACATCAATTCTGGCTCGCCCGCCAAAGCCATTGCGATGGCAACGCGCTGCTGCTGCCCACCTGACAATTCATGGGGATAGCGATCAATCAATATCGTGGGTTCCGGAAGCCTGACTTGAGCAAGCAATGCGATGGTTCGATCGCGGAATTGTTCCGGTTTATAAGGGCTATGCAACTTCAGGACTTCACTGATCTGCTCCCCGATACGCAAAGTGGGGGTGAGTGCCTGTCCAGAATTTTGTGGAATCAAGGCAATCGCTCCACCCCGTATTTTTTGAATGGAGGCATCGCTTTCGCTCAACAGATCCTTTCCACCGAAAACCACACGCCCGCTCAGGGCCTCGAGACCGCTTTTGAAATAGGCCATGGCTGCAAAAGCCAGTGAGCTTTTTCCCGAACCGCTCTCCCCGACAATGCCAATCGTCTCACCCGCATGCACGGTTAAATTGATCCCGCGCAATATGGGCACAATTTGATTCTGCGCACCCTTGAAACCGACCGACAGATTTTGAATATCCAATAAGACCGGTCGGCTCATGCGATGCTCGCTTTGCGCGCACGATCGACACCCAGGGTCTTGGCAAGCGCGTCGGCTGTTAAATTAATACCAATAATCAAAGTACTCAGGGCAAAAACAGGCGCAAGCCCAGCCAACGGTGCAACAACCAGAAAGCCTCGTGCGTCTGCAATCATCAAACCCCAGTCAGGATTGGGCGGTGTGGCACCAAAGCCCAAAAATGACAATGAACTAAAAGCAAGCAACATCCATGACCACCGCATTGCGCCTTCAACCAACAGCGCATCACGTACATTGGGTAAAAGCTCGACAAAGATAATGGAGGCCAGACTATGGCCGCGCGCTTTTGCTGCTTGAACAAAATCGCGCGACACAACATCGTGCGTGGCAACACGCGAAATCCGGATAACCGGAATACCATAGAAAAATGCCAATGTCGGGATCAAAACCATTTGGCCGGCTCCAAATGTGACGATCAGCAACAACATTTTCAAAATCCAAGGCAAAGACAATAATGCATCGACAATCCGCATGATCACATCATCTTTGCGCCCACCAACCAAACCCAGATAGATCCCCAAAAAGCCACCCCACATGACGGCGATAGGGGTCGCGATAGCTGTGACAAACAGGGCCTGCCGTCCCCCCATCAGAACACGCGTGAGGACATCACGTCCAAGCTGGTCTGTGCCAAGCCAATGATGAGAATCTGGAGCAGACAACATCAGAATATTGCTGATTTTCTTATAATCATAGGGAACAATCTCGGGGCTTATTATGGCTATTGTCACATGGAACAGAACAAGAATGACACCTATCAAACCCGATGGCCGCGACATCATCGACACAAGGACGTGCCAAAAGCCTGCAGCCCGAGAGGAAGTTCCACCTGTCTGCTTGCCCTGATCCGTGACCTGATCCGTGACCTGATTCTTGCCCTGGCTCATGACCGCCTCATCATCGATGTGCGCAAGCGTGGATTTAACAAGAGCGAGGCAATGTCTGCCGCAAGGTTAACACCGACATAGATCACAGCAACGATCAAGGCGATGGCTTGCACCAACTGCAGATCACGATCCGTGATTGCATTAATCATCAATCGCCCAAGACCGGGAAAATTGAAGACTGTTTCAACGACCACAACCCCACCCATCAGCCACGCAATCGTCAGAGCAATCACGTTGATGGCAGGCAGGAGGGCATTTGGCAAAACATGCCTCAAAACCATTTGCCGATAAGGCACACCTTTTAGAATAGCCATTCTGACAAAATCGCTTTCCAGCACCTCAATAATACTTGAGCGGACCGTCCGCAAAATATGCGCTGTCATCACCATGGCCAAGACAACCGATGGCAGGATGATTTCAGGGAAAAACGCCAAAGCAGGCGCGCTGGCCGATGTCATCACAATGCCGGGAAACCACGCGAGCCAGACACTGAATATCAAAATCAAAACTGTTGCCGAGACAAATTCCGGTATTGTCATGGCGCAAATCGCGACAGTCGAGCACACAAGATCAATCGGCTTGTCCCGATTGAGGCCTGTTATAACTCCGAGAAAGATCGCAAACGGGAGGCCGATCACCAATGTGCAAAAAGCCAGCAATAAAGAGTTTTTCGACCGATCCCCGACCAGTTCGGAAATTGTTTTCGTGCTATTGACCGAGACCCCAAAATCACCCCGGAGGGCAGAGCCCGCCCAGCCCAAGTAGCGGACAACCACAGGACGATGAAGACCGAGTTCCTGCCTGCAATTCTCCAATCTCTGCCCTTGCGCATCACGCTGCAAATAGGCTGTGCAGGCATCGCCGGGTAAAATTTCGATACCCGCGAAAATAATGACCGAAACCAATGCCACCGTTGCGAAGCCAAGGAGAATGCGCCGCATGAGTAATTTAAGCACCTGATGTTCAACCTTTGTGGCACGCGAAACCTGATCGGCACGCGCAAGACTTCCCAACACTTTTGGATCTTACAGTCACGGTGATAGAGTGAAAGAGGCGAGATCGCGTCGTCTCGCCCCTCAACAGGATCAGTCCACCGTTACCTTATGCCAGCGGATGCTGAAATTCTCGACAGGATCCACACCTTTGACCCTGGCAGTTAATCCCACCAGCACATTGGCATGGTAGGCAACAAGTGTCCCGCCATTCTCCCACAAATAGTCTTGCGCTTCTATGTAGCGGGCTTTGCGCTTTTCAAAGTCGAGTTCCCGTCTGGCCACATCGAGAATGGCATCGAATTTTGCATCGACAAAATGGCTCTCGTTCCATGGAGTGCCGGAACGGTACACCTCGTTCAAAATGGCATCAGCCGGGCGCTCGTTCCAGCGTGTCATGGCGGCATCTTTTTTAAGCCAAATCTGGCTCCAATAACCATCGCTCGGCACTTGGGTTATTTTGACGCGAATGCCCGCAGCAGCGGCTTGCTGCTGATAGACTTCAGCAATGGCAGGCCAGACGGATTCAACTGTCGAAACATGAATTTCGACATCGATCCCGTTGGGATACCCGGCTTCGGCCAACAGAGCTTTGGCTTTTGTGACATCTGGCGCGCATGACTTGGCGGAACGGTATTGATCTTTTGGTCCGACAGGGTTGTCACATCCAAGCACGCCAGCACCGCCTGCAGCGATATCCAGAATTGCTTTCCGGTCTGCCACTAAACGCATGGCCCAGCGTACACGCTGATCATCGAAAGGCTTGACATCGGTTCTGAAGGCAATGCCGCGCCAATTTCCCGTCGAGACCTCTTGCAATGCAAAACCACTGGTTTTTTCGATGACTGTTTTCTGCTGGCGACTGAGGCCTGGCTCCATATCCAGCTGCTTGCCAACAAGCGCCTGAAAACGGGCTTGGGCATCCGGAATGCCGATAATTTCCATTTTTTCGACACCGGGCGCACCTTCCCAATAATCCATATTGGCTACCAGGACACTGACACCCTGTGGATCAAATTTTTCGAGCTTAAAGGGGCCTGTGCCAATACCGGTTGATTTGATCGTGTCACCCGATCCGACAGGGATCATCCGCAAACGATAATCGGTCAGCAGCAATGGCAAGTCGGCAAACGCGGAGGAGAGTGTCAGCTTGACTGTAGTGGCATCGACAGCTTCTACCTTATCGATGATTTTGATGCTGGCGCGAGCTGGCGAGTCCATTTTCGGATCAAGGACACGCTGCAAAGAATAAACGACATCCTCTGCTGTGAAGGCTTTACCATCATGGAATTTGACACCCGATCTGAGTTTGAATGTCCATTCGGTCGCTTCCGAATTTGAGCTCCAGCTGGTTGCCAAGTCTGGCCCGGGTTTGCCATCCATTTCAGGACGCACCAAACGGCTCATCAATTTTTCGGTGATTTGGAAGACACGCCCTTTTGAAATCGGGTCAAGGCTGGATGCATTTCCGGAGCCAACCTCATGCGCTTGTCTGAATGTGCCACTGGTCTTTGCCATAGCAGGGGCGGCCACAATTAAAGCCGCGACAGCAAGCCATTTTGCCGTATTTTTCATTCCTCACCCTCCAATAAGTATTTATTTTATAATAAGGCCCATGTTCACTTGAATTGGCAAGACCTGGCAAATGCTTTTTACCACTCATGCCTAAAATAAATTTGGTCTATGCTCGGTGACAAAGATGAATAAAATCGATGCTCTTCACACCATAGTGGAGGTCTATTTTAACCCCCCTCAACTTCAAAATCACCACTCAAATCATGCATGAAGGAAAAAGATGAAACAGGTCAGGCTTGTTGCCATCGGGGGTGGGGGCTTTTGTCAGGATACTGATGCGGGGATGGAGACGTCATTGCTCGAATGGGTTGGACCACGATGCAAAAGCATCGGGTTCATCGGTTCGGCCAGCAACAATGACCCCATCAAATTAAACCGCTTTTATGCCCGGTTTGGAACAGGTGGTTTCCGCCTGGACCATCTTCAACTGGATGCGGATATTTCAGCCGCACGCCAATGGCTTGACAGTCAGGACCTTGTTTATGTCGGTGGAGGCAATGCGCTGGCATTGCTCAACCATTGGCATGCCAGCGGGCTTGATACATTGCTGATTGATCACGCTCTCAAAGGACATCATATTGCCGGCGTCAGCGCCGGAGCCAATATCTGGTTTGAACACGCTCTGACAGATGCAAGTGGACAGGGCCTGGAGCCTATGAATTGTCTTGGGCTTGTTCCGGGTTCATTTTGTGCCCACTATAATCAAGAGGCGGATCGCCCTCCACGCTTTCAAAGCCTGATCCATTCGGGGCAGCTCAAGGCTGGATATGGGCTTGATGACGGGGTTGCTGCTGTCTTTACATCAAATGGACTTGAAAAAATCTTATATGCGCGTCCAGGATCAGCCGCACATTACGTTAAACCGCTGCTATGATGAGTTAGAGAAACCGCGACAAGTGGCGCACCGGAGAACACCCATGAAAGCCGTCGGATACCAGAAATCACTTCCTATCAGTCATGACCAATCCCTGATGGATATCACACAGGACAAGCCAAAGCCGACCGGCCATGACCTGCTCGTTCATATTGCGGCTATTTCTGTGAATCCGGTCGACACCAAAGTCCGCATGCGCGCCGAAGCGGCCGATGGGCACTATCATGTTCTGGGATGGGACGCTGTCGGAACAGTCGTCGAAAAGGGAGCGGATTGCTCATTGTTTGAAATCGGCGATGCCGTATTTTACGCAGGCGCCCTGAATCGTCCCGGCACAAATTCTGAATTTCATCTTGTCGACGAGCGGATTGTCGGCAAGAAACCGCAATCCGTTTCCAATGCTGAAGCAGCAGCTTTACCACTGACATCGATTACGGCATGGGAAGTGCTGTTTGACCGTCTGGAAATCCTAAAACACCCTTCTGAAACCGGATCATCCATTCTCATCATTGGCGGCGCCGGCGGTGTCGGCTCCATCGCAATCCAGCTTGTTAAAGCACTGACTGGGTTGACTGTTGTAGCAACAGCATCAAGGCCTGAAACCCGGTCCTGGGTCCAATCGCTCGGCGCCGATCATGTCATCGACCATAATGCCTCCCTGACAGCACAATGGCAGGATTTGGGGCTGGCTGCGCCCGGCTATATTTTCTCCACGACCCAAACGGACAAACATTATGATGAAATCGCCGAATTGATCGCACCACAGGGACGGATTGCTCTGATCGACGATCCCGACATGATCGATATTCGGAAATTGAAACGCAAAAGCGTATCAATCCATTGGGAACTGATGTTCACACGCTCGCTCTTTTCAACACCGGATATGATCGAGCAACACCATCTCCTGACAAAAATCGCCGAACTCGTCGACAACAAATTGGTGCGAACGACTTTAGCGGAGCATTTCGGAACAATTAACGCCAGCAACATCAAACGCGCCCATAGCCTGTTGGAAACGGGCAAATCAAAGGGTAAAATTGTCCTTGAGGGCTTTTAAACCTGGGTTGTTCGGGCTTGTATTGCACCCTAACTTTTGCGGGTTCATCTGCTATAAAATTCGCACTGATAAAATATTTGAAAATGCTGGAGACGATCCGTTGAAAAAAATCATTCTGCTTGATGGGGGCATGAGCCTTGAATTGCTCAACCGTTCAACAAACAAAGCACCCAAACACTGGTCTGCTGAATATCTGATGACAGATCCTGATCTCGTTACAGATGTGCATTATGATTACATCACGGCTGGCGCCAAGATTATCACCGTGAACACCTATTCTGCGACCTATACGCGCATGGCCATGGTTGATGCGACTGACAAGGTTGAATATTTGCAAAACACGGCTTGCCAACTGGCGCATCGTGCCCGCGACAGAGCCGGATCACAGGGCAGCGATGTGGCGATTGCGGGCAGCCTTCCACCGCTCAACGGAACATACAGGCCAGACCGCGTCAGGGATTATGACATTAATCTTGAGGAATATCGGAAATTGGCGGCACTCCAGGCCCCCTATGTCGATCTGTTTATTTGCGAGACCATGTCGACGGCCCAAGAAGCCAGAGCAGCGGCACAGGCTGCAGCAGAACATGGCAAGCCTGTATGGGTTGGCTGGACCCTTGATGATGAGCGTTGCACCCTTCGATCCGGGGAAACGATCACTGAGGGAACAGACGCTCTTGCAGATCTGAATATTTCAGCAATTCTGGCAAATTGCACTCCGCCGGAAACAATCGGTAAAGCCATGAAAGAGCTGCTTGCATCTGGCCTGCCGACAGGCGGCTATGCCAATGGTTTTACATCCATACCCTTGGCCTATGTTCCCGGTAAAACCAAAGAACAACTCAGCTCCCGACAAGACCTTGGTCCTGATCGCTACAGCGTCTTTGTCCAGGACTGGGTCAACGCCGGCGCGACCATTGTTGGTGGCTGCTGTGAGGTAGGACCGGTTCACATCGCTAAAATGCGCGATGATCTCATCAAAAACGGCTATACAATCACTGGACTAGAGGCAACCACGGTTAATCCCTAAATCAGACCTAAATCAAGATGCTTATATTTATATTAGAAAAAGGCTATTTATGTCAGTCTAAAACAAATTTTAAATTTTAAGCGGCATATTATTCATAAATAGCGGTTCAATAACAACATGCCCACAGCAACATGATACGAATTTATAAACCGAACACGATATAGCTAGACTTTGGAAATTGACTTTTAACTCATCAATCATCAGCAGGGAATGCCGTATGTCGGAGAACCACGTTTCGTTCGAACCAGTCCGTTTCGGCATATTGGGTGCTGCCAATATCGCACGGGAATTTATGGGTGGTGTCAAACAGTCCCCTCTGCTGACCGTTCAGGCCATAGCCTCGCGTGATGGGAACAAAGCGTCGGAATTTGCGAAAACCTTCAATATCCCGGATCAACACGCCAATTATGAGGCGATGCTGGCTGATCCGGCGATCGAGGCCGTTTATATCCCGTTGCCGAATGATCTTCATGCGGTTTGGGCCATCAAAGCAGCCGAGGCCGGAAAACATGTCCTGTGCGAAAAGCCCCTTGCCGTCGGCCTGTCAGATGCAACGTCCATGTTCAGGGCTGCGCATAAAGCAGGGGTCAAACTGGCCGAGGCTTATCCCTATATGGCCCAGCCACAAACAATCCTGATGAATGCGTTGATTGCAGAAGGTGCTATCGGCCAAATCCAGACCATTTCTGCGGCATTCGGCTTCGGCATTGTCGCACCTGATGGCACACCGATTGCCAATCCTGCTAATATCAGACTGCGTCCGGACAGGGCGGGTGGCGGACTGCTTGATGCAGGAACTTACGCGGTGTCACTCGTCCGCCTGGCCGTGGGCGAACGCCCCACACGGGTCATCGCCAGCGGGCGCTATACCAAAACGGAAGTGGACCAGACCGTTGTCGCCTTGCTGGAATTCCCTTCGGGCGTTCTCGGACACATCTCATGCTCGATGTCCTCCTCCTTCCATCGCAAGGCTTTGATTGTTGGCAGCAACGGGGTGATCGAAACAGATTATTCCAACCACGGCCCTGCTGATGGCCAACTGCATATGAACATCAAGCGGGGCGTGCCCAAAACAATCGGCTTTGAAACGAGCACCATCAGCGCAGCCGATGGTTTCAAACTTGAAGCTGAAAGTTTTGCAACCTGGGTGCGCACTGACAAAGGCTGGACAGGAGCCAGCGAAGCGGTTTCCCTTGATGTGGCAGCAACCATAGAAGCCATCACAAAAAGCCTCAAAAGCGGCCGATATGAAGAGGTTGCACAATAAAATCCCCATCGCCAGACAATACAACGAGGATCCGGAGACGATGGGTCTGACGAGCAGATTTAATGGAAGCTGTCAAAACACAATGGGTTGCGGGAGAAGAAAACAGCCCGCTCAAGTCCGCTTCTGAACAGCGAAACCAACCATGGCTGTCAGCACCACAAAAACCCCCACGATCTGCACAGGCGAAATGGCTTGGTCGAGGATCAAATAACCCATCAGCAGAGCGGCAACAGGCTCGAAATTCATCACTGCCGCATTATCGAGCATGCCAAAGCGCGGCATGAAAACAAAAAAGCTGATAATGGCAATCGCATAGAGAACACACAAGCAAGCCAGTGCGATCCAGCCCGTATGATCATGCGGGAGTGCGAATCCATCCTGAACGAGGCCGATACCGCCCATTAAAACAACGATAATGGACATCATGCACAGACTGCGAACGCGACTATCGATCACAACCAGCCAGCGTTGTGTGACCATCATCACCGTTGCGAAGGCCACAGCCGCAGCAAGGGCAAGGATGATGCCGCGCAGCATCACGGCCGCATCTGTCTGGGCTGATATGCCATAGAGATTGAGGGCCAGACTCAGCCCCAGCAAAGCAACGGGCATAAAAAGCAGCGTCCGGTTGGAGGGCCTGCGCCCTTCGATGGCCCATGACATCAAAGCAAAGATAAACGGAAATGTATTGAAGGTCAGAAGCGCAAGCCCAACGGGAATGATCGACACCGACGAATAGATACAGAGGCTCTGGATGGTGAGCAAAACACCTGTCGCCAGGAGTTTCAGCCCGAGCCCTTCGGGCAAATGCAGTGCCACGCCCTCGAATTTAAGGGCCAACAATAGAGCAAAAGCTGTAAAAGCAGACCGCACAACCACAGCAAGCATCACGCTGGTGCCATGATCGAAGGCGACACGGGCAGAAACATGATTGCTGCCAAAGGTGAGGGCAATCAGCATCAACAGCAGAACGATTTGCCAACGGGGTCTGATGATATCTTGCATAAGCGGGGAAATCTGACCTGTCATGAGGGGATAGGATAAAAGGCATTGGCGTGGCTCCGAACCAAGGGCCACACCAGATTCTGGTTTGTTGAGAGGGTCAGACCCCACAAAAGCAGGAGGATTTACTTCATCCACTTTTCAACAATGCGGTCATATTCGCCGCTGGCTTTGGCAAGGTGCAACCACGTATCGAACCAAGCCTTGATCGACGCATCCCCCCTGGGCAACATATAGCCCATCTCTCCATATTGCAGAGGCTTGTCAGGGTTGACCGCGCACAGGCCCGGACGAATTTTTTGCTGCACGATCGTCTCGATCGATTCCGAGATCATGACGTCCGCATTGCCTTTCAAGATCTCGTCGAAAATGGTGACGTTGTCATTGAAGACGATGACTTTGGCAGCAGGCAAATTCGCCCGCACAAAGCGCTCATTGCTGCCGCCCGGATTGGTGATCACGGTCACATTTGCCTTGTTGATATCAGCAACAGTCTGAAATTTCGACACATTCTCGCATTTGGTAATGGGAGCCTTGCCGTTGATCATGTAGGCTTGGGTAAATCCGGCACGCTTGGCACGCTCGGTTGAAACAGAAATGCCGCCAACGGCAACATCACAACTGGCCAGAAAATCATCCATCAATTTCGGCCATGAGGTTTTCACCATCTCAACCTCGACACCCAGTGCTTTGGCAGCGGAGGCAATGAGGTCGATATCAATGCCTTCAAAGGCTCCATCCGGTTTTGCCAATGAAAAAGGCTTATAATCGCCGGGCGAGCATACTTTGATTTTGCCCGACTTGATGATGGCATCAAGCCGCGATTGATCCTGCGCGTAAGCCCGAGGCGACAGCCCAGCCAGCAACACCAGGACAAAAGCCAATAGTGCGATCCGTTTCATTGTCCAACCCTTGATCTGTTTTTGAGTTTGAAATCCACTTTGATATCTGAGTATTCACAAATGCGGCCGAGTTGTCACCCGCCAACTTGGTGGCACAATTGTTATCCCTGCTCTTTTTGTGTTTTTCGATCGGCATCAACATCTGCTTGATTTCACGGCGTTTTGCATATCCACTATCGCAAAAGCTTAGATGAAATAGGCACACAAGGGAGATGAAAGATGACACAGCCTGATGGTGCGGCTTCGGCTGTGGTGATGGGTTCAGCCCCCTATTCGTTCCGCCCTCTCGAGAATTGGGGCCAGTTGCCGCCGGATATCGAGCTGAAAGATGTGGCCGGTATCGCTATCGATGCCAAGGATCATGTCTATCTGTTTAACCGTGGCGAACACCCGATTGTGGTGCTTGATCGGCACGGCCAGTTCAAAACAAGCTGGGGGCACGGCTTATTCGTGAATGCCCATGGCGCACATATCGGGGCCGATCAATGCATCTATCTGACCGATAACGGCAATCATACCGTTCGCAAGTTCAGCCTCGACGGACAATTGCTGTTATCCATCGGCAATGAAGGCAAGCCGGCCCCCTTTATGAGTGGAGAGCCGTTCTGCCGTTGCACCCACACCGCCCTTGCGCCCAATGGCGATATTTATGTGTCCGATGGCTATGGCAATGCGGCAGTCCACAAATATGACCCGAACGGGCGCCATTTGCTGTCATGGGGTCAGCCAGGATCGGGCCCCGGTGAATTCAACCTTCCCCACAATATCTGCTGCGATGCTGATGGCTGGGTCTATGTTGCCGATCGTGAGAACCACCGTGTCCAGATTTTTGACGGAAACGGCCGTTATCAATCCCAGATCAACAATATGCACCGCCCAAGTGGACTGGCCATTGTGCAGGGCAAATGCCCGTGCTGCATTGTCGGTGAATTGAAGCCCTATCAGCCTGTCAATCGCCTGACCCCCAACCTTGGGGCACGGATCAGTTTTGTCGACCACAAAAGCCAACTGCTCTCGCGGCTTGACCGCGGGATGGGAGCAGGATCAGGGGCCGGACAATTCATCTCGCCCCATTCGATTGCTTTGGACTCCCATGGTGATCTCTATGTCGGCGAAGTCGTCCAAGCCGATTGGGCGGCGGTATTTCCCGATACCGTAATGCCGGACAAGCCGCGGCGCTTTCAAAAATTTGAAAGATGCTGACCCCACTGTTTAGCCGGCTGGTCATTCCATGGGATGTTTGCCCGGGCATTGACGTTTTCAAGGTGACGAGAAGCCGCGTTCGTGCCAACCTGCATGCTTTGTTGCAGAACGATCAAAGGGTTGACCATGTCGAGAGAACAAGCTGTTGCTAAGGCTCAGGCCTATTTTGACTCAGGGATGATGAAAACTGACCTGACCCGACTGGTAGCAATCCCGACTGAAAGCCAAAATCCTGATCGGGCGGAAGAATTGCCGCGCTACATTGACCAAGAAATGATCCCGCTGCTGAAAAGCATGGGTTTTACCTGCCGGATCATGACCCACCCCAAGGCCAAGGGACCGTTTCTGTTTGCCGAGCGTTTCGAAGCGCACGGCTTGCCAACCATTTTTGGCTATGGCCACGGCGATGTGATCAGAGGTCTGGACAAGGACTGGCATGAGGGCCTGTCGCCATGGCAGTTGAAAGAAATCGGCGACCGCTGGTATGGCCGTGGTGTGGTCGACAATAAGGGGCAACACCTCATCAATTTACAGGCATTGAAATGTGTTCTGGAACTGCGCGGCTCGCTGGGATTCAATTCCAAATACCTCATTGAAATGGGCGAGGAAATGGGCTCGCCCGGTTTGCGCGAATTGTGCATGGAGCACGCAGAGCTGTTCAAAGCCGATGTGTTGATTGCCTCTGATGGTCCCAGGCTCAACCAGGATCGGCCCACTCTCTTTTTGGGCTCGCGCGGCGGCATGACATTTGATCTGACCATTGATGCCCGCGAGGGAGGGCATCACTCCGGTAATTGGGGAGGAATTCTCTCCGATCCGGGCATCCAGCTCGCGCATGCCCTGGCCACGATTACCTCCCCGACCGGACAGATCCGCATCCATGAATGGGTCCCCAAGGAACTGCCTGCCGCAGTCAGCCGCGTATTGGTGGATTGCGAGATCGACGGCGGCACGGATGGGCCGACCATCGACCCCAATTGGGGCGAACCGCACCTGACCCCTGCCGAACAGGTATTCGGCTGGTGCTCGTTCGATATTCTGGCCATGAAAGTGGGCAATCCGGAAACACCGGTCAATGCTGTCCCCCCGAAAGCTTGGGCCCGTTGCCAGCTGCGCTTTGTTGTCGGCATTGATGTCGACGATATTTTGCCTGCCCTGCGCCGCCACCTTGACCGGCACGGTTTCGGCATGGTGCTGGTCAACCAGAGCCGCGACGAGGTTTTCCATGCAACCCGTCTTGATCCCGATGACGTTTGGGTCACATGGGCGTTGGCTTCGCTGGCTCGAACCACCAATAAAAAGCCTGCTTTGCTGCCCAATCTGGGCGGCTCGCTTCCCAATGATATTTTCTCGGAGATTTTAGGCCTGCGCACCATCTGGGTGCCCCATTCCTATCCGGGTTGTTCGCAACACGCGCCCAATGAGCATCTTCCGGTAGCGATTGCCCGCGAAGGCTTGGGTATGATGGCAGGGCTCTATTGGGATTTGGGGGAGAATGCGCCTGCCTTGTAAAGCGACACGGCAAAGCCTTAATTCAAGCCATTTGCCCACATCATCCACCATGATCCGGTGTTTTTTGACGCGACACGTACAGAATGGAATGTTAGCCTTCCAGCCATGACCAGATTTATCTTGCGCCGCACTTTTCTTGCATTGTCCGTTGTAATGACGGTGATGGCGATGGCGTTTGTATTGACTCGCCTGTCGGGTGATCTGGCCATTTCGATTGCCGGACCAGGATCGACACAGGCCGATGTCGAGGTGATCCGCAAAGCCTATGGGCTTGACAGGTCGGTGATGGTGCAGTTTTTCGATTGGACCCGCCTCGCGCTGACCGGAGATTTCGGCAACAGCTTTTTCTTCAAAGACAAGGTCTCGACACTGATCAGCCAAAGAATGCCTGTCACCTTCACGCTCGGTTTTACAGGACTGGCGCTTGCACTGGTTATCTCGCTGCCCTTGGGGATCGTGGCAGCTTTATACGAGAACACCTGGATTGACCGCACGGCCTCGCTGCTGGTGATGGTTGGCCAAGCCATGCCGAGTTTCTGGCTTGGCCTGATCCTGATGATTGTGTTCGGGCTGCAGCTCGGTTGGTTGCCTATTTCGGGCACCGGCAGTTGGCAGCATTTCGTTATGCCCGCCATCGTTCTGGCCTTTACTGCTGTACCTGCTCTGACACGGCTGATGCGTTCGGGCATGATCGATGCGCTCGGTTCCGATTATATCCGTACGGCGCGGGCCAAGGGGCTCAGTCGTTCCAGCATCATTTTCAAACATGCCTTGCGCAATGCGGCCATTCCGGTGGTATCGATTGCCGCTGTGCAGCTCGGATTCATGCTTGGTGGATCAATCGTGATCGAAACCGTGTTCGCGTTGCATGGGGTCGGCTATTTGGCGTGGGAAAGCATTTCGAAAAATGATTTTCCGGTTGTTCAAGCCGTGGTCCTGGTCCTGGCCAGCATCTATATCGGTCTCACTCTGGTGTCCGATATTCTCAATGCTTTGCTTGATCCCCGTTTGAGGGGGGCTTGAGCATGCTTCGTGTCAAAGAGCTCGGTTTCATCATAGGGCTTGGTATTGTCGGGCTGGTGTTTGTTGCCGCCGTAATCGGGCCTTGGCTGACAGGCCATGATCCCTTCGCACAAGATCTCAATGCCCGGCTGATCCCACCCTTCTGGATGGAGGGCGGATCAAGCCAGCATTGGTTTGGAACGGACCAGTTGGGTCGCGATTATCTGACACGCCTGCTTTATGGCGCGCGGATCTCGCTGTTTATCGGGGTTTTGACGGTTGTTACCTCTGGAATCATCGGCACCAGTCTGGGGGTTTTGGGCGGTTTTTACGGGGGGCGGATCGATGATGCAGTGCTGTTTGTCATCACCTGCCGCCTGTCCATCCCCGTTGTGCTTGTGGCTCTGGCAGTGGTTGGTCTGGTCGGATCGAGCCTGACGCTGGTGGTCTCGACACTGGGCCTGTTGTTGTGGGATCGCTTTGCCGTTGTCGCTCGGGCCACAACCATGCAGATCCGCTCGCTCGATTATGTCAATGCGGCGTGGTGTTCGGGCTGTTCGCCGTTCCACATTATGCGCCATGAAATTCTACCCAATATCTCCAGCCATCTGATGGTGGTATGCACATTGGAAATCGCTCTGGCGATTTTGCTGGAAGCCTCGCTATCGTTTCTGGGGCTTGGCGTGCCCCCGCCTTTGCCATCCTGGGGACTGATGATAGCCGAAGGCAAAGATTATATGTTTTTCAGTGCGTGGGTGATCATGATCCCCGGTTTGGCCCTGTTCACGCTTGTGTTGGGCATGAATATGGTCGGTGACGGCTTGCGGCGGGCTTTTGGCACACAGGTGATCAAATGACCCCGATACTGGATGTCAAAAATCTGGCCGTCCGGTTCGGGCCGACATTGGCGGTACGCAATGCCAGCTTTACTGTCCAAAAGGGCGAGACCCATTGTATCGTCGGGGAATCGGGGTGCGGCAAATCGGTCACTGCGCTGGCAATCATGAACCTGCTGGCCCGCAATGCCAAACGAGATGCCCATTCCATCCAGTTCGCCGGACAGGATATACTGCCCTATTCGGACCGGCAGATGGAAAATGTGCGCGGCAACCGTATGGCGATGATTTTTCAAGAGCCTATGACCAGCCTCAACCCCTCTTATACCATCGGCTCGCAAATGACCGAGGTGCTGCGTCGTCACCTCAATACCACCAAAGCTCTGGCTGAACAGCGTGCCATTGCCCTGATGCAACGGGTGGGCATCACGGCCCCCCAAATGCGGCTGGCCCAATATCCGCATCAATTATCGGGCGGTTTGCGGCAAAGGGTCATGATTGCCATGGCCCTGATGTGCGACCCCGAATTACTGATTGCCGACGAGCCTACCACCGCACTGGATGTGACGGTTCAAGCGCAGATCCTTCGATTGCTCGCCGAATTGAAACAGGAGCTGGGTTTGGGGATTTTGCTCATTACCCATGATCTCGGCATTGTGGCCCGTGTGGCCGATCATGTCTCGGTGATGTATGCGGGAGAGGTCATCGAGTCCGGCCGGACCGCAGATCTTTTTGCCAATCCGGCTCATCCCTATACGCGCGGACTGATCGATTGCGTGCCGGTACCGGGCAAGATCATGCCGGGCGAGCCTTTGGGGTCTATACCCGGCACGGTGCCGGTGATGAAAGACGGATTTTCCGGGTGCGCCTTCCGGTTCCGTTGCGCGCATGCATCCGAGGTTTGCACTCAGGCTGTCCCGCGCCACGAGGTCGGCCCCGATCATCTTGTGCATTGCCATCTTACGCCCCCGCAATGGAGCGGCCGATGAACCCGGCACCGGCCCTCACACTCAAAGATTTGTCATGCACATTCCATGTGAATGGCGGTTTGTTCCAGCCGGCCCGGCATGTCCGCGCGGTAGACCAGATCAGCTTCACGCTAGAAGAAGGCGGAGTGCTGGGCATTGTAGGGGAATCGGGCTGCGGTAAAACCACCCTGGCGCGGATGATTTTGGGCCTGCAAAATCCGACATCCGGCGAGGCCTTTGTCCATGGGCAACGCCTATCCGAACTGGATCGGCGCGCCCGCGCCCGGTTGATCCAGCCGGTGTTCCAGGATCCGTTTTCCTCGCTTAATCCCAAACACCGCATTCAAGACATCATCGCTTTGCCCCTGCGGGCCCAAGGCCATTTCGAACCGCACGAGATCGATCACCGGACCGCGGCTATTTTGGAGCGCGTCGGCTTGTCACAGGAGCAAGGACGCCGCCTGCCTGCCGAATTGTCAGGGGGCCAGCGACAGCGCGTTGCGATTGCCCGGGCGCTGATCCTCGAACCACGCATCGTGGTCTGTGACGAGCCGACTTCGGCACTTGATGTCTCTGTTCAGGCGCAGATATTAAACCTATTGGGCGAATTGCGCCGCGATCTCAAACTGACCTATGTGTTTATCAGCCATAATCTGGCAGTGGTCGAACATGTCGCCACTGAAGTGATGGTGATGTATCTGGGCAGGAAAGTCGAGCATAACACCACCGCCCGCTTGTTCAAAGAGCCGCGCCATCCCTACACCCAAGCATTGCTCGCCAGTGTCCTGACGCCCGAACCGGGCCTGGGTCTGCCCGATGTCGGACTGGGTGATATCATGCCTGATCCTGCCAATATACCATCAGGGTGCCGCTTCCATCCGCGTTGCTTGAAAGCCATGCCACAATGCGGCACCATAAGCCCATCAACCACCAACCCATCCGATCATGCCATGGTCGAATGCCATCTGTTCTGACCTCATCCGCTCACCCCAGCATTGAAGGACATGCCCATGCTCAAAAAAACAGTTTTCAGCTTTATTGTGGGTGCCGCCTTGTTCGGCGCAAGCCTTTCGGGCGCACAAGCCCAGAAATCCAGCGACACGTTGCGCATCGCCATGCGCGATGCCCTAACCAATGTCGACCCGTATTACAACAATCTCAGAACCGGTGTGGTGATGTCGCATCAGGCCTGGGACATGCTGGTCTATCGTGATCCCGACAGTTTCGCGATCAAACCACTGCTCGCGACGTCATGGACACTGGTGGATGACAAGACCATCGATTTCCAGCTTCGTTCTGGTGTGACATTCCACGATGGCTCCCCGCTGACCGCCGAAGATGTTGTTTATACCATCAATCTGGTCTCCTCGGCTGACAGCAAGGTCTCGGTGCCCACCAATACCAACTGGATCGAAAAGGCTGAAAAGACGGGCGATCTCAGCGTGCGCGTCACATTCAAAAAGCCCAATCCCGCTGCTCTTGAATATTTCGCGTTGGTCGTGCCGATCTATCCGAAAGCCTACCGCGAGAAAGTCGGCGCCGACGGTTACGCCAAGGCACCTATCGGTTCCGGCCCCTATCGCATCAGCAAATGGGAAGCCGGCAAGGAAATCAATTTCGAGCGCTATGACGGCTATTGGGCCGCAAGCCCCAAAGGCAAGCCGGCTATTAAAAATCTCTATGTACGCTTTGTTCCCGATGCCACAACCGAAATGACCGAATTGCTGGCCCAGCGCGTCGACTGGATCTGGAACGTCAATCCGGACCAATTCGACAATCTCGCCAAAATGCCGACTTTGCAGGTCACCCGCAAGGAATCCATGAGGATCGGGTACCTCTCTCTCGATGCAGCAGGCCGCTATGGTGCGGGTAATCCTTTGACCATCCAGAAGGTCCGTCAAGCCATTGCCCATGCCATCGACCGCAAGACCATTGCCGAGAAGTTGGTCACCGGCGGTTCGCGCGTGCCTTTGGCTCCTTGCTATCCCGGACAATTCGGCTGTGACAGTGCTGCTGCCACCACGTATGATTATGATCCGGCCAAAGCCAAGGCCCTGCTGGCAGAAGCAGGCTTTCCCAACGGTTTTGAAACCGAACTGGTCAGCTATGTGCTGCCGCAATGGACAGCCTCGGTGCAAGGCTATCTTCAGGCCGTCGGCATTAATGCACGGGTAAGCCAGTTGCAGATTCAAGCCGCCGTGGCGCGTTCATGGGAAGGCAAGAACCCGCTTTATATGGCGAGCTGGGGATCATATTCGATCAATGACGTCTCTGCCATCATGCCCAATTTCTTCTCTTTCGGCGGCGATGACTATGCACGTGATCCCGAGATGAAACGGCTTCTCGAAGAAGCAGGATCGAGCATCGACCCTGAATTCCGCAAGAAATCCTATTCGGCCGCGATCAAGCGTGCCACCGATCAAGCCTATTGGTTGCCTCTGCACACCTATGTGACCACTTACGGCTATACCAAAGCCCTTAATTTCACGCCCTATCCGGATGAACTGCCAAGGTTCTATCTGGCCAAATGGAATTGATGGCTAAAATTGCTGCAAGGATCAACAAAACGGGCGCAAGCATCGACTGCTTGCGCCCGTTTTCATATGCCAAACGACAGGTATCCAGCCTGCCATTTTTTTAATCCTGCCATTTCTTGATCTGGTCCACCAATGCCTGGGTCGAAATTCCGTAGCGGTCATGCAAGGTCGGCAAGGCTCCAGCGGCCAAAAACGCGTCCGGCAAGCCAATGTGGCGAAATGTTGCGGCAACACCATTCAGCATCAAATGCCTTGCAACAGCCTCACCCAATCCGCCAACAATAGTGTGGTTTTCAGCCACCACCACCATACGGCCGGTCTTTTGTGCTTCTCTCAGAATTGTTTCGGTATCCAGCGGCTTGATGGTCGGCACATGCAGGACAGCCACGTCGATTTTATCATTTTCAAGCTGTTTGGCCGCTTCCAGTGCGCGCATGGTCATGAGCCCCGTCGAAATAAAGAGCACATCGCGCCCCCCGCGAATGACCTTGGCTTTGCCGAGTTCGAATGTGTAATGATACTCGTCAAGCACCAAAGGCACCTGCCCGCGCAGCAAACGCATATAGACCGGCCCCTGATGGGCGGCCATAGCGGGGACAACCTGCCCGATCTCGCAAGCGTCACACGGGTCAATGACAGTCATATTCGGCATGGCACGCATCAAAGCCAGATCTTCGGCGGCCTGATGGCTCGGCCCATAGCCAGAGGTAAGACCGGGCAAAGCGCAGACGATTTTCACATTCCGATCTTCTTCCGCAATGGTCTGATGGATAAAATCATAGGCCCGTCGCGTTGCAAACACCGCATAGGTGGTTGCAAAAGGCACAAAACCTTCCGCGGCCAGGCCCGAAGCGGCGCCGAATAATAATTGCTCCGCCATGCCCATTTGATAATAGCGGTCGGGATAAGCCTGACCGAACAGATGCAAGTCGGTATATTTACCGAGATCGGCAGTCATGCCGATGATGTCGGGTCGGGTCTTGGCCAGCTCGACCAGCGCAGTGCCGAACGGGGCTGCTTGGGTCCGTTGCCCTTCGGAGGCAATCGAGGCGATCATTGCCGAAGTGGTCAGGCGTGGTTTGGCAGCGGTTGAAGATGAGGCTGAGGATAAGGCTTGTTTTGGCACCGGCTTTGTCATGATTGCCGCCCTTCTTCCAAAGCAGCCAGAGCCAGCTGCCATTCATGTGGATCGACACGGATAAAATGGTTTTTCTCCCGCGCTTCAAGAAACGGGACGCCTTTGCCCATCAATGTATCGGCAATGATGATGCGCGGTTTGGCCTCGTGAGAGTCCTTGGCGGCATCGAAGGCCCCGACAACGGCATCCAGATCATTGCCGTCAATCCGCTGGACAAACCATCCAAAGGCTTCCAGCTTCTGGACCAGCGGCTCGAAAGCCATCACTTGCGTGGAGGGGCCGTCGGCCTGCTGGTTGTTGACATCGACGATCGCGATCAGGTTATCAAGCTTGTAATGGGCCGCCGACATAAAAGCTTCCCAGACAGCCCCTTCATCAAGTTCGCCATCGGAGAAGAGGATATAGACCCGGCTTGATGAGTGCTTGCGCTTGAGGCCCAGGGCCATGCCCACGGCAATCGACATGCCGACGCCGAGCGAACCGCCCGACATTTCCATGCCTGGTGTGTAGGATGCCATGCCGGACATCGGCAAGCGGCTGTCGTCGCTGCCATAGCTTTCAAGCTCATCGGCTGGAATGATCCCCGCCTCGATCAATGCGGCATAGAGCGCGATGGCATAATGGCCGTTTGACAGCAAAAAGCGGTCACGCCCTTCCCATTCAGGATCTTCGGGCCGATAATTCATGGCGTGGAAATAGGCGACAGTCAGGACATCGGCAATATCCAGTGCTTGGGCGATATAGCCCTGTCCCTGCACTTCACCCATCAAAACCGCATTGCGGCGCACGCGATAGGCCCGTTCGGCCAGATCACGATTATGCCCTTTTAGATTGCTCACATGTCTCTCCTGAAAACACGACCCTGTTGCGGGATACGAATAAAAGACCATCAATGGATAAGCATGCCGCCATTCACATCAATCACCGCGCCGGTAATATAGGCCGACAGGTCGGAGGCCAGAAAAAGATAGGCGCCCGCCACATCTCTTGCCTCGCCGAGACGGTCGAGCGGGATTCCCTTGATAATATCCTTGCGCATCTCGTCGGTGAGCTTATCGCCGGTGATATCGGTCTGGATCAGGCCCGGACAAAGACAATTCACGCGGATATTATCACTCCCCAATTCCCGTGCCATCGCCTTGGCCAAGCCCAATACACCTGCTTTGGCTGCCGAATAATGGGGCCCGCCGAAAATGCCGCCGCCACGTTGGGCCGACACCGAGGACATGCAGGCAATCGTACCCTGCTTGCGGGAGCGCATGTGGGGAATAAATGCCTGAGACAGATAGAGCACACCCGATAAATTCACATCCAGTATCCGGTGCCAATCCTTGTCGGTTATATCCATGGTTTTGACAGGCTGGGTAATGCCCGCATTGTTGATCAGAATGTCAATCTGCCCGAATGACCGGATCGCTTGATCGGCAGCATGGCGGCAAGCTGCGGCATCGGTCACATCGCAGGCCAGCCCGATATGCCCGGCACCCAATTCAGCGGCAGCCTCGTGTGCGGCGGCCCCATCAAGATCCAAAATCGCAATAAGGGCGCCGTGTTCGGCAAACAAGCGTGCGGTGGCAAGGCCAATCCCGCGACGGCTGGCTGCCCCCGAAATGACGGCTGTTTTCCCTTTGAGCAGCATGTCCTCACCCCTGGCTTATTGTTTCTCTTCCAACGACTGTCACTTAAATTGACATGCTGAACAAACGCAAGGTCCATCAAAGCAAAGTCAATTGAATATCGTGTCGGCTTGTGCTGTGATCAGCCCCTTAAATATAAACCGTTTTTAAAAAATTGAGGGGGAATTACCATGGCAAAATGGCATCAATGGCTCACATTCTGTCTGTTATTCTGGACCTTGGGTCTCAATGTCCAAGCGGCTGATCGGCCTGTTGCCAAAGAGGGGGTCTATCTTGCCCGCTCGTTTACATTCCATGGCGGCGAAGTGTTCGACGAGATCAAGCTCGCCTATAAAACGCTGGGTGATCCCAAAAATCCGGCGGTACTGATCCTGCATGGCACCGCAGGTTCGGCGCAGAGCATGCTTGGCGATGGCTTTGGCGGACAATTGTTCGGCAAGGGGCAGGCATTGGATGCTGATCGCTATTTTATCATCCTGCCGGACGCGCTGGGTGCAGGACAATCATCCAAACCTTCGGACGGGCTCAAATCAAAATTTCCTGCCTATAATTACGACGATATGGTCAGCGCCCAATACAGGTTGGTAACCGAGGGATTGGGAATCAAGCATCTGCGGCTTGTGCTCGGCAATTCGATGGGCGGCATGCATACATGGGTCTGGGGCGTACGCTATCCCGATATGATGGATGCGCTGGTGCCATTGGCCTCGCAACCGACGGCAATGGCCAGCCGCAACTGGATGATGCGCCGCTTGATGATTGAAACCATCAAGGCCGACCCCGATTACAATGGCGGCAATTATACCACTCAGCCCAAATTAACACGCCTTGCCAATGTGTTTTATGCCACGGGCACCAATGGTGGCGATTTGGGCTGGCAAGGCCAGGCCCCGACCCGCGCCAAAGCCGATGCACTGGTCGACAAGGCCCTTGCAGCTCCTGCACCTGCCGATGCAAATGATTTTATCTATCAGTGGCAATCCTCTGCTGACTATGATGTCGGGCCGCAGTTGGGGCAGATCAAAGCCCGTGTCCTGGCAATCAATTCCGCCGATGACGAACGAAATCCCGTAGCCAGCGGTTTGATGGCAGACAGCATCAAACAGATCAAACGGGCCAAACTGTTTCTGATACCGGCCAGCAGCGACACGCGCGGGCATGGCACGACCGGTTCACTCGCCAAATTATGGGCGCCGGAGCTCGCCAAATTCATGGCAAAACTTCCGACGCCATAAACAGCTCTAGCGATCAGGTCAGTCTGGCCAATGCTGCAAGGTCGGTTCGGGCGGGTTGACCCGCCCATTCCAGCCACATGGCGGCGGTCCACGAGAAATCGCGACCGCCCAATCCGTCCCCGTTTCGCGGATCGAAGGCTTCACGAAATCCGTGGGTCATGATGCTGGTTGCGCTGGTCTGACGCAGCCGTTCTGCGGCCTGTTCAAAACCGTAATGGGCCAGACCATCGGCGATCATCCGGTTCACGACAATCCAGACCGGACCCCGCCAGTAGCGGCGTGCATCATAGCTTGAATGATGGGGGTCTGAACTGGGCACCATATAGGGGGTATCGGCCTGCCATGACGTGATCAATGCGACCAGAATATCCGCTTCTTGAGGACTCGCTACCCTGGCATACATCGGCAAGAACGAGGCTGATGTCACGCAAGGGGCCAATTGGCCAGTCACCAGATCGAGCGAGCGATAGGTGCCATCTGCCGCTTTCAAACGGGGAAAGGCTTTGGTGGAGCGCACGATCCAGTCACGCAACTGTTTAGCCTCGGCCTCGCGGCCCAACAATTCGGCCAACATCAACAAATCATGGTCGGCACGCAGCAGAATGCACTGGATCCCGAGATCACAAACCCGCATCGACAGGCGGCGGGAGACTGACAGCCCGTCCCAATCGAGCGCCTTGGCCTCCTCCACCAGCGTCATCACACGGTTGTAGAACAGATCGGTCGGCCGCTCGGAGGGATCGACCACCTTGTTGTCCTTGCGCAAGCCAGAGACATCGACTGTCGGCACAATGGCAGACAACGGCCCATCCCAATCGGGTGAATTGTCGCGGCCAGTCTCCCATGGATGCACGACAGTGACCAGGCCAGTGGCATCGGGATCGCGCACCGTATGCCACCAGTGATGGGAGGCGAATATCGGATCGAACAGGCCTGCAAGCCTGACCAAAGCGGCCTGCCGGTCCGGTTCGGCCTCGACAATCATGCGCGCGGCAGTGGCTGCCACGGGGGGCTGGGTAATGCCCGTTGTCGGGGGCTGGTGACGGGTGCCCCAGGCCGAGGGCCCGGGATAATAATGATCGGCGGATGCGTGAAAAACGATGCTGGGGACCATGCCATCAGGCCACTGGCCGATAAACAGCGTTTCGAGCTCCTGCCAGGCGCGGGCGCGATCAAACGTCGCAAAGCCCATGGCAACAAACGCCGAGTCCCAATTCCACTGGAACGGATAGACCGAATGGTTGGGGACAGTATAGCCGCCTCGGTCATTCTGCCGCAAAATGGCATAGGCCAGATCGGTACACGCTTGCGGAGTCATCAACTGTGATTGCGTACTCATCTTACAACGCTTTCCCTGTTTGCGGATCCATCACCACCACCCGTGCCGCATCAAACTGCAAGCCCAATGTCATGCCTCTGGCAATCACCTCTTGCGGTGATGCGACCACCCTGACCCGTTCCCCTTTCACCAGCCCTGTCAGCAACTGATGCGAGCCCATCGGCTCGATCACCTTGACCTCGAAGGCCAGCCCTTCGGATGCCGCGACCAAATTCACATCCTCACCGCGAAAGCCCACCATCACCGGCCCTTCATGGGCCAGCCGCATTGATAAGCCTTCGCAAGCCAGCATGCCGCCTGTGGCTGTCATGTTCAGAAAATTCATCGGAGGGGAGCCGACAAAACCACCGACAAAAGTGCTCGAAGGCCTGGAGTAGATCAGGGTCGGCGTATCAATCTGTTCGATTACCCCTTTGTGCATCAGTGCGATCCGGTCGGCCAGACCCATGGCTTCAGTCTGGTCATGGGTCACGTAAAGCGTGGTTGTGCCCGCCTCTTTCAACACGCTTTTCAACTCGGCCCGCATTTCGAGCCGCAACAGGGCATCGAGATTGGACAAGGGCTCGTCCATCAGTAACACCGCCGGCTCCACCGCCAAAGCGCGAGCCACTGCAACACGCTGGCGCTGACCGCCCGACAACTTGGCGGGATAGCGCTCAAGATAAGGCACTATCTGCAACAAATCCGCTGCCCGCTTGACCTGCCGCTGAACCGTCTCCTCATCGCGCTTTTGCATGCGCAGGCCGAAGGCGACGTTTTCAAAGACTGTGAGATGCGGAAACACAGCGTAATTCTGGAACACCATCGCCAGACCGCGCTCGGCGGGCGGCAGATCCGACACATCCCGATCGCCGATCAGCACCCGCCCCGAACTCCGCGTTTCAAGCCCTGCAATAATCCGCAGCAAAGTGGTCTTGCCACACCCGGAAGGGCCAAGGAGTGCGACGAATTCACCGTCCGCCACCGTCAGATCCAGCTGTTCGAGCGCCATCGCCGTCCCGAAGCGCTTGCTGACGCCTTCAATCGTAATGGCTGCCATGTCTCGCGCCTCCCTTAGCGGCTGGTGACGCCCCATAGGGCGAACAAATAGCGGCGCACCGCAAAGATAAACACCACCGATGGCACGATCAGAATGAACCCGCCCGCGAAGCGGTAATGAAGCGGGGATTCTGACAGCACCGTCAGCAAATAGGCTGTCAAAGTACGCTGTTGCACGGTCAGAACCGAAGCGGCAAACACCTCGTTCCATGAAATCACAAAAGCGAAAATCGCCGCTGCCGCCATGCCCGGCAGGGCCAGAGGCAATACGACTTTGACAAAGGCCTGCCAGCGCGTGCAACCGAAAACCCAGGCCGCCTCCTCCAACTCACGCGGAATACCGGCAAACAGGCTCGCGGTGATCATCGCGGCAAATGGCAGGGCCAGCGCGGTATGGACCAGCGACACGCCGAAGGCGGTGTCATACAGCCCCGCCCGGATAAACAGCACCGTCAAAGGCAAAGCCAGAATGGCCAGCGGAAAGGCGCGGGTCAGCAGGATCATCAGGCGGAACAGGGTCGCGCCCGGAAAGGAAAACCGCGCCAGCGCATAGCCTGCCGGTGCACCAAGCAGCAGGGCCATGATCATCGTCATGCTGGCCGCGAGAACCGAATTGAGGGCGGCGTTCCAGACACCCTCGATTTTCAGAAATACCGCCAGCTGATCCAGCGACAGGCTGGCCGGCATCAGGGTTTTCGGCCATTGGTAGACAGCAGGTCGCCCGCCAAACGCCCCCAGACCGATCAGTCCGATCGGTAAAAGAACCCAGACGCACAGCACCATGACGCCCGAACCATACAGCCAGCCCTTGAAGGAAGATCCTGCCGGTTTTGTCATGCCTGAGCCTCGGGATTCTGGCGAAGCAGCCGAAGATAGACCGCCGTTGCCGCCAGCGAAATCACCATGATCAGCACCGCATAGGCCGCTGCCACGCTGTAATTCTGGTTATCACGCTGCCAGACATAGGCCTCGCCCACCAGCACAGGGATATTGCGCCCGCCGATCGCATAGACCGCGGCAAACACCTCGAAGGCCAGCACCGTGCGCAAGATCAAAGCCGATTGTAGGCTCGGTTTGAGCATGGGAAGGGTCACGCGGGTCAATTTTTGCCACGGACTTGCCCCGAATATTTCTGCGGCCTCGCCGAATTCCTTGGGGATCAGTTGCAGCCCCCCCACGATGATCACCAGAACCATCGCCGTCGACCGCCAGATTTCAGCCACAACCACCGCAATGAACAAGGTCACGGGTGTTTCGGAATTCAGCCAGGCGGTAGGCCCGTCAACGACACCGAGATGGAACAGGACCGTGTTGAGATAGCCGGTATTCTGCAAAATCGCCAGCCAGACCAATCCAGCCGCCAGATCGGACACCCCCAAAGGGATCGTCCAGATCCACAACACCAATTCGCGCCCCCTCTGCATCTTCTGCAGCATCAGCCCCATGCCGATCGCCAGCATCATCTGCAAGGGCACCACCGTCAGCACCAGCATGAAGGTATTGCGCAGCGATACGTTGAAATTCAGATCCCCCAGCATCCGTTGGTAATTGCCCCACAGACCCGCTGTGCCGCCATCGAATGACAGCACAATCGTCTGCACCAACGGGACAGCAAAAAAAGCTGCAAGAAACACACTTGCCGGTGCAATCAGCAAATAGGGCAGCCAGCGGGAGGTCGGCATGG
>CANGQA010000038.1 GCA_947455995.1 Hyphomicrobiales bacterium | reverse complement strand
GGTGGCCATGGTGCGCGATCTCTTCTCGAAATTCCCGCTGATCCCTGCAGCCAAGGCTTTCCTGTCTACGGAGTTGGACCAGCCGGGTCTGGCCACCCTGCGTCCGCCCTTGATGGCGCTGACGCAGGCCCAAACGGATGAGCTGCGCACCAGTCTCAAAGCTGCCGGACACAGTTTCGCACCTGCCGCGTTCTAACTCCCGCTTGAAGGCGGATGATCCGCTTTCTATCCCTGTTTTCAACCCGGAGAATGACAAGATGTCTGCTTATTGGGTCTCTCGTGTACATGTGACGGATGCTGAAACCTACGGCAAATATGCCGCACTGGCTGGTCCGGCCATTCAAAAGCATGGCGGTGTGTTTCTGGCCCGTGGTGGCACGCAGGTTATTCTTGAAGGCGGTGCCTATGAACGCACCGTTCTGGCACGCTTTCCGAGCCTCGAAGCTGCCACGACCTGCTATAATTCACCCGAATATCAGGCCGCAAAGGTCTTTACGATTGGTTCATCCGAGCGGCATGTGGTGGCGGTTGAGGGCTTGGACTGATTGAGCCTGCAAGCTTCTGAACCGAACATGCAAAAAGGCTGGTAAAAACCAGCCTTTTTTTTATGACGCCACGTTTAGGGGACGATTATTGGGCCATACGCACCGGCTGGCTGCGGCTGGTGAAAGAGAAGCTCGCAGGACCGGACGATCCGAGCACAAGGGCTTCCAGCATCGGCTCAGGCACAGGAGCGACAGCAGCCCAATCAAGCAAAATGCTGCCACCGCGTCCACCGCGCAAACCAACGCTCTGTTCTGTGATCGGAATAAACATCTCGATGGTGGCCATCGGCTTTAATGTGAACGGCTGGACAGCAAGTTCGGCAACCAACTCGCCGGAGCGATCGAAATAACGGGCTGAGCTGATAACCAGTGGCTGATCAGGCGAAATATTTCGCAAGGTCACATTGGCCCCCAAATGAACCAGAGTAGCCCCTCCTCCCAAAGCAACCGATGAATAAAGCGGAAGATAACTCTGCTTTTTTATGGAAAGCCTGGATTCGGCCGGATTCTCTGTGATCGCAGCCTTAGCCCGGTCAGAGTTCAGATCAAACCGCAAAGCATTATCTGCAGCTTGTGCAGTCAGGCCGATAAAAGCCTGCAAAAACAACCCAAACAATGCCACCCAAAAAGTCGTTTTCATACGCATCAGCCCGGCCTCCCAAGGTCATGTGCCCTGCACAATGCCTTACCTCAACTGTTCCAGTCTCGTCACGAATGAGTCTGTCAAAGAAACATGAAAATTGTGTTTACGGCTTTACTGTAGCATTATTCAAAATAAACAGGGAGGAATATTATCGGGAAAGGCCAAATCCAGCCATAATTTCTTGCAATAGTATTACCATTGCTACAACCGAATGAACAATCCGGCTTTAATTAAAGAGCAGCTTAAGCCGCCTGCACCAATGAGCGCGAGAATCCAATCACTGTGCTTTTGGCCGGATCGGTACTTTTCGGCAAATCCATCTCTTTTTCACGCAAAGCAACCGAACCACGGATAAAGGCCGTCCACGCTGCTTGCATCGAGGGTAAATCACCGCGATCCACTGCCCGTTTCAGGCTCTGGAAATCGGGATTACTCAGAAGCTTGTCCGCACTGGAAATAGCCGAAGCCAGGGATTTATTGCCGGTAAGCGGTTTGCCGATGGCGATCTCTTTGGAGGTCGGACTGGCTGAATTCAATGCGGCCATCTGCTGCAATTCGTCAAACATTTGCTGCATGAGGGCCTTGGCCAATTTGGCATTCCCGGAATTGATCGCACCGCTCAGCTGCAGGGCCTGCCCCATGCCGTTGCTGACTTCGATCTGGTAGCCTTTATTGATGTCCTTGGTCTTGCTGACCGAGCCTGTTGTGCCGATCCGGTCATTATAACCTGACCGACCGGCCATCGCGGCACGGGCGGCTTCAATATCATCGCCTTGAAGGGCTTTTCCGACTTTGGTCAGCGGATTATTGGGATCACTGAGCACACCGGCCGGCAAACGGGTGGCAAGCTTGTCAAATGCCTCTTTTGCCGCGTTCAAATCACCGGACTGCAACGCGCGTGACAAAGCATCGGGTTCATGATCCCCCTTCCGGCCTGCCAACGACGATGTGTTGGTTTGATAGGCCGAGACGGCTGTCCCACTGCCAATATCCAACGCCATGATTGATCCCTTTCACAACGAATAAACAATCCGTTGCAGGATACTCAGCAAATATCGGGCCAACTGGACATATGACCGCAAAAAACAGATCGAATAAGGGGTAAACCGCTTAATATTCAGGTGTTTGAGAATTTACAGCCAAATCTGAGGACGCCAAGATTTTCCGGCACTCGTCGATCCGAACGAGTGCTTGGCGCAGGGTTTCACGGTCTTTGCTACTCATGCCCTCATCACCCATCCCCTCGAACAAAGCGAGCTGTTTGGGCTTAACCTTGCGAGATGCTACAATTGGCTCGGCGGATAATTCTGTCTCAACCGGCAAAGAAACGGCAAAGCTTGGCTCCTGGCGGCCATTCAAGCCAGCCATGGGCTTATGCAAGGGATCTTTTAGGGGGTCATGGGCGAGAGGGGATACGCCAAAGCCAGGCTCAAGACGATGTGGAGCCAAAACAGGCTCTATCGGCGAAGGATGGACTTCGCCAACGCTCTGTTCCGGCTTGTCAGGCAATTCACCAAAGCCGACATCAATGGAGTGGGCATCAACTGGGTGACCATCATCGGTCTGCTCGCCCAAAGGCGGCATACGACCTTCGCGACCGACCGACTGCACAAAACGAAGGTTTTCATCGCGAAGAATGCGCTGCACGCCTTTGATGGTGTAGCCTTCGGCATAAAGCAGATGCTTGATACCGCGCAACAAATCAACATCATCCGGGCGATAATAACGGCGGCCGCCGCCCCGCTTTATCGGTTTGATCTGGGTAAACCGGGTTTCCCAAAACCTTAGCACATGCTGGGGCAGGTCGAGTTCTTCCCCGACTTCACTGATCGTGCGAAACGCGTCTGCGTCTTTTTCCACGATCAGTCTCCCGCTCAGGCGTTCTCGGTCGTCTTGTTGATGCGCTGCTTGAGGATATTGGAAGGCTTGAAAGACAAGACCCGTCTTGGATCGATCGGCACTTCGATGCCGGTCTTTGGATTACGACCAACCCGTGCGCCCTTGTCACGCACGACGAAGGATCCAAATGACGAAAGTTTCACGGTCTCGCCTGCAGCCAGAGTATCCGAAATTTCACGCAATACCAGTTCAACCAACTCGGATGAGTCCGTGCGGGACAGGCCGATGCGTTGATAAACGGCTTCACTCAATTCAGCACGCGTAATTGTGCGTTGTGTCATTTTAATCCTCCACGAACCACAGTCCGCCCCCAACGGAAAAACAGCCCGTATCCAATGTATGTTTGAGAAAATTGAGGCTTTCACAACCCTGAACGTCACCTGTTCAGAACTGAAAATAATTCTCTCGTCGAATTTACGTTAACGCGTTGGTAACGATTTGAAAAGTCACATTGATATCAGAATTTGCCTTGATAGACGGTTTTTACCAGCGGATCAAAGCCGATCCCCACGTAAAACCTCCGCCCATCGCTTCCACCAGCACCACATCACCCTGTTTGATCCGTCCGTCACTGCAGGCCGTCGACAAAGCCAGAGGAATGGAAGCTGCCGATGTATTACCATGATTTTGCACGGTCACGACCACTTTTGCAGGATCGATAGACAATTTTCGTGCCGTTGCCTCGATAATCCGCCGATTGGCCTGATGTGGCACGAACCAGTCAACATCGGCGGCGCTCAATCCGGTGGCCGCAAAGGCCTCCTCGATAATGTCGGCCAGATAATTGACCGCATAACGGAACACTTCCTTACCTTCCATTCGCAACAAGCCGGTGGTTTTGGTGGATGACGGCCCACCATCGACATACAGTTTTTCTACATGGCGACCATCCGAGCGCAAATGCGTGGACAAAATCCCGCGATCGGTCAGATCGCCTTGGCCGTCTTGGGCTTCGAGCACAACGGCCCCTGCCCCATCGCCGAACAGCACACAGGTGCCACGGTCGTCCCAATCCAATATCCGCGAAAAGGTTTCAGCGCCGATAACCAGTGCGCGCTTGTGGGATCCGGATTGCAAAAACTTGTCAGCTGTCGTCAGGGCAAACACAAAGCCGGAGCACACCGCCTGTAAATCAAATGCAGCGCCATGGGTGATCCCCAAAGCGGCCTGCACCTGGGTGGCTGTCGATGGGAAAGTATAATCGGGTGTGGCCGTCGCCAGCACGATCAGATCAATATCAGACGGCTTCAATCCAGCCTTTTCCAATGCCATCTGGGCGGCTTTGGTGGCAAGGTGGGATGTGTTCTCACCTTCGGCGGCAATATGTCGGTTGTGAATTCCAGTGCGTTCGACAATCCATTCATCGGATGTGTCGACCATTTTGGCCAGTTCAGCATTACTGAGAACCCGTTGCGGAAGATAATGGCCACAACCAACGATGACAGAGCGCCGCAAAGTCATTCTTCTATTTCCTCGATCGGATGCGCCGGAACGCTATCATCGCGTGCCAATGTTTCCGTAATTTTTGACAAAAGCTCGTATTTCACCATGTCATAGCCAAGATCGACGGCAGATGCGAATCCAAACGCATCGGTACCGCCATGGCTTTTGATGACGATACCGTTCAGACCAAGAAACACTCCACCATTGGATTTGCGTGGATCAAGCTTCTCGCGCAAGGCATGAAAGGCTGAGCGTGCCAGAAGATAACCCAGTTTGGTCATCCATGTGCGATTCATGGCATCGCGCAGGAAACTGGCAATCTGCTTGGCCGTCCCCTCCGCAGTCTTGAGGGCTATATTGCCTGCAAAGCCTTCGGTGACCACCACATCGACAGTGCCCTTTCCGATGTCATCGCCTTCGACAAAGCCATGATAGAGCATGTTGGGATAATCGGTCTCGCGCAACATGCGGGAAGCGAGTTTGACATCCTCGACACCCTTCATATCTTCGACACCGACATTCAGCAGGCCAACCGAGGGCCGCTCGATATGGAACAGGATGCGCGCCATTGCCGCACCCATCACAGCCAGATCGACAAGATGGCGGGCATCGGCACCGATGGTGGCGCCAACATCCAGCACGATGCTTTCGCCGCGCGCAGTCGGCCAGATCCCGGCAATCGCGGGGCGGTCAATCCGCGCCAGCGTGCGCAGGCAGAAGGTCGACATCGCCATCAGCGCACCGGTATTGCCCGCCGAAATCGCCACATCCGCTTCACCGAGTTTCACCGCCTCGATCGCGCGCCACATCGACGACACTCCGCGTCCATGCCGCAAGGCCATGCCAGGCTTGGCATCCATGGCAATCGATACATCGCAATGGTGGAAGGTTGTGGCCTTGGCCAATTGGGGATGCGCATCGAGCAAAGGCAAGCACAAGGCAGAATCGCCAAACATAACAAAGACAACGCCTGGATGGCGCTGCAGTGTTAAAGCCGCTCCCGGGATCACGACAGAGGGGCCGTGGTCACCGCCCATGGCATCGAGGGCAATCCGAACCTGATGTTGCATCGTTGCGTATCACATATCACTAGCGGCAAGAGGCCTAACACCACCCTATCGGATAACATTCGGACACAAAGCCAGATGAAGCGCAATATGCGCCTTTCGCATCGGACAATAGACGAGGCCGCGCACGAGGCAACCAAGAAATCACAATTACCCCATTAATCAGTTCGATTTAACGCTCAACTTGGTTATTAAGTCAGCTTTTTCAGTGCTGCGAACGGATGTTCTTCGGCCGTATCAAGCTCGAACGAAAATTCCACACCCGGTTTGCGCGGATAGGGATCGAGACTCAGGGCCAGAAATTCAGCCACAAGCGAACCCAGATCGATCATGCCGTTCACGATCGGATCCGGGGAGTCGAGCGGGGCCTCCTCGTCATCCAGATCAGGCGCATCGGGTGAAAAACGCAGATCGACCTCCTCGACCACATCGGTTTCGAACGGATCGAGCGAGACCACGCAAATCTGTTCGATATGGGCCTTCACCTCGCCTTTGGCTGCAACCTCTCTGCCTTTGCGCTTAAGGGTAAAATGGCCCGTCAATGAAGCGATATCGGCAAGATTGAATACTTTAGCCAGCCGTTTGCGATCGGTTTCGGGCACATCAATCGTGATGTCCATCCCGCGATCGGGAATATCGTCAACGCGGATCAGATGGGAAAAGAACGGCTCGTCGGTCATATCGGCACCTTTAAGAAGCAAAGCGGGGTCTGATCAGGCTGGGTCGGGAAACAGATGGTCTGCCTTAATGATCCGGTCTAGGTCACACCGGCTCAATTCCGCACTGACTTGCGGCAGATAATCCAGCCAAAAGCGTTCTTGGGCAAGACTGGCCTGTTCACCCAAAAGATTGCGGCGCAAGACGGCCGCCAAGGCCTCATCGTCGCCAGATGTCATCCCCTCTTCATAGGCCTTGGCCCGGCCCAAAAAGGCGGCGGCGATGGTTTTCATGCGTTTGGGAATCACAACATCCCCCACGCCCAATTCACGCAAGGCCTCCTCGAAACCCAGAAACAACCGATCCACCACATCATTGGCCAGTTCATCGGCCGGTTTGGGCAAAGCCTGCATCCGCTGCATCAGCAAGACAGCATGCAAGGTGACGCAATCAAAGCGGCCATCCAGCGTATCGGGCACGCCCCATTGCGCATAAAAAGCGGGGCGGCGGGCGGCTTCCACCACAGCCTGATGCAGCCGGTCGACAATCACCCGATTGCCGCTTCTGCTGCCTAAAAACCCCATTAGCTTGCCCAGCATTCCACCATCTCCCGATCATCTCCCGCGCAACCGAAACCTGAACTGCATCATCAGCCGAAGAAGGCGCTGTTCTTGCTTTTAACGCAGTGGCGGGTTAGGGCAAGGTTAAGAGGCATAAACCTTCAAGAGTCAAAGTGTGAATTGACGGATATGGTGATATTCCCATTCCGCCATTTTCCTGCCAATGTTGGGCTCCAATAGCCTGATAGCGCTGCAAACGGAGAAATGACGATGAAAATTGATAAAAACCTTCATCCGAATCCCTATTTTCCATCCAATGGCCGTTTCCTGTCTGCCCGAATGCTGGCTAAAGCCGTCGCTTTGACTCTTCTGGCCTCAACCAGCGCCCTTACGCTCTCCGGTTGCGCTGGTGAACAGTTGACCCAAGGCTATCTGCTCGATGAAGCCCAATTGGCCAAGCTCAAGCCGGGCATGGATGCCCAAGCCGTATTGCAAGCCATGGGATCACCGTCCACCGTCTCTACTGTGGGCAGCCAGACCTGGTACTATGTCTCCGAGAAAATGGAAATCGGACTGCGCTTCATGGGTCCAAAAGTGGTTGACCGCCATGTGGTGGTGATCAATTTCAGCAAGAACAACAAGGTTGAAAAAATCGCCAATTACGGGTTGCAGGATGGCGTCGTATTCGACTTCGTCTCGCGCACCACGCCGACAGGCGGCAACGAGCCTACTTTGCTGCGCCAACTGCTCCGGGCCACCGGCCAGATGCCATCCTGACAGGATCAGCTCTGTCCATTTTACCTTCAGGTATCAAGCCATAAAAAAAGCCCCCGAAGGGGCTTTTCTCGTTTTTGGCTGGTCGATCAACCCATATGGGCCAGAACGGCAATCAGCAACAAGGCCACGATATTGGTGATCTTGATCGCCGGATTGACGGCTGGACCTGCGGTGTCCTTGTAGGGATCGCCGACGGTATCACCCGTTACCGAGGCCTTATGTGCATCCGAACCTTTGAGGTGGGTCACGCCGTCCTTGTCAACGAAGCCGTCTTCAAAGCTCTTTTTGGCATTGTCCCATGCTCCGCCGCCCGATGTCATGGAAATCGCCACAAACAGGCCGTTGACGATCACACCGAGCAGCATGGCCCCCAAAGCCGCGAAAGCCGAGGCCTTCGAGCCGGAAATGGCCAATACACCGAAATAGGCCACCAGAGGCGCCAGAACCGGCAGCAAGGACGGGATGATCATTTCATGGATCGCCGCCTTGGTCAGCATGTCCACCGCACGGGCATAGTCAGGCTTGTCGGTGCCAAGCATGATCCCAGGCTTTTCCTTGAACTGGCGGCGTACTTCTTCCACCACCGAGCCTGCAGCACGGCCAACCGCTGTCATGGCGATACCGCCGAACAGATAGGGGATCAAACCGCCAAAGATCAGACCAGCCACCACATAGGGGTTGGACAGGTCGAACGAGACCTTGCCGACATCCTTGAAATAGGCCGCACCCGACTTGGAGAAGGCTTCCAGATCGTTGGTATAGGCAGCAAACAGCACCAGTGCACCAAGACCGGCCGAACCGATGGCATAGCCCTTGGTGACAGCCTTGGTGGTGTTGCCAACCGCATCGAGCGCGTCGGTCGAGTGGCGCACTTCCTTGGGCAGACCTGCCATTTCGGCAATGCCACCGGCATTGTCGGTAACAGGACCGAAGGCATCAAGTGCCACAATCATGCCGGCCAGACCGAGCATGGTTGTCACCGCAATCGCAGTACCGAACAATCCGGCCAGCTGATAGGTCGAGATGATCCCGGCCACAATCGCCATGGCAGGCAAAGCAGTCGATTCAAGCGACACAGCCAGACCCTGAATGACATTGGTGCCATGTCCGGTCACCGAAGCTTGCGCAATGGAGACCACAGGACGCTTGCCCGTCGCGGTATAATATTCGGTGATCCAGACGATCAGACCCGTCACGATCAGGCCGACCACGCCGCACCAGAAAAGGTTCTTGCCGGTGATGACCATGCCCGACACGGTTCCGATGCTGTCCCAGCCAACCACATAGTGGGTTGCGGCAGCCAGTCCGAACAACGACAACAGTCCCGTCACCCAAAGTCCCTTATACAGCGCACCCATGATCGAATTGTCGGCGCCCAGCTTCACAAAGAAGGTGCCGATGATCGAGGTGAGAATACATGCCGCACAAATCGCCATCGGATAGAGCATCACCGAAGCCAGATTGGCCGTACCGAAGAAGAAGATCGAAGCCAGCACCATGGTCGCAACCACGGTCACGGCATAGGTTTCGAACAAGTCGGCCGCCATACCGGCGCAATCGCCGACATTGTCACCCACATTGTCGGCGATGGTGGCTGGATTGCGGGGATCATCTTCCGGAATACCGGCTTCAACCTTGCCCACCAGATCGGCACCGACATCCGCGCCCTTGGTGAAGATCCCGCCGCCCAGACGGGCAAAGATCGAGATCAGGGAAGCCCCGAAACCGAGAGCCACCAGAGAATCAATGACGATGCGATCAGCCGGCTTCAGGCCCATCGGGCCCGTCAGCACAGCGTAATAGACCGCCACACCGAGCAGAGCGAGACCTGCCACCAGCATACCCGTCACGGCACCGGCCTTGAAAGCAACGTCCAGGCCCGCTGCCAGTGATTTGGAAGCCGCCTGTGCCGTGCGCACATTGGCGCGAACCGACACATTCATGCCGATATATCCTGCAGCACCCGACAAAATAGCACCAATGGCAAAGCCGATTGCCACAGGCAGGCCCAGCAACCAGGCCAACAGGGCAAACAAGGCCACGCCCACATAGGCAATTGTCGTATATTGGCGGTTGAGATAGGCCTGCGCGCCTTCAGCAATAGCGGCAGCTATTTCTTGCATACGGGCATTTCCCGCATCCTGCTTCATGACATCTGCAATCGCCCATATGCCATAGACGAGCGCAAGAAGCCCGCCGAAGATAATCAAACCCATTGTCATTTTGCCGTCCCTTTTGTTTTATTGACAGACAGGTCAAACAGTTACACCGCGATGCGTCACATGCGTGGTGCTGAACTGCTTATCCTGTCTTCTCTCCCTTAAATAATGTCGTCTTTTTGTTAATGACGTGTGAATCAAAGATAATAGATCCGAATATACATCATGAAACAGTTTTCACCCCTTAAACTTTTTGGTCAAGTATAGCTTTCAAGGAAAGAAGATTTTCGACAAATCTTCACCCGATCAAGCGAGCTTTACCTTGCGCCGTTGCGCCAGCCAGACCAATGCGACAAGGCCGATCAAAACAGGCGGGAAAACCACATGGTTGACTGCATCCCAACCAAAATCTGTTAAAATCTTGCCCGAGGAGAACGACCCGATCGCCATGGTACCAAAGATCAGGAAATCGTTGAAAGCCTGCACCTTGTTGCGTTCGGACGGATGATGCGTTTCAGCCACCATGGCCGTAGCACCCACAAAACCGAAATTCCAGCCCACGCCGAGCAAAATCAGCCCAAGCCAAAAATGGGCGACATCCGTGCCCGACATATCGACGAAGGCAGCAGAAGCGAGCAAAACCAATCCTGCCGTGATGATTTTCGGCGACCCGAAACGGGCAATCAGCGAGCCCGTAAAAAAACTTGGCCCATACATCGCCATCACATGCCATTGAATCGCCAGATTGGAATCACGCACCGCATGGCCGCAAATCTGCATGGCCAGCGGGGCAGAGGTCATCACCAGATTCATCAGACCATAAGAGACCACACCGCAAATGGCTGCCACCACGAAACGGGGCTGGCGGGTAATCTCGCCCAGAGGACGCGCCTTCATCTCATCGACCACCGATACAGGAGTGCCGGCTTTGACCTGCATCAGGACAATCAGCGCAACAACCGCAACACAGGCTTGAGCCAGATAGCTGGCAGCAAACAGATGGGGCTCCCACATCATCATGGTCATCGAGACCAGTTGCGGACCAAGCACACCGGCAAATACACCGCCTGCCATCACCCATGAAATGGCCTTTGGCCGGAATTTCGGGGTCGCGGTATCGGCCGCAGCAAAACGGAAGGATTGGGCAACAGAGCCATAAAGACCACCGAAAAATGTTGCCAGACAATAGAGTGCGAACGAATTGCTGATCACTGCCGCACAGGCAATCAGCCCCATCAACATCCCGCAAAAAGTGCCCAAGGCAAAAGTGGTCCTGCGACCATAGCGGCGCGCGATAAAGCCGACCGGCAACGTGCCGCAAGCCATGCCCACCACAAAAATTGAGACGGGCGCGGTGGCAAAGGCCGGATCGGGCGCCATCCGCGCACCGGTAATGGCGCCGGTTGCAAAAATGACCGAGGCATTGGCACCAGCAAGCGCTGTTGCAGCGGCCAGAAACAGCGCATTGCGCCGCGCCAGACGATTGTCGTCATGCTGGACAGCCGATTGATCAGGAGATTGAACCATTGCCTTGAAGCCTTTCCTCAGACTCATTTTTTGTTATTGGAGTATGGTCGTTAAAACTGCACCCGCATAGAGCGGACAAATCAGCATAACTGCAAGGGGCCAGTCTCGTCAGCCTTGCAGCCATTCCGCAATAAAGCGGGCTTCAGAAATGGCAAAAACATCCAAAAAAACAGCATTAACCCTTTGATAAAAAATCAAAAATGCTGGTAGGAGCCATGCGCAAAATTCATATCACCCCCTTGATGTTTGAACACCACATCCTGCTTGTCTGTGACATGTCCGATCAGGTGCAGGGGCAAATCAAACCGCGCGGCTTCCATCTGCAAGGCCCTGAATGATTGTTGCGATGCGCACAGGACAATCTCGTAATCATCACCGCCTGTTAGTGCCCGCACGAACAGATCGGGATCAGCAGACACACCGTCGGCTGCAGCGCCGGACAACGGCACATCATCAAGATACACCACGCCACCGCAGTGGGAGGCTTGCAGCAGCTTGCGAATATCACCCACCAAACCGTCCGATACATCCATAGCCGCACTGGCATGCGCCCGCAAAGCTGGCGCGAGGATGTTTCTGGGGCGGGGATGGCGGTAGCGATCCAACAGGAAGTCTCGGTGATCGGCACCAAGCCGCAACAATCCGTCTGCAGGATTAGTCTGCTGGAGCAAAAGCCCAAGAGCCGCATCGCCGATTGTGCCGGTGACGGCGATCACATCGCCGGGCTTGGCAGTTGTCCTGCGCACCATCTGACCAACCGGCACAGACCCGATCGCCGTCAGTGACAGCGCGAGCGGACCGTCAATCCGGGTCGTATCCCCGCCTATCAAGGGGCAGCCCGCGATATTCGCGGCTCCCGATAAACCATCGATAAAGGCTTTGATCCAATCATGGGAGAGTGCGTCGGGAAGCATCATGGCCAGCAAAAAGCCCACCGGATCAGCCCCCTTGGCGGCCAAATCGGACAAATTGACGCCCAACAGCTTGCGCGCGATCGAGGCTGGCGGATCATCGGCGAAAAAATGGATGCCCGATACCAGCGCATCCACCGTGACAACCAGTTCACATCCAGGGGGCGGCGCCAAAAGGGCCGCATCATCACGCAAACCAAGCCCCGCTGGACCGGCAATCGGAGCAAGCAAACGGGCAATCAGCGCATCTTCAGACAGACGCCCCTGTGTGACCTCATGTGCCGTCACGCCTGCATCCCCCTCAAAAGCCTGATCTAACCGCGTTTTGGCCCCAATTCATCAGCGCGCAAATCACGCGCCACATGATCAAGGACAGCATTGACCATGCCCGGCTCATCCCCAACATAAAACGCATGGGTTACATCGACATATTCGGAAATGCTGACCTTGGGCGGCACATCCTTGCGCTGGCTCAGCTCATACACCCCTGCCCGCATGATCGAGCGCAAGACGACCTCGATGCGAACCAAAGGCCAACCTTTGGCCAAGGCATTGTCGATGGTCTTATCAATTTCGGTCTGATGGGCGATGACTCCGCCGACAATATCCTTAAAGAACGAAAGCTCCGCCTCGCGCATTTCCAGATCGTCATCAACCTGCTGGCCAATCCAATGGGCCTCGAATTCCGCACAGACATCCAGCATCCCCTTCTGGGTGATGTCCATTTCATAAAGGGCCTGCACCGCAGACATTCGGGCGGCTGACCGCCTCTGCGCGCGTGACATACTCAATGCACTCCATTTTCTGAGAGGTGGCGCAATTGCAGCAGGGACAAAGCGGCCCGCATGGCCCCGCCGCCTTTGTCCATTTCCGACATCCGCGCCCGCGCCTTCGCCTGCATGTCGTTTTCGACTGTTAAAATCCCATTGCCGAGCGGCAAACCATGACGCACGGAAATATCCATCAGCGCGCGCGCGCTTTCCCCTGCAACAATATCATAATGCCCTGTTTCACCCCGGATGACACAGCCCAATGCCACCACCGCATCATAAGCGCGTCCTCGACGCTGGGCATCGGCCATCATCAGTAAAATCGCACAGGGAATTTCCAGCGCACCATCGACCGTCACCACATCCACTTTGACCTGGGCGGCCGTTGCAGCGGCTCGCGCGCCTTCCAGCAAGGCATCTGCGATCTCGGTATAATATCTGGCTTCAACAATCAGAACGCGCGCTCCGGGAAATGAACGCTGGCTGGTGATGGTAGGGGTTACAGAGGTCATATGTTTCTCTCGGTGTTTCGCAAGGACAGTCAGTATCCCTCGGCACGCGCTTGCGCAAGCCGTGCGGCATAACGGGCCATTAAATCAATCTCGATATTCAGCGCATCATCCTGTTTGCGTTCGCCCCATGTGGTCACTTGCAGCGTATGCGGGATCAACAAGACCGAAAACATACGTCCTTCGACGCTGTTGACAGTCAAAGACGTGCCATCAAGCGTCACCGAGCCTTTTTCTGCGATAAACCCTGCCAAGGCAGCAGGAGCCTCGATGTCAAAGCGGCAGGACGCCGCCCATGGACCCTTTTGCCCTGTCACCGGTGTTACCGAAACGATTCTCGCCAATCCGTCGACATGCCCGGTCACCAGATGCCCGCCCAATTCGTCACCGATCGCCAATGCACGTTCGAGATTGATCCTGCTGCCGGTCTGCCATGCGCCCACCGTGGTGCGGGCAAGTGTTTCTGCGGCAGCATCCACTTCGAACCAGCAGCCACCCTCGGCCTGTGCCTCGACAGCCACAACCGTCAGACAGGGCCCACCACAGGCAATCGACGCACCAAGTGCAATCGTGCGGGCCTCATAGCCACAGGCAATACGGATGCGGCGCAAATCAGGCTCGGGCGCAGTCATCGACACCACAGTGCCGATATCGCTGACAATTCCGGTAAACATCAAGCCAACCTCGCAAAATGATCGATACGATCCTCGCCCAAGATCATGGAGGATTGCGCTTCGAACTGAGTGTTATCATCCAAAAGGGCGCGCAAATGCGGCCCCACAGCCAGCAACCCCTGTCGCCCTAAAGGCTGCATATGGGTCAGCAGTGTGATTTCGTCAATCAATCCGGCTTTGGCCAGCGCATCGGCCACCTGCGGCCCGCCCTCGCTCATCACACGGGTCATTCCGCGTGCCGCAAGTGCCTGCAAGGCCAGATCAAGGTCGATCCGTCCTTCCGATCGCGGCACCAACAGCACTTCGACCCCCGATTGCTCAAGCGCAGCATGACGGCCGCTGTCGCTGTCGATGGCGGCCAGCACCCATGTCGGAACCTGGCGGGCAGTCCGGGCGAGCAGGCTTGTAGGCGGCAAGCGGCAATCGCTATCAAGGACAATCCTCACAGGAGAGCGATCGGACATTCCGGGCAATCGACAGGTCAGTTGTGGATCATCGGCCAAGACAGTGGAAATCCCCACCATGATTGCGTCAGCTTCCGCCCGCTCCATATGCACGCGCGATGAACCGATGGCACCGGTAATCTGGGTCCGCAATCCGGCCTCGGCGGCAGCATAACCATCTGCTGTTTGTGCCAATTTCAACAAAACGGCGGGCCTTTGCTGTGTCACCCGCCTGATATGGCCCAGATGAGCCAGATATGCGGAACGCGCCTCCACGCCCAGCACAACCTCGATACCCGCAGCACGCAAACGGGCATTGCCACGCCCGGCCACGCGTGGGTCAGGATCTTCAATCGCCGTAACCACACGCATAAGGCCTGACTCGATCACGGCATCGGCACAGGGCGGGGTTTTGCCGTAATGCGAGCACGGCTCCAGCGTCACGCTCATCACAGCGCCCCGCGCAGCTTCTCCCGCCATGTGCAGGGCTTCGGCTTCAGCATGGGGACGGCCTGTCTTGCGGGTAAAACCCCGCGCGATGACCAGCGGGCCTTGCAGTGTCGGTTTCCAGATGACCGCGCCAACCGCTGGATTGGGCCATGTCTGGCCCAGACAACGCCTCCCGATCGCCAGAGCAGCGCGCATCATCGCCTGATCATCTGCAGGGCTGATCAAAGCCGAATCCATCTTCGCGCAAGCTATGCTCGGTCTGCTCATGGGGTTGGGCTTGTCATTTTACGGATCGGGAACCGGCAGACCCCGGTTTAGCCGCCGTTGGCAGCACCTCGCCATCCTCGCCCGTCAATTCGTCGATCAATTCCTCAAAGTCGCGCGCTTCACGGAAATTACGGTAGACCGAGGCAAAGCGCACATAGGCCACATCATCGAGCGCTTTCAAACCTTCCATTACCAAACCACCGATGGAAGCAGAAGGCACATCGCCCTCGCCTGCACTTTCGAGCTGGCGAACGATGCCGTTGACCATCCGCTCGATGCGCTCGGCCTCGACGGGACGCTTGCGCAAGGCCACCTCGACCGACCGTTGCAGCTTATCCCGATCAAACGGAATCCGCCGTCCCGACCGTTTTACCACCATCAATTCCCGCAGTTGCACCCGCTCGAACGTGGTGAAACGCCCCCCGCAATCGGGGCAGACGCGCCGTCGCCTGATCGCGGAGTGATCATCGCTTGGACGAGAATCCTTGACCTGAGAGTCGAGCGAACTGCAATAGGGACACCGCAAAGCCGAGACCTCCTAAAAGCCTCAATCAATAATAGATCGGGAACCGATTGGTCAGCGCATGGGCCGCGTCGCGGGCATGGGCTTCAACAGTTTCATTGCCTTGTTCGCCGTTTTTGGCCAAACCATCCAGGACATCGGCGATCAGATTGCCAACTTGGGCAAATTCTGCTGTGCCGAACCCGCGTGAGGTCGCAGCCGGAGAGCCAAGACGGATACCCGAGGTGATGGTGGGCTTTTCGGTGTCGAACGGCACACCGTTTTTATTGCATGTGATATGGGCCCGTGACAGAGCCGCCTCGGCGATTTTACCGTTAAGACCCTTGGAGCGCAGATCCACCAGCATCAGATGGTTGTCGGTGCCACCTGTTACCAGATCATACCCGCGTGCCATCAAGGCATCACCCATGGCCTTGGCATTGTCCACCACGGCAGCCGCATAGGATTTGAATTCAGGCAACAATGCCTCGCCGAACGCCACCGCTTTGGCAGCAATAACATGCATCAACGGGCCGCCCTGCAAGCCGGGGAAAACCGCTGAATTGATCTTTTTGGCAATTGCCTCGTCATCGGTCAGCACCAGACCGCCGCGCGGACCGCGCAGCGTCTTGTGTGTTGTCGAGGTCACAACATGGGCGTGGGGGAATGGCGAAGGATGCGAACCACCGGCCACTAGACCGGCAAAATGCGCCATATCCACCAGGAAAAACGCACCGATCTTGTCCGCAATGACACGGAAAGCCTCGAAGTCCCAATGGCGGGCATAGCCCGAACCACCTGCAATGATCAGTTTGGGGCGATGCTCGAGGGCCAATGCCTCGACCTGTGCCATATCGACGCGGTGGGTTTTGGGGTCTACACCATAACTGACCACGTTGAACCATTTGCCCGACATATTGGGTGGTGCACCGTGGGTGAGATGGCCACCAGCGGCCAGATCAAGTCCCATAAACGTATCGCCGGGCTGCAAAAGCGCCAGAAAAACCGCCTGATTCGCCTGAGAGCCGGAATTGGGCTGCACATTGGCATAGCCGCAGCCGAACAATTCACATGCCCGCTTGATCGCCAGCGTTTCAGCAATATCAACAAACTGGCACCCGCCATAATAACGGCGGCCCGGATAGCCCTCGGCATATTTGTTGGTCATGACAGAACCCTGCGCTTCCAGAACGGCGCGGGAAACGATATTTTCCGAGGCAATCAGCTCGATTTCCTGCTTCTGGCGGCCCAATTCCTGTGCAACCGAGCCGGCAATTTCCGGATCACGGTCGGCAAGCGAGGCCGCAAAAAACGAATTGCTCACCGTGTAAGAGCGCGAAGGGGTCGCGGACATGATATTTCCTCATTCAGCAAAAGGACGTCATTCAGGAGACAGCTCGGATCGGGCAGCTTGGCAAAAGTTATTCAGCGGGCATTGAGCTTGGAACTCTCGCGGCAACCCTTATAAATCGTGCATATCACCCAAATGCCGCTGCGCCAAGAAGCATAGAGCCCGCTTCGCCAAATCTTTGCCGCATTGCAGCAAAAGTCTGGGTAAAAGCCGGATGTCGGGGTCGGCGCGCGGGTGATGGACGGCACCGGAGAATCGCGGCAGATTTCAATTTATCGGTTTGTTTGTTTTTTTATCCCTTTTACACGAGGCATTTGATGCGCAGCTCTCGATCGATCCGCACCATCCTGCCCCTCGTTTTCGGTCTTTGGGTTCAGCCCTTCATCCCTGCTTGTGCGGCCATCATCGAGGAGGTGGTCAAACTGCCTGTGACGGTCACCACCTCGTCGGGCCAATCAGTGACCCGGGATGTTGTTGTGACGGTTTTTAGAGATGAGAGCCGCGCCAAGAGCCCCTACCTGATTCTCAATCATGGCCGTGCAGGCAAGGATTCGGAGCGGCGCAGCATCGGGCGCATGGTTTATCGCAAGCAATCGGAATGGTTTGTAGCACAGGGTTTTGCAGTGTTCGTGCCGACGCGGATCGGCTATGGCGTAACAGGTGGCGAGGATGCCGAACACACCGGCACTTGCTCCGCGAAAAACTATCCCGCTGGCGAGCGTGTGGCTGTCGAGCAAATCAAAGCCGTGGCCCGCTATGCCCAGACGGCCCCCTATATCATTCCCAATCGCGGGGTGATTGCCGGTCAATCCGTGGGTGGCATTTCCACCATTGCCGCTTCGGCCCAAGCTGTGCCGGGGGCGCGGGCGGCAATCAATTTTTCGGGTGGTGACGGAGGCGATCCCGTCCGCACACCGGAAAGCCCCTGCCGCGCCGATCTGCTGACCGAAACATTTGCCAATTATGGCCGCACTAGCAAAATCCCCACGCTGTGGCTTTACAGCCCGAATGACCGCTATTGGGGGCCGGACCTGCCGAAAAAATGGTTTGCCCGTTTCAAAGCCAATGGCGGCAACGGCCAATTTGTTTCCTTGCCCCCGTTCGGCGATGACGGACACCGCAGCTTTACCGGCAATATCGAGGCCTGGACCATCCCCGTTGCGCAATTTCTAAAGCAAAACGGCTTTGCTGCCCCTGCGCAATGACAGGCCAAACAAGATGCTTTGGCAGGCTGACAAATCCGTTGGAGGCCCATCCAGGGCCTGCCCCCGCGCACCACTCAAAAGGGCTCACGCCATAAAAATCAACGCCGGAAGCCCAACAATCCGCCAATTAGCATTATTCCTGTGCGAACACCCTAGACAGTCATAAAACATGACACTATAAGCACCCCTAATGACGATGTGGTGCAACACTTTGTTGCCTCCACAACCCGTCAACCGCCTGCACCAGCCCGCTGGTCATGCCGGAATGCCCAGGTAGCTCAGTTGGTAGAGCATGCGACTGAAAATCGCAGTGTCGGCGGTTCAATCCCGTCCCTGGGCACCACTTCGTTCACAAATCATTGATTTTACAGCATTATTTTTCGGTGTGACATTGTCATCGGGAAAAGTGGGACAATTTTGTTCCCCAAAAGTTACGACATTCCTGCCTCTGCCATCCGCTTTTGATTGGCCGCTTTGGTGTAACGATTGACCTCGTGCAAGGTCTGGTGACCTGTTACAGCACGGATTTCGAGTTCGGTTGCACCGGCCTCGGCGAGGCGGGCGGCAGCAGCTTTGCGCAGGCGATGGAATGATTGATCCTGACATGGTGGATTTCTGAGACATCCAGAACATCGCAAGAACGAAAGCTGTCGGGATAAACGATGCTGTCGGGCTGAATACGATCTCTGATCATCCCCCGCAATGTCTGTGACTTAGCGTCTTCAATCATCACCTTATAGACCCTTACCAAAAATTCAGGAAATTTTAGTCTCAGGCCAAACACCTTCAACAGAAGAAACGGTCGCCCACTTCAGTCGAATAGAAACAAAATCAATTGATCAGACTTTACACTGTTCCTAACAGCGCTACCGAACATACATTCTGCGCAGGGCCGCCGCCAAGATTATGTGCCAGGGCAAAATGCGGCGTGGCCAACTGGCGGCCTCCTGCCTGACCCGCCAATTGCAGCCAGCATTCATACAGCATCCGCAAGCCCGAAGCGCCAACAGGATGGCCAAAACATTTCAAGCCGCCATCGACCTGACACGGTATCCGGCCATCGCGATCAAACCACCCATCCAGCATATGCCGCCAAGCCTGCCCCTCGTCACACAGGCCCAAATCTTCAAGCGCCACCAATTCGGTAATGGAAAAGCAGTCATGCAATTCAGCAAGCCCGATCGCTGTGCGCGGATCGCTGATTCCAGCTTCGTGATAGGCGCGTTTGGCCGCAATGCGGGCGGTATGGAAATAGCTACCGTCCCACCCGGATTGCTGTGCTTCCCAACCGTTCGACGTCACCAGCTGGATGGCCTTGATGGTCACCATCGGGACACGGCCAAGGGCGCGCGCAATATCGGGGGTCGTGACAATGGCACAAGCGGCTCCGTCCGACACCGGACAGCAATCGAACAGGCCAAGCGGATCGGCGACCATCGGGGCATTCAACACCTGATCCATGGTCAGCGCTTTGCGTAAATGAGCGTTGGGATGATCCACCGCATTGGCATGGCTTTTGACAGATGTATGCGCCATGGCCCGTTTGAGATCGGGACGGGCAATCTGGTGGCGGGCGGCATAGGATTGCGCCAGTTGCGCGAAATTGCCCGGATTGGTGTGGGTCGGCAGATACATCGGCGCAAACGTACCGCGCGAGGCCGAAGGCAGCCCCGCAAAGCCGGTGTCTTTCAGCTTCTCGACGCCCATGGCCAGCGCGATATCGGCCGCACCCGAAGCCACTGCATAAACCGCTCCGCGAAACGCCTCGGTGCCACCTGCGCAGAAATTTTCAACCCGCGTCACACCGATATCGGGCAGGCGCAAGGCCTGCGCCATCGGTGTGCCAGCCTTTCCCGCGCCGATATCGTCATAATGGGAAGAGTACCACGCCGCCTCGATCTGTTTGGGGTCGATACCGGCCCTGTCGAGGGCTTCGCTGTAGGCCTCGACCATCAATTCTTCCTGACCGACATTCCAGCGTTCGCCGAAGCGCGAACAGCCCATCGAGAGAACAGCAACCCTGTCTTTTATCCCGCTCGCCATAGGTGCCCTTTCTTTTAGTGGGAGGGTGAGACAGGCGCAGTGCGCGCTGCCACCGCTTTCCAGAAGTAGCGGCGAAAGCCGGTCCGCTCGTCCAGATCCTTGATGCGGAAGACAAACCGCACAGGGTCGTCGCTCTCCAGACTGGCGGCATCGGGATCGGTGAAATCCATCATCAGACGACCGCCGCCGTTGAAATCCACCAGACCATAACAATTGGGCGGATGACGCGAAAAGGCCAGCCGGTCCGCCGTGAATGTCGCCACCTTGCCGCCAATATCGGCCAGCGGATAGGCGTCGAGCGTATCGAGATAATAGCCTGTGCCGGACGCCGCCAGCCGCGATGGGGGAAACTGCACCTGCCCCGTTTCACGGCAGCGCCCGCCGACAAAACCCAACAGCGTCTCATGATAGCGGTAGGAGGTCGACAGGGCCTCGTTGACCGAAGTGCGGCCGCGCAACCCGCGATCCCATGCCAACTGGCCTCTGAACATCACAAGTTTCAGATAATTATCCTCGGCAATGCCGTTTTCGAGCTGAGCGGGAAGGTTTGTTTTGTGCGCGGCAATCGCCTCTTGCACCTGCATAATCAGCACGGTCGCACCCTGGCCCAATTGCGCCAGCAGGATCGTATCCCCCGCCTTCATGCCGTCCAGTGCATGGGCCAGCATCAGCAGGGCATGGCCCGAACCGGTATCCCCTGTTTCCAGTGCCAGCGTGGAGGCCAGCCGTGCTTTGTGAAGTCCGGAGGCTTTGAGCACCGCAGGCGCGCAACCGGCAATCGGGCACGGCATCACCACGCAATCAATGGCGTCAGCCGGCAAACCGCAACGATGCAAAGCAGCGGCAATGGCTTGCGGCATCAAGCGCATATAGCCCTCTTCGCGCAGCCACCGTTCTTCCCATTCGACGCCCTCCGCATAGCCCACGGCCTGATAACGGTCGATCAACGGCGCGGCTATCGAGACCCCGCCGAGATAGTTCAAAAGCGGTTGGCCTGTTCCCACCAGAACCGCAGCGGCGCCGTCGCCCGAACGGGCTTCGGCCGCACTGGCGGCCAGTGTCACCGGCATATCGGCGGCCACCACCAAAGCGGGGGCGGCTTGCTCGAGCGCCTGATGCAAGGCCAGCAATCCGCACCGCACCGTGCCGCCGCTGTCTTGGGTCAGACAATCATCTTGCAGCCGAAGTGCTGCATGCAGGAAACTGGCATGTTGCGGCTCGTGGAACACTGGTGTGGTCGAGGCAAAAACCAGCTGGCGGATGGCTGACGGATCGACATCGGGGTGGGACAGACAATCCCGCGCCGCCTCGACGCCCATGGTGATGCTGTCCTCGTCCCAGAAGGCCAGACTGCGCGCACCCTTGCCGCCGGCAGCACTGCCGCCGAGCCAGCCGAGTGCCGCTGCCATGCCCGAGCGCGACAGGCGCAGACGCGGCAGATAGGTTCCAATGGTGGAAATATACGTCACGATCCCATCTCCGCTGGCCCCGTCAGGGTGACATGTTCGCTTAACAAACCGGATATTCCAAGATTCATCGCACAATAAAGGAGGATTTTCAGCCTGTTGACCCGACTATTCCGGACAGTTTTGCCGCTTGCAAGCCGCTGATCCTGCATATAATAGTCAGTCCATTCGGTCAATCAATCTTGTGGACTTGACGATGCCCCGTGATCCCATTGCCATTATCGGAGCCGGACAGGCCGGTGCTGTGCTGGCCGAGCGTCTTCGCCACAAGGGCTATAACGGGGCTATTGCTGTGTTCGGACAGGAGCCGTACCAGCCCTATCAACGCCCGCCTTTGTCCAAGCAATATATCGGCGGCGAATGGGATTTCGACCGTCTGGCCCTGCGGCCTGCCCGGCATTGGCAGGAGCTGAAAATCGACATCACCAATTCGGCGACAGTGACGGCCATCGACCCGGCACGAAAGACTCTGACGGTCGGCGGGCAAAGTTTGCGCTGGAGCAAGCTGGCTTTGACCACGGGGGCCGTAGCGCGTCCCTTGCCCGGGGGCCTTCAAGGGTTGGGCGGCGTTTATGAAATGCGCACACTGGCCGATGCCGATGCTTTGAAAGCGGACTTCCGCTCGGGCCGTAGAGTACTGATTTTGGGCGGCGGCTATATCGGGCTGGAAACAGCAGCGGTTGCGGCCAAAGCCGGACTGGATGTCTGCGTGATCGAACAGGCTCCGCGGATTTTGCAACGCGTGGCCTGCGCGCAAACGGCAAGCCTGATCCGCGATCTGCACAGGCAACACGGCGTGCGGATTCTAGAGGGGCGCTCTGTCACCCGCTTTATCGGCACCGAGCGTTTCACGGCTCTCGTACTGGATGACGGTACGCAACTCGAGGCCGATCTGATCGTGGTCGGAATCGGGGTTTTGCCCTGCACGGGACTGGCGCAAGACGCAGGACTTGACTGCGATAATGGCATCCGTGTCGATCTATATGGCCGCAGCTCCGCGACGGACATCTGGGCGGCGGGTGATTGCGCCAATTTTCCCTATCAAGGCATCCCGACACGGCTTGAAAGCGTGCCCAATGCCGTCGAACAGGCTGAATGTGCTGCCGATAACATGCTGGGCCTGAGCCGTCCCTATCAACCGATCCCGTGGTTCTGGTCCGATCAATATGACATGAAATTGCAAATCGTCGGCCTCAATCGCGGCTATGACCACGTGCTGCCGGTGCCTTCGGAGCGCGGTCATTCGCTATGGTATTTCAGGGACGGGCGGATGATTGCCGTCGATGCACTCAACGATGCCCGTGCCTTTATGGCGGCCAAACGCTTGTTTGAAAAAGATATCACCCTGACGCTGGAGGAGGCCTCGGCCGAAGGTTTCGATCCCGTGGCTTGGGTGCAGAAGGCGCTCAAAAAGGGATAGACTCAGGGCTTGTCGATGGTCGCATAGCCGTTGACGAACAGCTGGACAACGCGGTCGGCCAGATCCTGCGGCGAGACCTGGCCATCGGCGCGATACCATGTATAGGTCCAGTTGATCATGCCGAAAAACAGCATCGTATCGACATGCGACAGATTGCCGTCCTGCACCAGATCGGGACGCATCTGCAACAGGATATCGCGGACATAGGCCAACAATTCGCGCTGTTTGGCGATCAGGATTTTGCGCTTTTCGGGATCGAGAAATTCCAGACATGTCAGCAACACGACATGGCGGTCGCGCGAGACGGCATAGACATCCAGAAACAGCCGCGTCAGCTGGCGGAAGCGTTCCTCGGGGTCGCTGAAGCCGTAAAGCGTATGCCGACATTTGGTCAGCAAGATGTCGACATGGCTGGTCAGCATGTCCGACAAAATGGCCTCTTTCGAGGGGAAATAATGATAGAGGCGCGATTTAGAACAGTCACAGGCCTCGGCAATATCGCCGATCGATGTCGCCGCATAACCACGCCGCGCGAACATGGTCGCCGCACGGTCCAGAATGAGATCCTGGATATTCTCGTATTCAGCCGAACGTGTTCTCGCCAAGGTCGCCCCGCCTGCAAAAATGCTAGTTTGAGGATTTACATAGACCAATCGTTTGATCTATTAAATAAAGTTATAACATAAACGGTTTTATCAGCACAGCATCAAAATCTGCGCCTGAAAATCCAGCCAAAAATTCACGCCGGAGGACCCCATGAAACATCCAGAAATCGAGCGGCTTGATCGTGACGGAATTCTGAAACTCCAGCAAGACGGACTGGCTGATATGGGGAGGCGGTTGGGCGAATGCGAGATCTGGCGCACGCATTTTGCGCAAGCGGGCATGCGACCCGAAGATCTGGCCACACCGGACGGACTGGCCAATGCGCCGATGATGGAAAAGAGCCTGCTGCGCGATCATTATCCGTTTCCCTTCCTGACCACGCCGATGGAACAGGTCGAGCGCTTTGTCGCCACCTCCGGCACCACCGGATTGCCGGTGATGTTCGGTATGACGCATCAGGATTTGCACAGCCTGTTGCCCTACCAGATGGAGCGGCTACTGACAGCGGCGGGGGTGAAGCAGGGCTATCGGGCCTATCAGGGCTATGGCTACGGGTTGTGGATCGGCGGACTGGCACTGGATCTGGGCTTTTCTGCGCTCAATTGCACAAATTTCCCGATCGGACCGGGACGCGGCGAATTGGCGGCGCGCTGGCTGCGCGATCACCACTATGACGTGGCCTCGATGTCGCCGCTCTGGCTGATGACGCTGGTGCAGGCCGCCCGACAGCAGGGCATCAATCCGAAAACCGATTGGCAACTCAAGGTTGCGATTCTCGGCGGGCAATCCGTATCGGCCGAGTTCCGTGCCCAGCTGGAAGCGGAGATGCCCGAAGGATTCATGAGCCACAACATCTACGGAACCACCGAGGCCGGTGGCCCCGTGCTCGCCATTTCGACCCCCTATACCCATGCCGATGACGAGCTGCATCTGCTCAACGAAGACACCATCATCACCGAAATTCTCGACCCGAAAACCTTCAAACCGGTTTCGGAAGGAGAAGTCGGCGAAATTGTCATCACCACCATCCGCAAACAGGCCTCGCCCGTGCTGCGCTGGCGGACCCGCGATCTGGTGCGCCTGTCAAAAACCCCCTATGACTGCCCCTCGGGACGGCGTGGCATGCGCAAGATCGGCCGCATCATCGGACGCAGCGACGACATGATCAAATTCAAGGGCGTGATCGTATTCCCCTCTCAGGTCGAAGACGTGATTGCCGGTGTCAGCGGCGTTGTCAAAGAAGCATGGCAGATCTATCTCGACAAGGAGGCCTCCACCATCGGCACGATGACCGTGGCCGTCGAAGCCACACTGGCCGACCAGCGGCCCGCCGATCACATCGTCGCCGATATCAGGCGCGAGATTAACGCCCGTCTCGGCATCACCATCCATGTCGAATGTCATAACGAGGGCACATTGCCGCGTTACGAGGCCAAAGCGACACGCGTGCTGCACCGGTCCGAAAAAAGCTGAGCCCCATATGACGGAGCATGATCCGCATCAACACGCCCGCCATGCGATCACGGAGGTCACAGCCTCTTGGGCAGGCGGCTTGTCGCTGGCAGAGATCAGATGCAGCTTCGAGGACTTTCTGGAACGGGCAGGCGGCCCAAAACCTGACGGTGTGACGACCCGACCCATCGTAGTCGGAGATATGCACGCCTGCTGGTTTGAGCCCGCTGGCATCCCTTCTGGCCCCTGCCTGCTCTATTGCCATGGCGGCGGCTATCAAATCGGCTCGGTCCGTTCGCATGCTTCGCTGATGGCGCGGTTGGCCAAGGCCACGGGCCTGCGCGTGCTGGGTTTCGACTATCGGCTTGCGCCCGAACACCGCGCGCCTGCCGCCGCCCAAGATGCTTTGGCCGCCTACCAATGGCTGTTGCAAGCAGGTGATCGGCCTCTGGCGATTGCCGGGGATTCGGCGGGTGGCGGACTGGCACTGGCAACCGCCATTGCCGCTCGCGATCAGGGACTGGCTTTGCCAAATGGACTTGTATTGCTGTCGGCCTGGCTCGATCTGGGCCTGAGCGGGGACAGCTACCGCACGCTGGAAGAGCACGATATCTTTTCAAAACCCGGACAGTTGCGGGCCATGGCCCGCACCTATCTGGGACGCGGGGCCGATCCGGCCGACCCCAAGGCATCCCCTGTCTTCGATACACTCGAGGGATTGCCGCCGATGCTGGTGCATGCGGGAGGCTATGACATCACGCTGGATGATTCACGCCTGCTCGCGACACGCGCACAAGCCGCACAGGTGCCGGTGACGTTGACCGTGTATGAGGAGATGTATCACCATTTCCAGATTTTTGCGGATCTGCCGGAAACCGCGCAATCCCTGGCCGAAATCGCCGGTTTTCTGCACCGCTTGGCGAGTGACCTGATAGAAAATGACTGATGTCAGATCGCACCCGATTCTGTCGCATGGCTGATGGATTGCGCGTCGATGCCCCAATCCTGCAAAATGGCTTGCGTATCCGCCCCCGGTTCGGCCACCGGACAGGGAGTGGAGGCAGGATCATCTCCGAAACGTGGGGCCGGTGCGGGTTGCACCACGCCATCGACGGTGATCAAGGCCGAGCGGGCCTGCATTTGCGGATGGTTGGCTGCCTCCTGCCAATCCAGAACGGGGCTGACACAGGCATCGCTGCCCGCAAACAGCGCCACCCATTCATCACGCGGTTTTTGTAAAAACAACCCTGCCAGCCGCGCCCGCAGGGCCGGCCATGCAGCGGGATCTTTGAGGTGGGTGAATTCGGCGGCATCCAGCTCAAGCCGTTCGAGCAAAATCGTATGGAACCGCACCTCGATGGCTGCAACAGCCAGAAATCGACCATCGGCGCAGACATAGGTCGTGTAGAAATAAGCACCGCCATCCAGCAGATTGGCATCGCGGCGGTCGGACCAGACACCACCGGCGCGAAAGCCCCAGAACATGCTGGACAAAAGCGATGCGCCGTCGATCATCGCAGCATCGACAACCTGCCCGTTGCCGTTGATTTTTGCACGCAACAACGCCGAAACCATGCCGAAGGCCAGCAGCATGCCGCCGCCGCCGAAATCGGCAATCAGATTCAGCGGCACCGGCGGCGGCGCACCGGCCTGCCCCATGGCGTGCAAAGCGCCTGTCAAAGCCAGATAATTGAGGTCATGCCCTGCCGTTTGGGCCAGCGGGCCGGTCTGCCCCCAGCCTGTCATGCGCCCGTAGACCAGTTGCGGATTGCGCTGCAAACATATCTGAGGGCCCAGACCGAACCGCTCCATCACACCGGGCCGGAATCCCTCGATCAGCCCGTCGGCTTTCGCGATCAGATCAAGTGCCAGTACGCTGCCGCCCTCGGCCTTGAGATCAATGGCAATCGAACGGCGACCCCGCGCCAGCACATCATAGCGCGTATTCATCAGCGGGATTTCGGGACGCCCGCCCTTTTGATGGATGCGGATCACTTCCGCCCCCTGATCGGCCAGCATCATGGCGGCAAACGGTGCGGGGCCGATGCCGACCATTTCAACAAAGCGCAAACCACTTAACGGACCAGCCATCAGTCTTATCCCGATACAATCAAGCAGATCATCGCGGGCGGTGATCCGTCCGAGATCTATTCATAAAACCTGCTTTCAATGTCCTTGCCCTGCCGGAAGATGCAGCGTCAAGCCATCGAGTTCGGGT
>CANGQA010000037.1 GCA_947455995.1 Hyphomicrobiales bacterium | reverse complement strand
TTGACCATGTTTGAAAACCAGATCATTCAATCGAATGGCTAACGGGCCATGCGCGCCTGCTTTTCCCGCCGTCGTTCAACCGAAGAGGGGATACGCAGGCTCTCGCGGTATTTGGCGACGGTCCGGCGGGCGATTTCGATGCCATCGGCGCGCAATTTTTGCACAAGCACATCATCGGATAGCACATTGGCGGGCGATTCCTCGTCGATCAACTGCTTGATCCGGTGACGTACAGCCTCGGCCGAATGGGACTCGCCATCGTCGGTGCCTGAAATAGAAGCGGTAAAGAAATATTTCATCTCGAACAGGCCGCGCGGTGTGTGGATGAACTTGTTCGAGGTCACACGGGAGACGGTCGATTCATGCATGGCAATGGCATCCGCCACTGTTTTCAAATTCAGCGGGCGCAAATGCGCCACCCCGTGCAGCAGGAATGAGTCCTGTCGCCGTACGATCTCGCTGGCAACTTTGAGAATGGTTTTTGCCCGTTGCTCCAGCGAACGGGTCAGCCATGTCGCATTCTGCAGACATTCCGCAACATAGGATTTTTCATCATCATTGCGGGTCGATGCCGAGACACGCATCGCATAGGTCTGGTTGACCAGTACTTTCGGGAGAATATCGTTATTGAGTTCGACCAGCCAAGAGTTGTCGGGCGCACGCCGCACCAGCACATCGGGCGCGACAGCCTGCATAGGCGCGCCGCCGAAGCGCAGGCCGGGTTTGGGATCAAGATTGCGGATTTCCCCGACCATTTCGGCCATGTCGTCTTCATCGACATTGCAGATGCGGCGCAAAGTCACGAAATCGCGCCGCGCCAGCAAAGCCAGATTGTCCAGCAACAGACCCATAGCAGGATCGAAACGTCCGCGCTCGATCAGCTGTAATTTCAGGCATTCGGCCAGATTGCGCGCGCCTACGCCGGTCGGATCGCAAGCCTGTACCCGTTGCAGCACCATTTCGACCCGTTCGATTGGCACCGAGAGTCGTTCGGCAATGTCCTCGAGCGGTTCGAGCAGATAGCCCGCATCGTCGATGCTGTCGATCAGAGTAAAACCAATCATCCGGTCTGCTGGATCTTCGACACCCATGCGGAATTGGGCTTCAACATGATCTTGCAGGGACATATTTTCGGCGACAAAGGCTTCCAGATCGGTGTCTTCGCCGTCATAGCCGGTGCCGCCAACACCGGTCCAGCTGGTGGCCGACAGGCCAGACATCGGCTCGACAGGCGCAGCCGATTGTTCGGACGCCGATTCCTGATAGACATTTTCCATCGAGGTATCGAGGCGGCTTTCAATGGTCGCGCCATTCTCGTTAAGTGATTCGGAGAACCAGTCTTCGCGTTCGCCATCATTGCTGCTGGAAGGGGCTGCGGCCGTATCGGGGCCGTCATCATCATTGACGCGTTCGAGCAGTGGATTGCTTTCAAGCTCCTGCTCGATGAATTGCGCGAGGTCGAGGGTCGGCAGTTGCAACAGTTTGATCGCCTGCAACAGTTGCGGCGTCATAACCAGGGATTGACCCTGGCGAATTTCTAGCCGTTGCGAAAACTTCATCGCGGACACTTTATAACCACGTTCCAACACCTACAGATGGCGCCGAAACGCCATCAGGCATGTTTCTTGCCTATGCGGTTAGTGATAGTCCGATTACGGGTTCTTCGTCAAAGAAAATCAGCCATCATTTGTCGAACATGATGAATCAAAGACGGAAATCTTCACCCAGATAAAGCCGTCTGACATCGGGATTGTTGATGATGGCCTCCGGCTGGCCTTCCATCAGCACGCGACCGGAATGGATGATATAGGCGCGATCGATCAGGCCGAGCGTTTCACGCACGTTGTGGTCGGTAATCAATACCCCGATGCCGCGTTTGGTCAGATGGCGAACAAGATCCTGGATGTCGCCGACAGCAATCGGGTCGATGCCGGCAAAGGGCTCGTCAAGCAGCATGAATGATGGACGACCGGCCAGCGAACGGGCAATTTCACAGCGGCGGCGCTCGCCGCCCGATAGGGCGATGGATGGTGCTTTGCGCAGGCGTTTGATGTCGAACTCGTCCAGCAAAGCGTCCAGTTCGGCTTCGCGTTTGTCGCGGTTGGGCTCGGTGACTTCGAGCACGGCGCGGATATTGTCCTCGACCGACAAGCCACGGAAAATAGAGGCTTCCTGGGGCAGATAACCGATGCCGAGGCGGGCACGGCGATACATCGGCAATTGGGTAATATCGAAGCCGTCAAGCTCGATCCGGCCTTTATCGGCGACCACCAGTCCGGTAATCATATAGAAAATGGTGGTCTTGCCCGCACCATTGGGGCCGAGCAGGCCAACGGCCTCGCCATTACGAACAGTTAAACCGGCATCCTGCACCACGGTGCGGCCCCGGTAGCTTTTTTCAAGACCGGTGACGATCAATTCGCCCGCAGCGGAAGCCGAAGCGGAGAAAGCCGCATGCTCATGGATCGGGGCAGTCGTCATGGGGTGATTGGCTCGCTGGTGATCAACAGAAGAAACGGGCAAGTATTATGGGCGCTGGGGCGGCTTGGCATTGGTGGCAGGTGGTGAAGGTTTGGCATTAGATGGAGGTGCTGCAGGTGCTGCCGGTTTGGCGGGGGCGGCTTCTGGTTTCTCGCTTGAATTGGGGATCAGCAGGCTTTTGACGCGGCCCGATGTGGGGGAGGCTTCAACCACCGCCACGCCCGTGGTCAGGTCGTAAACAACCTTTTCACCCTTGGTCACATTGCCGTTCTGGGTCAAAGAGGCATCACCGGTCAGGACCATCCGGTTGGTGTCCTTGTCATAGACGGCTTCTCGACTGGTTGCGATCTGGTCTTTGGAGACGATGGTGACACCGTCAAACGCCTCGACCTTGCGTAGGCTCGTCCCGCCGCCCAGATCGGGTCCGCTATTGGCCGGTGCCGATGCCGGAGCAGGTGTCGGGGTTTTGCCACCAGCACCATCGGAGGTGGTGCGGACATAAAACACCACCATCCGTCCGGATTTCATGGTTGTTTCGCCCTGCACAACCACGACACTGCCGGAATAGATGGCTTTTTGTTCCTTATCGAACACTTCGAGATGGTCTGATTCAATCGAAATCGGTTCCTTGGAACCCGATCCGAATGTGCCCATGCCGGGGGCAGCGCGCGCTGCTGTCGGAGTTTGCGCCAGAGCGGGGCCGGCAGCCAGAATGATGCCGAGGCCCGCATAGGATAGAAGCCGGGTCAATGTTGGCAATGATGGGGTGCCCGTAAGGGGACTTTTGGAGAAACGGCTCCAGCGATCGGTCATTGCGTGCTCTCACTCTTGTCAGACGCGGATTGGGCAGACTTCAACAGGGTTTTGACACGTCCTGTAAAAGTGATCTGGCGGCCATTGTCCAAAACTTGCATCTGATCAGCCTCGATTGTTGCTCCGGTCATGATCACACGGACCGGCTGATCTGTGAATACGGTGCCTGCCTTAAAATCAACCTTTGCCGATTGCATTTGCACATCATAAGTCTCGGAAGTGATGCGCAAGGGATGATCAACCGTCATAAATTCTTTCTGGCTGTCATAAACGCCCTGAAGCGCGGTCATCAATGCGGTTTTATGATCGGCCAGACCGATTTTGGCTTTTAATCCGGTCAGGTTCATCACGGTGGGCTGTTTAATATCCTGCAACGCTGAATCGGCATTGACCTCGTAGGGGCGCAAATCCTGCCTGAAACCGGTCAGATGCGGTTCCTGCATGGTGATTTGCGAGCCCGACAGGTTGAAGGAGGCCACGCTGAGGCCGGTTGATATGGTCCGGAACGGATCAAACACCGCAATCGCGATGATGCCCACCAGCACACAGGCCGAACCGATCGGAATGGCCCAGCGCAGAAAGCGGACAAACCGGCTGTGGCGCATGGCTTGCGCATAGCGTAGGGCGACGATCTCGCGCGAGGTCGGGCCCGCAAACTGGGCCGTTCCTGTCCGCTGAGATGCTTCTGCCGCCATCATGGTGAAATCCTATCCATGGCTCCGATAGGGGGCCAAACGATCAACTTTATTTCCCGCCAGATACCAAACAATCAACTATGGGCAAAAATATCCACTTCGGGCCAACCGAGCAGATCCAGTTCGGCGCGGCGCGGCAGAAAGCCAAAACAATCCTGCGCCAGCTCCATCCGGTTTTCGCGCAACAGCATTGTATCGAGCTTAGCCTTGAGGGCATGCAGATGCAGCACATCGGATGCGGCATAGGCGATTTGCGCATCCGACAACTCCGCCGCACCCCAATCCGACGATTGCTGCTGTTTGGACAGATCGACCGACAGCAATTCACGCGTCAGATCTTTCAACCCGTGCCGGTCGGTATAGGTGCGAACCAGCCGTGAGGCGATTTTGGTGCAATAGACCGGCTTTGTAACAACCCCGAAGGTTTTTTGCAGGATCGCGACATCGAAACGGGCGAAATGGAACAGTTTCAGCACGTTGGGGTCAGCCAGCATCCGCACCAGATTGGGCGCACTGGTTTGGCCCTGATGGATTTTGACCAGATCGGCCGATCCATCCCCGCGCGACATCTGCACAAGGCAGAGCCTGTCACGCACCGGATTGAGCCCCAATGTTTCGGTGTCGATGGCAATGGAGTCACCCGCATCGAAATCATCGGGCAGATCGCCATGGTGCAGACGGAATGTCATTCGCTATCCTGAACTGGTCTCGAAGATCAGGCGTTCATGCCTGAGATAGCTGTTATTGGCATAATATGCCTGAGAAAAGCAAGATAAAGGCAGGGGATGTCCGACACGCTTGACCGAGGGGTCATACACTGTGGTTTTTCAAAGATATCAAATCAACAATCTGGTGGATTTACCGCGATCGAAGGCATAGCCAACGATGGGGCTATGGTGCCCAGGAGAGGACTCGAACCTCCACGTCCTTTCGGACACTGGCACCTGAAGCCAGCGCGTCTACCAATTCCGCCACCTGGGCCCGTGACAAGGGCACGGGCGGTTGTGTATCGGGGGGAAGGCTTTGTGTCAACATTGTCATGTGGCAAAAGCCGGAAAAGGGCAGTATTCTTTCAGGGCAATTGACCCTTTATCCAGGTGCGATCATGCTTGTGGCCACTATACAGGCGCACGCGCATTGATTATGACCCTTGGCATGAACAGGCGTGGAGAGCGATCATGAACAACGCAGCCGGTCAATTGGTGACAGTGTTTGGCGGGTCCGGTTTTGTCGGACGGCATGTGGTCAGGGCCTTGGCCCGGCGGGGTTATCGGATCCGTGTGGCGGTGCGCCGTCCCGATCTGGCCCATTTTCTTCAGCCTTTGGGTTCGGCAGGGCAAATCCATGCCGTGCAGGCCAATCTGCGGTTTCCGGAATCGGTCGCCCATGCGGTGGCAGGCGCCGATGCGGTCGTCAATCTGGTCGGGTTGCTGGCTGAAGGCGGCAAGCAGCGGTTTGCTACGGTGCAGGCCAAGGGCGCCAAAGTGATTGCCGAAGCGGCCAAGGCGGCCGGTGTCGGCCGTATCGTGCATCTCTCGGCGATTGGTGCCGACGAGACCTCGCCGTCTGCCTATGCCCGCTCGAAAGCCGAGGGCGAGGCGTTGATGCGCGCTGTCCGCAAGGATGTGATCGTGTTGAGGCCCTCGATCGTGTTTGGTCCGGAAGACCAGTTTTTCAACCGCTTTGCCGATCTGGCGACCATGCTGCCGTTTTTGCCGTTGATTGGCGGCGGCAAGACTCTGTTCCAGCCGGTATTTGTCGGTGATGTAGCGGAAGTAGTGGCCCGCGCGGTTGATGGCGCTCTGAAGGCGGGTGCGACTTATGAATTGGGTGGCCGCGAGGTCCGCAGTTTCGAAGAGTTGCTGCGTTTCATCCTCAAAACCATTGATCGCGATCCTTCTTTGGTGCCGCTGCCATTCAAATTGGCGCGGATGCAGGCTGGTCTGCTGGAATTCGCCAAATATGCGACCTTCGGCATGTTGCCGGAAGAATTTCTGATCACCCGCGATCAGGTTGCACTGCTCGAGCATGATAATGTCGTGTCGGCAAAGGCCATCAAGGATGGCCGTACGCTGGAAGGTTTGGGGATCGTTCCCGAAACCATCGAGGCCGTGGTTCCGAATTACCTCTGGCGTTTCCGCAAGGGCGGTCAGTTCGCGTCGGGCCGTTACGCCTGAGTTTTTCGCAGGTCACGGTGGTGCAGGGCTTTATGCACATGCACCATCATGGCGGTCGCAAACAGCGGTGTGAACAGGTTCAGCAGCGGGATCATCACAAATCCGGCCAGAATAAGCCCGCATAGATTGACGGTCATTGAATGATCGCGCCGCATGGTCCGGACAGAAAGGCTGTCCTTGAACCGCCCTGCCGCCAGCGCAAAATATTCCCGCCCCAGCAACAGCGCATTGGCGATAAAAAACACCAGAACATTCACGCCAGGCAATAAAAACAGCAAAAGGGCGGCCAGATTGATCCCCAGCGTCAGCAGGCCGAACCGCAAACCTTCCTTAAGCGAGCGCCCCAGCGACATAGGGACCCCGACAGGCTCTTCGGCATAATTCAAACGCTCGATTTTTTCTGCCAACTCGTCGACGAAAAAGCTGGAGACCAGCATCGAAATGCTTGGCAGCAGATAGAACGAGAAGAACAGAAGTCCGAAACTGGCTATAAAGCTCAAGGTCGTGGCCAGCCAGCTATGCTCGGTGGCCAGTGACAATTGCTGGATCCACCAGTCAATGAGAAAGGTCAGCCCGAACTTTGCGAGGATCAGCAACACAATGGTCAGGCCAAGGCACCGCCACATCAGCGAGCGGAAGCCTCTCGAAAAAATCTGTTTCAATGCCGTCAGGGCTGCATGCACAATCATGACGGGTCAGCGTCCGGCATCTTCAAAGATCATCTTTGCGCCTTTTTCGGCGATCACCATCGTGGGGGCTGCGGTATTTCCCGAGGTAATAAACGGCATGGCCGAGGCGTCGATCACCCGCAAACCGGCAATACCGCGCAAGCGCAAGCGATCATCCAGAACCGCCATCGGATCAGATTCCACGCCCATTTTGGCGGTGCCGACAGGATGGAAAATGGTCGAGGCAACAGCGCCCGCGCCAATGGCCAGATCCTCATCCGAAGTCAGATGCGCCCCGGGGCGGTATTCCTCTGGCTTGAAAGCGGCCAAAGCAGGCTGGCTGATCACTTTGCGGATTACCCGCAAGGCATCGGCGGCAACCTGACGGTCTTCATCAGTCGAGAGATAATGAGGGGCAATTTGCGGTTGCTTCAAGGGATCGGGCCCGTCCAGCGTGACGGTTCCGCGACTGCTGGGCCGCAAATTGCAGACGCTGGCGGTGAAGGCGGGGAAATTGTGCAAAGGATCGCCAAATTTATCAAGTGACAAAGGCTGGATATGGAATTGCAAATTGGGTCGGTCATACGCCGGAGAAGAAGTGGTGAAGGCCCCTAATTGTGAAGGGGCCATCGTGAGCGCACCGGTCCGCTTGAACAGATATTCCAACCCCATCATGGTACGGTTGAACAGGGACTGATATTCGCTGTTCATGGTTTTGACGCCCGATACTTTGTAAATGGGGCGGATTTGCAAATGATCTTGCAAATTGGCACCGACACCGGGCTTGTCCAGCACCACCTCGACACCGTTGTCGCGCAACATCTGGGCCGGACCGATGCCCGATAATTGCAGCAGATGCGGTGTGCCGATTGAACCCGTTGACAGAATGACCTCGGCTCCTGCTTTGGCCCCTAACACCTGACCTGAAGGATTGCGGTAACGCACGCCGGTGGCACGGCCTTGTTCGATGGTGATTTTTTCAACCAGAACACCCGTCTGCACAACAAGGTTGGGACGGTTGAGTATCGGTTTTAGAAAGCCGCGCGCAGCACTGTAGCGCCGGCCGTTCTTCTGGTTCACCTGAAAATAGGCGCAACCGTGATTGTTGCCGGTGTTGAAATCCTCGATACGCGGAATACCGGCCTGTTCGGCGGCATCAATGAAACGGTCAAGCAAATCCCATTGCACGCGTGGCGGCTCAATACGCCATTCCCCGCCCGCCTGGTGGAAGCGGCCATCAGGTTTGAAGTGGTCTTCTTGCTGTTTGTAAAGGGGCAACAGATCGTCCCATCCCCAGCCGGAGAGGCCGAGATCACGCCAGCGGTCGTAATCCTGTGCCTGGCCGCGCATGTAAATCATCGCATTGATGGCAGAACAGCCACCGAGCACTTTCCCGCGTGGATAGGCGATGGATCGACCGCCCAAACCTGCTTCGGGCATGGTTTTGAACATCCAATCGGCCCTCGGATTGCCGATAGCGAACAGATAGCCAACAGGAATGTGGAACCAAATCCAGTTGTCATTGCCGCCAGCTTCAAGCAGCAGGACACGGTTGCGTGGATCGGCCGACAGGCGATTGGCAAGGACGCATCCGGCAGAGCCCGCGCCCACGATGATATAGTCGAATTGGTCGCCGTCGAATAATGGCCGTTCCGTCATCGTTCCCCCTGTTTGTTCGGCTGATTTGCCTAAGGTAGCCATTGGGCGCGGCGATGCAAGACCATCCAGCCGGATCATTTGAGAAGAATCTGTCGAATTTTACGCCGAAGCCGTTGCATTTGCTGATCTGTATCCCTATAAAGCGCACTTCCGATCCGACCGGCTGATTAGGGCTGCCGTGGCGGATCGTTTTCGCTCATGATGAGTCGAAACGGTGTCGCAAGACATCGCCAAGCATTGATGACGATGGTGCAAACCATCACTACGGAGAGCAAAATGCCCAAGATTAAGACCAAATCGAGCGCTAAAAAGCGCTTCAAGATCACGGGGACCGGCAAGGTTCTCTATGCTCAGGCCGGTAAGCGCCATGGCATGATCAAGCGGACGAACAAGCAAATCCGCAACCACCGCGGCACATCCGTCATGTTTGATGGCGATGCAGCCAACGTGAAAAAATATTTCCTGCCCAACGGCTGATCGCCCGGGCTTTTGAGACGAACCATCAAGGAGATCAGCCATGGCTCGCGTTAAACGGGGCGTTACATCACACGCCAAACACAAGAAAACACTTAAAGCGGCAAAAGGCTTTTACGGCCGTCGCAAAAATACCATCCGCACCGCCAAGGCGGCTGTCGATCGGGCGATGCAATATGCAACGCGTGACCGCAAGAACAAGAAGCGCACCATCCGCGCTTTGTGGATCCAGCGCCTGAATGCTGCCGTGCGTGAGCATGGCATCGTGTATTCGCGCTTCATTGACGGTCTGAACAAGGCTGGCATTTCGGTTGACCGCAAGGTCCTCTCCGATCTTGCCATTACCCAGCCAGAGGCTTTCGCCGTGCTGGTTGAAAAGGCCAAGGCCGCTGCCGGTGTTGCTGCCCACGCCTAAGGCGTTGCAAGACCCATCTGTTCAACCCCGTGCCGTCGGCGCGGGGTTTTTTATTGGCCGATGATTGTGCATTGACCCTGTCGGGCCTATCATTGAAATTGTCGGTCCGGTTTTGAGGGAGAAATGGCATGATCACCCCTGACTATGTGCGCATGATGGCCCGCTACAACCATTGGCAGAACACAAATCTGACCAGCAGCGCGGCATCTTTGTCCGACGACACCCGCAAACAGGAGAGCGGCTCGTTTTTCGGATCGATCCACGCCACCTTCAATCACCTGATCTGGGCGGACCGTTATTGGATGTACCGCTTTACCGGCTCCCCCAAGCCCAATGGCGGCATGGCGGACTCGCGGATTGTCTATGACGAATGGGATCAACTCCTCGCCGCCCGCCTTGTTTTGGATCAGGACATAAGCGATTGGGTGCAGGCCCTCGATCCCGCTTGGCTCGAGACCGAAATCTCGTGGTTTTCTGGAGCCAAACAGGCGGTGGTGACGCAGCCTGTGACGCAGGCCGTCACCCATTTCTTCAATCACCAAACCCACCACCGCGGCCAGATCCATGCTTTGCTCACCCGCTTCGGCGCAACGCCCCATGATACGGATCTGGTGTTTATGGAGGGGTGAACCTTTGTATTCTTATAAAATGGATTCCAATGAATGAGGATCAACTCAAAAAGGGTTATGCCTGTATTTTGCATGGATTGGATCTATCAACATTGACGACACATCACGGTACGCCTACCAAGTGAATGTGAGTGGCTCTGGCATCGCTGATGTCATCCGCATTAAGACCCTACCAAGGGCCATCGCGCCTATGAATGAATTCAAATTCGGGCGCGATGCTAGATTTTTCCTCCCCCCTTCTGCACGGGCTGCAACGCAGTTAATCTCGTTGCCATCTCGACACTTGGCCTCATGTGTGGCACAAGCCCGCATCTATTGATTTTCGCGCATTATGCGCCGGTTTTGCGGGCCAAGCATGAGTGATTTTGCGACTTTGGAACATGATCTGACCGCGTCGATTGCGGCTGCGGGCGATGAAGCGGCGCTGGAGGCGCTGCGGATTGCCGCTTTGGGCAAAGCGGGGTCGATTTCCGGTCTCCTGAAAACGCTGGGTGGGATGTCACCCGACGAGCGCAAGGAACAGGGTCCGCTGATCAACGGGTTGCGGGACCGTGTGACCGCCGCATTGGCCGCACGCCGCACGGCGTTGCGTGATGCCGCCCTTGATGCACGGCTCGAGGCCGAGCGGTCCGATGTGACGCTGCCTTTGCCCGACAGTCTGGCAGCGCGCGGGCGAATTCATCCGATCTCGCAGGTGATCGACGAATTGACCACGATCTTTGCCGATATGGGTTTTGCAGTGGCCGAGGGGCCGGATATCGAGACCGATTTCTATAATTTTACCGCGTTGAATTTTCCGCTTGGCCACCCGGCGCGTGAAATGCACGATACGTTTTTCTTCAAGCCCGACGCCAATGGCGAGCGCAAGGTGTTGCGCACCCATACCAGTCCGGTTCAGATCCGCACCATGATGAGCCAGAAACCGCCGATCCGGGTGATTATTCCGGGCCGCACCTATCGCTGCGATTCCGATCAGACCCATACCCCGATGTTCCACCAGGTCGAGGGTTTGGTGATCGACAAGGGCTCGCACATGGGCCATTTGAAATGGATTCTGGCCGAATTCTGCAAGGCTTTTTTTGAAGTCGACGATGTCAAAATGCGTTTCCGGCCCTCGTTTTTCCCGTTCACGGAACCCTCGATGGAAGTCGATATCCAGTGCACCCGCAAGGGCGGCGAAATCCGTTTCGGCGAGGGTGATGACTGGCTGGAAATTCTCGGTTGCGGCATGGTTCATCGCAATGTCATCACCAATTGCGGGCTGGATCCGGATGAATATCAGGGCTTTGCCTGGGGCATGGGGATCGACCGCATTGCCATGCTGAAATACGGGATGCCGGATTTGCGACCCTTCTTCGAGGCAGATGTCCGCTGGCTCGGCCATTACGGCTTCCGCCCGCTGGACCTGCCGACTTTGGCGGGTGGCTTGAGCGTTTAACTGCCTTTTTGATTGAGAACAGGGCATTGGCGGACAACCGACATCCTCGATTTTTCTCAGGGAACAGACATGAAATTCACCCTCTCCTGGCTTAAAGATTACCTCGATACGTCGGCCTCGCTTGACGAGATTGTCGAGGCGTTGACGCGTGTCGGTCTTGAGGTGGAAGGTGTGGATGATCCAGCCAAGCTGCTCGCGCCCTATATGACGGCTTCGGTGATTTCGGCAGAACAGCACCCCAATGCCGACCGCTTGCGGGTCTGCGTTGTCGATGTCGGTGATGGCAAGCCGGTGCAGGTGGTATGCGGTGCGCCCAATGCACGGGCAGGGATGAAAAGCGTATTCTCGCCTCCGGGCACCTATATTCCGGGCAAGAATATCACGCTCGGTGTTGGCATGATCCGTGGTGTCGAAAGTGCGGGCATGCTGTGCTCGGCTTTCGAGCTGGGCCTGTCTGAAGACCATGAAGGAATTATCGACCTGCCGGCCGATGCGCCGGTCGGTGTGGCCTATGCTGATTATGCGGGTCTGGATGATCCGGTCATTGACGTAGCGATCACTCCGAACCGTTCTGATGCACTCGGTGTTTACGGCATCGCGCGCGATCTGGCAGCAGCGGGTCTGGGCACACTCAAATCTGCTCAGGTAGCAGCCGTTCACGGGCAGGGCGATTGTCCCGTCCGAGTGACGCTGGATTTTGCGGCTGACGAGCACAGGTTGGCACCGGCATTCGCGCTGCGTCTGGTCAAGAATGTGAAAAACGGCAACAGTCCCGATTGGATGCAGCGGCGGTTGAAGTCCATTGGCTTGCGTCCCATCAATGCGCTTGTGGACATTACCAATTATTTGACATTCGACCGTGGTCGGCCTTTGCACGTGTTCGATGCCAAAAAGGTCAATGGTGATTTGACGGTCCGTCACGCCAGAGAAGGCGAGCAGATCGTCGCGCTGGATGGCAAGACCTATACATTGGATCATGGCATGGTTGTGATTGCCGATGGACACGGGGTGGAATCCATCGCCGGTGTGATGGGCGGCGAGCAATCGGGCTGCGATGAGCATACCACCGATGTGCTGATCGAATCCGCGCTGTGGGATCCCCTCAACATCGCCCAGACAGGCCGCAAACTCGGTATCAATACGGATGCGCGCTATCGGTTCGAGCGCGGTGTTGATCCTGCCTTCTGCTTGCCTGGGATCGAACTGGCCACGCATTGGGTCCAGCAATTATGCGGTGGAGAGGCCAGCGAGATTCTGCTGGCGGGTCAGGTTCCGCATCCAGCCTTGCAGATCGCTTTTCCGCTGGATGAGGTCGAGCGTTTGACAGGCCTTCATTGTGAGGCGGAAACCAAAATTGCGATCCTGCAGAGTCTCGGCTTTGAGGTTACAGGATCCGCGCCCGTGGTTGATGTTGTGGTGCCGACTTGGCGGCCCGATGTCGAGGGCAAGGCTGATCTGGTTGAAGAAATCGTGCGCATCATCGGTCTGGATCATGTGGCAGCTGTGCCGTTCATGCGTGAACCGCAAGTGGTGGCAAAGCCGGTGCTGACGCTGATCCAGAAGCGGACCCGTCTGGCCAAGCGGGCACTGGCCAGCCGAGGTATGGTCGAAGCGGTGACATGGTCGTTTATCAGCCATGACGAGGCGGTGCTGTTTGGCGGTGGTGCGGATGAGCTTGCTCTGGCCAATCCGATTGCCTCCGATCTGTCCGACATGCGCCCTAGCCTGTTGCCTGGTCTGGTAAAATCGGCACAACGCAATGCCGATCGCGGCATGTCCGATGTCGCCTTGTTCGAGGTCGGGCAGGTGTTTGCAGGTGAGAAGCCGGAAGACCAGTCTATTGCTGCCAGCGGTGTACGCCGCGCGCAGGCCCAGCCTCAGGCCTCGGGTCGCCATTGGTATGTGCCAACCCGCTCGGTCAATCTCTTCGATGCCAAGGCCGATGCTTATGCGGTATTGGAAGCTCTCGGGGTGCCGACTGGCGGTCTGCAGCTGGTGGCCGGTGGGCCGTCTTGGTTCCATCCGGGTCGGTCGGCGACTTTGCAATTTGGGCCCAAGCTGGTGGTCGGTGCATTCGGTGAATTGCATCCGCGCGCGCTTGAAGCGCTTGATGCCAAGGGGCCATTGGTGGGCTTTGAAATCAATCTTGACCGGTTGCCACCCATCAAAGCCAAGCCGACCAAAATGAAAGCCAAGCTGGTCCTTTCTGATTTCCAGCCGGTTTTGCGTGATTTCGCTTTTGTTGTCCCTCTCAGTGTCGCAGCGGCTGATGTCATTAAAGCAGCCCAGACCGCCGAGCGGACCTTGATCAACGATGTGACTCTGTTCGATGTCTATACTGGGCAAGGGATTGCCGAAGGCCATAAATCTTTGGCAATTACCGTCTCCCTGCAGCCACAGGACCGCACGCTGACGGATGCTGATCTCGAAAGCATCAGCGACAAGATTATCACGGAAGTGGCTAAAAAAACGGGCGCGGTTTTGCGCGCCTAATAGTGGTTATTTGAAAGTTGGTAGATCGGATGTCTCAATCTATGCGGATAAAAAATGATGTGGCCGTTTCCCGCCGCTCTTTGCTGGCCGGATTTTTGGGTTTGACAGCATTCGGTGTTGCAGGCTGTCAATCGGTCCCGGAACCGACCATTACCGCCCCTCCGGAAGATTATGATGACAGCTGGTATATCGGATCAATCCCCGATCAGCCTTTTGATATTCCGCTGGTGGACCGTACCCGCATGAAGCCGGAATTGATGCGCCAGACCGTCACCTATACGGGGGGCGAGAAGCCGGGCACGATTGTCGTCAACATCGACGAGCGTTTTCTCTATTTTGTCCAGTCGGACAACACCGCTTTGCGCTATGGCATCGGCGTTGGCCGTCAGGGTTTCTCATGGCGTGGCATTGCCGAAGTCGGCCGCAAGGGCGTCTGGCCGGAATGGCGTCCTACCACAACCATGAAGCGGGTTCTGAAAGGCCTTCCCGAACATATGGCGGGCGGGGTCGACAGTCCGCTTGGCGCGCGCGCGCTCTATCTGTACCAGAACGGCCACGATATCCTGTTCCGCATTCATGGCACCAACGAACCATGGTCGATTGGCGAACAGGTGTCTTCCGGCTGTGTGCGCATGCTGAACGAGGATATTTTCGACCTCTACAACCGCGTCAAGACTGGCACCGTTGTCAAAGTCCGCAAAGGCGGCGGCTGGTTCAACTGATTCAGTAATGTTCAGGCGGGTGGGGCGACCACCCGCTGGTAGTGGATGGTATCAAACCGCATCGACATCGCGTCTACCATCAGCAACCGTCCGACCAGATCATCCCCGAACGGAACGATGGCTCTGATCACTTCAAGGGCCATCAGCGAGCCCATGACTCCTGCCAGAGCCCCCATGACGCCGGCTTCTGCACAATGCGGAATGCTGCCTTCGGCGGGTGGTGTGGGAAAAAGACAGCGATAGGTCGGGTTCCACTGTCCCTGCTTGTTATGCTGATAGCCTTTGATGGTGGTCAAACTGCCGTCAAACCGTCCCAAAGCTGCGGTGACCAGCGGCTTGCAGGCGGTAAGGCAGGCATCTGCCACGCTATAGCGTGTGGTAAAATTATCCGAACCATCGGCCACAACATCATAGTGATCGAGCAGAGCGGGCAGGCTTTCACCTGTTGCCCTGCCGTTATGGCAGGTGATGCCGACATGTGGATTGATGGCTGTCAGGGCTGCTTTGGCACTGTCGGTTTTGGTTGTCCCTACAGATGCAGTGTGATGGATGATTTGCCGCTGCAAATTCGATAGGCTGACCGTGTCGTCATCGACAATGCCGATTTGGCCACAACCGGCGGCAGCCAGATAAAGCAATAAAGGAGCGCCAAGACCACCGGCACCGATCACCAGCACACGCGCCTGCTTGAGCTTCAATTGGCCCTGCCCGCCAATTTCCGGCAGAATGATATGGCGGGCATAACGCTCGATCTCTGCTGGTGTCAGTCTCATAAAAACACCTTATGCCTAAATCGAGCGTCCATGAAGGCTTAACCGCGACCCACAAGCGGCATTTTGGTGGCCATTACGGTGATATTCTGCACGTTGGCATCCAGCGGCAGGCTGGCCATATAGACTACGGCACTGGCGACATTGGCGACATCCATCACCGGTTCGGGTGCCATGGTCCCGTTGGCCTGGGGAACACCCCCGCTCATAGCCGACGTCATGGCCGAAGCGGCATTGCCGATATCGATCTGGCCACAGGCAATGTCATATTTCCGGCCATCCAGCGAGGTGGTTTTGGTCAGGCCTGATACGGCATGTTTGGTGGCTGTGTAGGGAATGGAATTGGGGCGCGGCGCCTGTGAGGAGACCGAACCATTGTTGATGATACGGCCACCATGCGGAGTTTGAGCTTTCATGATCTTGAAGGCCTGCTGGGTGCAATAGAACACAGCCGACAGGTTGGTGTTAACAACAGTCTGCCAGTCTTTGGGATCAAGATCTTCCAGCAGTACACCGGGAGGCGCATTGACGCCGGCATTGTTGAACAAGACATCCAGTCGGCCATATTTATCTTTGACAGCGCCAAACAGCTTGGCAACCTGCTCGGGATCGGTCAGATCGGCAGGAATGGCAAACAGGCTGCCTGAGAGACCTTTACCCGCGGCAACAGTTTCATCGAGTGCCGAGGCACGACGACCGGTGATAACGACCGTATAGCCTTCTTTGGCCATTGCCAGCGCTACGGCGCGTCCGACGCCTGAACCAGCTCCGGTGATCAGGGCAATTTTGTTGTTTCCGCTCATGATGTCATTCCTTCAGGTCAGTGGCAGCAGCCGTTGCGATCCGGCTATTATGTGTTGCTTGGGTGGGCAGGCGTTTTGCGCAGGAAGTCAAAATCGCATCCCTGATCGGCCTGATTAACATTGTTCAGATAAAGCGACAAATAACCGCGATCCGACCCAGCATGCGGTTTGGGTGCGGTCCATTCGTTTTTGCGCCGGGTCAATTCGGCCTCGTCGACGAGCAGATCGATCCGGCGGTTTTCAACGTCAAGCCGGATGCGGTCGCCATTCCTCACCAGGCCGAGCGGCCCGCCGATGGCGGCTTCCGGTACGATGTGCAGGACGATGGTGCCGAAGGCAGTGCCGGACATGCGGGCATCCGATATACGCACCATATCTTTGACACCCTGCTGGGCCAATTTGCGCGGGATTGGCAAATAGCCTGCTTCGGGCATTCCGGGCGCGCCGACAGGTCCCGCATTGCGCAGCACAAGCACATCATCAGCCGTGACATCAAGATCGGGATCATCCATGCGCAGGGTCATGTCTTCCACGGATTCAAATACGACGGCACGACCTTCATGCTGCATCAGGGTTGGTGAAGCAGCCGATTGCTTGATGAGCGCGCCTTGCGGAGCCAGGTTGCCACTCAGCACGGCCATGGCACCCGATGCCTGTAAAGGATTGGCGCGGGTGCGGATGATGGTCTGGTTCGGGACTTCTTCAGCCCTCGCAATGGAGGCCGACAAAGGTTCACCTGTGACAGTCATCGCTGAACCGTCAATCAGATCACCAAGCTCTTTCATCAATTTTGGTACACCACCGGCCCAATGGAAGTGCTCCATATAATGGGAACCCGAGGGTTTGAGATCGATCAGGGTTGGCACCTCGCGCCCCATCCGATCGAATTCCGCCATATCGATCTCAATGCCCAAGCGTCCGGCCAGGGCAGCCAGATGGACCAGGCCGTTGGTTGATCCACCAATCGATTGAAGAACCGTCAAAGCATTGTGGAAGGCGTTTTCGGTCATGATTTCAGATGGTTTCGGTCCACCGGTTTTAGCCATTTCGACCGCCCGCTTTCCTGCGGCTTCGGCGGCACGTAACCGATCGGCATGGGTGGCGGGTATCGACCCGGTACCGGGCATGGCAATGCCAAGAGCTTCACTGACACAGGCCATGGTGGATGCGGTGCCCATCACCATGCAGGTGCCGTTGGTCGGGGCGAGGCGACCACTCAAGACATCGATCTCGTCTTCGTCGATTGTGCCGGCACGATGGGCTGCCCACAGTCTGCGGCAATCGGTACAAGCACCCAACTCCTCGCCTTTGTGGTGGCCGACCAACATCGGGCCAGTAATGAGCATGATGGCAGGCACATCGGCACTGGCGGCCGCCATCAACTGGGCCGGGACTGTTTTATCGCATCCACCAATCAGCACAATGGAATCCATCGGCTGGGCGCGGATCATTTCCTCGGTGTCCATCGCCATCAGATTGCGGAGGAACATGGATGTTGGGTTGGAAAAGCTCTCGTGGATCGAGATCGTCGGAAAGGCCATGGGCAGGCCGCCGGCCAGCATCACTCCGCGCTTCACAGCCTCGATCAGTTGCGGCACATTGCCGTGGCAGGGGTTGTAATCGCTGAATGTATCCGTGATGCCGATGATCGGCCGCTCAAGCGCGTCATCGCTAAAGCCCATGGCCTTGATAAAAGCCCGCCGTAAAAACAGCGAGAACCCTGGATCACCGTAACTTGTGAGCCCCTTGCGCATACCCTTGGTCATATACTGCGTCCACCCTGATGCCGCTAATTCTAGCAGGAATTGTTCAGAATCTACTCAACGATGCAAGTGTGATCCGTGCAAGAGGGAACAGCGATTCTCAGACCAATAATTTGGCATTCCAGCCACGACAGGAATGGGAAGCCGATCGATCAATTAAAACCCGGCTGAAATTCCCCCGAGTAGAATGGGGGCAAATACCAAAATCAAAACGGCAGGCATCATGAAAACCATGATGATGGCCGAGATCTTGGTTGGGAGTTTAAGAACTATTCGTTCTATGATTGTAATCTGGTCAAATCGGACTGTTTCAGACAGCACATGCAGGGCATCAGACATAGAAGTACCGTATCGTTCCGATTGGAGAACAACCAGCACGAAATCGTCAACGGCAGCAGTAGGAATACGGCGTTTGAAATTCAGCAGTGCTGCTTCGCGACTGCCAAGCAAATGGATATCTTTCAGAATACGTGACAATTCCTCGCCGACCACAGGTGATATGATCGTCGCATCACGGGTTACGCGCTGCAAGGCATGCTCGAATGAAATTCCGGACTGGATGCATATGATGAGCAGATCCAGCACAGAGGGAAAGGTTATCATAAAATCTGCGGCTCGTTTTTTTGCATCCATTTCAATCAGGATATTCGGCAATGGAAAGGTCATCAGTCCGATAACCACAGAGAATATGATAGAGACTAACCTAAATTCAGGGTTGTCTTCATTCATGAACATCCCAACAAAATTAGAATTGAAAATTATAAATCCGATGCAGATAGGCAATACGATTTTGGCAAGCAAAATTTTATCAAGTGTCATTGTTGTAGAATTACCAGTATCTGACAATGTTTTCTTGATATTGTCGACTTTAAAAAATTCTTGTAATTTAAATTGATCAATAAAATCGAGAATATAATCACCAATACTTTTATTCTTCGAATCGCTTGATTTGTGTTGCGATAGGGTATTTGCAAAACGCATTTTTTGAAAAAATATTTTAAAATATTCATTAATTAAAATATAAATGCCGCCCGCTAACAAAACTGTTATTAGGACAAACGAAATAATAATTATTGTTGCATTATTCATTTTTAAATCTTTATGTTGATTGTATAAATGATTGCACCGATACCGCATGACATCCAGAAAATAATAAATAGCAAAATAATATTTCCCAAAGTCGAGTCAAACAACAATTGCATTTTTTCTGGATATTGTGAATTAAGCATAAAATAGACATAAAAAGGAATGACAGCCACCACACCTGCCGTTAATTTACCTTCTGTTGTAATGGTCTTAGCGCGCTCGCGCATCATAATGTCTGCCCGAATAGAACGTGCAAGTCCGCCCAAGACTTCGGAGATATTACCGCCAGTTTGCTGCTGGATATTAATCACGAAACTGAGCAGACGTGTTTCTTTGGTGTTCAAACGGTCAGCCATTCCTTCGAAACACTCAGAGAGAGTTATCCCGACCCTTTGACTGTTCACAATTTGTACAAATTCCGATTTTATCGGTTCTTGCGAGTCATTTGCCACTAATTTAACGCAATCACTGATCGTGAGGCCTGCTTTTGCACCACGAATGATCGCATCAATAGCATTAGGCAAGTTGTCCCGGAATTTTTTCATTCTTCTTCTTGTAAGAAAATCAAGTATAATTCGTGGAACAAAAAAAACGGCAATGACTAAAAGTAAAATATTAACAATATTATTGTGAAACAACAGATGCATCAATGCTATAAATATTGAACTATATACATAAACACGCAAATAAAATTGAAATGAAGATAAAGTGAGACCTGCAGATTTTAGACGATCTTGAGATTGTGACGCGACTCGAAGTCCGATTCTGTTTTGTTCTTTGATCGAAGGATAAAGTGTTTTAACCAAGTAATTCTTATATGCAGGGTCAAATATTTGCTTCCTATACATGATAAGAATCATGACTAAAACAATATATCCAAGACTGATTTGAATAAGAAGGGATTTGCTCATGTCATTCACGCGGCTTTAATTGTTTGGCTTCTTCGTTGAGTGCATCCATAACATTTTCCAGGCGGGCATCCTCGTTGAAATAGCGGGCGCGTTCCCACATACGGGGGCGATAGATTCCCGTACCGACATGATGTCCTCTGAGCTTCCCGTTATCGTCTTCGCCAATAATTTTGTAGATTGCCAAATCTTGCATCACAAGCATGTCGCCCTCAAGGCCAACCACTTCCGAAACGCTCATGACCCGTCGGGTGCCGTCACGCAGGCGTTCAACCTGGATGACCACATCGACCGAACTGACAATCATGTCACGAATGACGCGGACCGGAAGATTATTGGAATTCATATTGACGAGGGCTTCAACGCGCGCAATGGCCTCGCGGGCATTATTAGCGTGCACTGTGCCCATTGATCCGTCATGGCCGGTATTCATGGCTTGTAAAAGATCTATGGCTTCTACGCCACGCACTTCCCCGACGATGATCCGTTCAGGCCGCATACGCAAACAATTTTTGATGAGATCACGCATAGTGATTTCACCGCCCCCCTCCAGACTCGGCGGACGGGTTTCGAGACGGACGACATGAGGCTGTTGTAACTGAAGCTCTGCAGTGTCTTCGCAGGTAATGATGCGTTCGGTCGTATCAATGTAACGTGTCAAACAATTAAGCAGGGTTGTTTTGCCCGAGCCGGTTCCCCCGCTGATCAGCACATTGCAACGAATACGACCGATAATTTGGATTAAGTCGGCCAGGGGTTTTGAGACTGTCCCGAACTTCTGCAATTGATCAAGGGTAAGGCGGTCCTTTTTGAATTTACGGATGGTCAGTACCGGACCTTCTAGCGCCAAGGGAGGCGCTATGACGTTGATGCGGGAACCGTCCAGCAGACGCGCATCACAGATCGGTGTTGATTCATCAATCCGGCGTCCGACTTGCCCAACCAGACGCTGGCAAATATTCATTAACTGCTGCTTGTCACGAAATTCGATCGTTGTGAGTTGGATGCGTCCTTCGTATTCCGCAAAAACCTGATGCGGCCCATTGACCATGATGTCGTTGATGTCATCGCGATCCATCAAGGGCTCTAGCGGTCCTAGCCCGAGGAAATCACTGCACAGGTCATTGACGATTTCTTCCTGTTCCTCGAGCGTGATCTGGATGCCACGCAAGGAAATAATTTCTGTTGTGATATCACGAATTTCATCCTTTGCTTTTGAAAGCTCAAAAGTCCCAAGGATTGTAATATCTAATACTTCAATAATTTGGGTAAATATATCTTGCTTAAGACGATAATAGCGCTCTTTATCACGCTCTCTAAACGAAAGAAAATCCCGATCATCATAATATTTATTATGATCGACAGAATTATTATTACTATTTGAACTCATAATTTGTCGATCAAAATCAGCATGTTTTATATCAAAATTTTGAATGCTGGTTTGTGATACATCTCTATTGTTATCTGATTTTGAATCAGTTCCACGACGACCAAACATGATGTTAATACCCTTTAATTTAATTTTTAAGTGCTTTAAACAAACGCTTTAACGGATTTCCACTTTGATCGGCAGCTTCGGTACGGGCAGGTAAAAACTCTTTCGCAACGTTGATGATGACTGCGGCTTCTTTGCTCTTCGGAGCAATAGCAAAGAGAGTTTTGCCCTCATTCACGCATCGTCCAAAGCTCTCGGCTGCAAAAGGAATAGAGTGGGATATTTTTACACCGAGATGTGTTGCAATATCACTGATTGATATTTCCTGACGTTTAGGAACACCCACTTTATTGACGACAATGATCGGCGGGGATGAGTTGGGTCTAATATCATTCAGTGCATTCAAAATGGCACGTGCATTTTTGAGGCTGGGAATATCGGGGGTCATTGACAAAACAACATCGTCGACGTCGGCGAGCAAAAATCTCACCCATTGCGTCCAGCTATGGGGGACATCAAGAAAGGTGAGTGGATATACAGACCGGACATGCTGGACCAATGTGTCAATCATTCGTTGGTCGATGTCGAATGTTCTGAAAAGCGATCCGCTTGTCCCGATGACGTTAAGGTGGCTGCTGACCTCGAACTTTACCCGATCGAAAATATCGCCAAGCTCTCGGCGTGTAGCAAACAGCAGTTCAACGGACCCTTTGTTGATACTGTGGTCAAAAGTTAAACCAGCCGTACCAAAGGCCAGATCAAGATCGATCAATAAAGTCGGCGATTTTAATGTCTCAGCGACATGCAATGACACATGATGTGATAGCATCGATGATCCGGAGCCACCTTGCGCGCCGATAAACGCGACGCAACGCCCTCGTGATCCTTGTTCGGGCCCGATCATGCGGTATAAAGCATCAAGTGCTTTATGTGCATCAAATGGCATCAACACATATTCACGGACCCCACGCGAAATGAGGGATCGATAAAAGCCGACATCATTATTGCGTCCAAGAACCATGACTTTGGTGTCAGGATCACAAAAATCCGCAAGGGAATCGAGTTCAACAAGAGCATCAGCCGGATTGTCGGACGTCAGTTCAACCACCAAAACGTTTGGAGTTGCTCTTTCACGATAAATTTCTATGGCCTTGGCAATACCACCGTCATAGTGCTCGATTTTTAAACGAACACAAAGCCTGTCCTGGCTGAGCTTGATAAAGGCATTTTCAACCGCAGAACTGAGTCTAAACACCGCCATCGACGCATGGGAAAAAGGCGCTCGCTGGTTTCCCATGATATTGGATTTATAAGCAATGGATTGGTTAGAATCAGCCATGATTAATCTCAATTTAAAATAAAAAATTACTTAGTAGTATCAACTGCTGGAGATGGTTCCGTTTTTGATGGATTAAAAAACTTTTTGTCACGTTGACGTGGTTCTACGAGATCACGGGGTTGATCAACTTGTTGGGCAAAAGCAGATGTGAAAGCACAACCGATTGTTTTATTAGGAACCATAAATGTCTGGCCACCATCAGTGCGTGTCCCTGCACAACTCCGATCCAGTACTGTCTGCGTGGCTGTATATGTAAAAACAATTTCGACAGGACCAGATTTTGATCCCGCGGGTTTCGTCGTATTCCCGGTTTCATTGAGGCTTTTTAACAGGGCAGTAATGGCTGGTTCAGCAGCATGCGAGTTTTGATAGGTGATGTTTAATTGATCCAGCCCGGATAATTTATAGTTTTCAACAAATTTGGTGATGCGGTCGGTATCATAGGGGCTGATTTGGTTGCGTTTGGGACCAATCGGAATCACGGTTAGTTTTTGCAAGACTGATTGCTGTTTTATGAGGTGCCGTTCGCGCAAATCATCTTCTTTATAATTTGGCAAAAGCCCTTCTTGCCTCGTGCAGCCAGTTGTCAAAAGGACCAGAGTTAAAAGACTGAACAGCAAGGGTCTTACGCGTGAGGCCTGGCTTATTGATTGGGTCATTTTGTAATAAATCCTACACCCATGGGTGGTTTTTGTGTTGGGCTGCCAGAGGCAGATTTTGAGGCACCATATTTTTGCACCATCTGGCTTTGAAGGATTTGTGATGCATCATCGGTAAGCCTGAAAGCATCGGTAGGCAGCGGCATTCTCTCCGGTTTTATAGACTTGGCGATGAAAGGCGTCACGACAATCATTAACTCGGATTCCTTGCGTTGAAATTCACGAGAACGAAACAGCGCACCGATGATAGGAATATTTAAAAGGCCTGGTATGCCTTGAATTTCGATACTGCTTTGCTGCTGCAAAAGACCTGCTGTCATCAATGCCGCTCCCGAGGGCAGTTCCACAATGGTGTCCATCATCCGTCTGCGGAAACCCGGATATGTGACGCCATCGAATGTGTAGGCCAGTGAAGGGTCAATCTCATTGACTACGGAATTGATCGTGAGGCGAATACGGCCTGAAGATATCACAACGGGTTTGAAACTGAGTTCAACACCGACGTCTTTGTAAGTGACGCCGCGTGACGCAACACCACCTGCATAGGTATAGGAACCAAGAATTGGAATTTGGCCACCTGCGGTAAATTTGGCTTCACCACCGGAAATTGCTGTCAATGTCGGCTCTGCCAAAGTTCTCAATACACCTTCACGCTCAAGGGCCTGAAGTGAAAAAAGCTCTTTTCCGCCGACATGGGCAGCAATAGTGCCTACACCATCAGCAATACTTGTGCTTCCTTTTGCATTGAAGCTGGTATTGCCGACTGTCCAGCTTCCTGTTGTTTTAACCCCAAGTTGCTTCAACACGCTGTGCTGGACTTCAGCGATGGTCAGCTTGATCATGACCTGGTCGGCCTCACGAATCGTCAACTGGTTGACAAACCCGGTCAACTCCTCGGCGCTCAGGGCCGAGCGCACGACCTGTTCAATTCTGAATCCCTCAATTTCGGACGCGACATCACCTGTCAGGATCATACCACGGCCAGTGGCTTGTAATTTGAGATCGAGATGGGGCGCAGCAGTACGCAAAACGTCGTAAAGCAGAGCGAGATTGCGTTTAATGAAAACCCGATAGGAGGCAATCGTATTGCCTGAGCTATCTTGTAAATATAGATCCGTTGTGCCTGCAATACGGCCTGAAATCGCGAGTTGATTTGCATTTTTGAGATTTGTATCAAGCAAAGTAGGCTCGCTGACATAGATTGTCCTCACCCCATTTGGGACATCAAGTGTCAGGGCTTGACCGATTTCAATATTTATTTTTTGGGCGGTCGACCCCGATACCGTAATGACATCTGAAAGACTGGGTTTTTCAGATGCGGCATAGGTGGGCAGTGACCACACACAAAGCAGAGCGATAATGATCCTGAAAGAGGACCAAGACCGTATCGAATATCTGGATTGTGTGAACCAAAAAATATTGAACATTACAATGGCCTCTTTGAATACACGATGACAGGACTTGTTTCGCGCTCTTCCTGACTCAGTTTGCCGTCATCCATGTGCATGGGTGACAGCAATATCGGAATGTTGTTTCGCTCAAGCTTGACCAACAATTCCAATTCATAAGGTGTAACCTCGAGTGTCGCAGTGCGTGCACGGTTATCATTATTGTTGGCGCCACTGGCAGCAGTATCGGTTTTAGCGCCGACAGCTAAAATTTTGACACCTTTGATAATGAGTTGTGCCCCCTTTGCTTCATTTTCCCATTTGCCGATTGCAACAACATCAACAATATCACGGGGAAGAATGAACCCGTTGCCGCCGAGTTTCTCATCGAGAAGCATTGTATAGGCGCGCATTCCAGGTTTAAGTATATTGGCAAGTACGCCACCGTTTGTAGGGATAACATTGATGCGGTCTTGGCGAAAAGGCTCACCTGCTGAAACAGTCTGGTTTGTTATCTTGCCGATATTTGATCGAATCGCCTGAGGATCATTCTTTTTTTGGATCATCGTTGATGCGATGAGCGAATCCGGCATAGCCAACCAAGCCATATCGACCTCGGTCAGCGACGATCCTGATTTTAATTCGCGTGTGGCAACGAGAACATCTGATTGTGCCGGCTGAACAATTTCCGGGGCTTGTGCAACGGGTGCAGCAACGGGTACCTGTTCCGGCTCAAGCATCGACGCCGCAATCAGTCCGATAATGACCGCTGATAGTATAGCAACTCCTGCAATGATAATTTTTGCTCTGTTCATTTTCGTTGCGCCTTAAATCTTCATAGGGGGAAAATATAAAAACAAACTTAATAAATCGTTAAAATGAAGCTTTATAAATCATTTTTTAGAATTATCATTTTTCAGGACATAAAAAATTTCCAGATTGCAGTGTCTTGATAGACAAGCAAGGTGGCCAAAGACATTGCAGTACCATAGGGCACAACCCGTCTTTGATGCATGGTTTTAAAAAAAGCAGGTTGGAGGTGAACTGGCACAAAGCGTCCTCCGATCAACACACCCAAAGCCATCACGCCGCCGATAATGCCTGTATATAATAGAAATTCCGGGAGAGGTTCAAAACCGATCCAGAGGGCAATGACGGCCATGAATTTGGAATCACCCCCACCGAAAACACCGGCAGCATAGGCCCCGAAACTGATCAACAAAATTGCAATACCAACCAAGAGATTGAACAGCATGTCGTTAAACGTAAACCCTGCAAACACTGCGATCGGAACAAACAGGAACAATCCAATAAGGATGTAATTATTCGGTATCTTGAGAGTTAATACATCAAATATTGCTCCTATGATTAAATATATAGGAAAAACAAGCAATAAAAATTGTGTCAAATTGATATTTTGCATTTTTGAACCTTATAATGTGTATTTACGCTTATCGAAATTTAATGACACAAGGATAGAATATACAAAAAAAATATGCGTATTTTAATTGGTAAAGTCGTTGTTCATAGGGAGTCTAAAATTTAGACTCCCTATGAAAAAATAGCTTAGCTGATGGTGTTGACAGCGTTATTCAACTTGCCACCGATTTGTGTAATGAATGCTGTGACTTGCGATTTAAGAGTTGAACTCACGGCCGTGACAATAGCAATGGCCAAGACAATGACGAGCGCATATTCAACAGCGCCAGCACCGGCTTCATCAGCCATGAATTGGGTGAAAACTTTAGTCATGATAGAACTCCTGAGCTGAGATTATAGATTTCGAATAAGCAGGTACACAACAAACAAATCACAAATTTAAATTAAAACCGATCAAAGAAAAATAAAATAAAAATTATATAATACTTAAAATAAATTTCAATTTATAAATAGTTTGCATCCGGAAATCTAAACTAAAGTTCCCGGATGCAAAAATGAATTAGCTTATGGTGTTGACTGCGTTGTTCAACTTTTGGCCAATTTGTGTGATGAATGCAGTGACCTGCGATTTAAGAGTTGAACTCACGGCCGTGACAATGGCGATCGCCATGACAATCACAAGCGCATATTCAACAGCACCTGCACCGGCTTCATCAGCCACAAATTGTGTAAAAATTTTAGTCATCATAGCACTCCTAAGGTGAGATTAAAGATTCCAAATATGCATTGACGCAACAAACAAATAACAATTTTTTTGTTTTAGAATAATTTGCATCCGGAAATTTATATTAAAAATTCCGGCTGCAAAAATGAATTAGCTAATGGTGTTGACTGCGTTGTTCAACTTCGCGCCGATTTGTGTAATAAAGGCAGAGACTTGTGTTTTAAGCGTTGAGCTGACAGCCGTAACAATGGCGATGGCCATGACGATGACGAGCGCATATTCAACTGCACCTGCACCGGCTTCATCAGCCACGAATTGAGAGATAAGTTTAGTCATATAAAAACTCCAAAGATGAGATTATTGATTTCAAATACGCACGTAAACAACAATACAATTTGCAGATAATTTATTTATTATTTTGCATCCGAAAAACTTAATAAATAATTTCCGGATACACAATGAATTAGCTTATGGTGTTCACTGCGTTGGTCAACTTTTTGCCGATTGATGAAACAAAGGCAGTGACCTGTGTTTTAAGTGATGAACTGACAGCCGTAACAATAGCGATGCCCATGACAATGACGAGCGCATATTCAACAGCACCTGCACCGGTTTCATCAGCCAAGAATTGAGAGATAATTTTGGTCATATGAGAAATCCAAAAGCT
>CANGQA010000036.1 GCA_947455995.1 Hyphomicrobiales bacterium | reverse complement strand
CTGACCTGGCGTGAGGTCAAACAATCCGATCCAGCAGGTGCAGCGCGGCGCGAAGCCGATAAGTGGGGCATGGTGCCACCCGATGGTGAAAGCTATGCCCTGTTGATTGCCCGGTTGCAGCCCTGGCTGGCCATGCTGTCGGGCGATTGTGTGGTGGTCGCCCATGGCGGAGTGGCGCGCGGTCTGCTGCATTTGGTTGCCAAGCTGGATCCTCTGGTCGCCGCCGACAGCGATATATGGCAGGGCAGGTTGCTGGTTCTTGAGACGGGACAGCATCGCTGGGTTTAATGTGCCATTTGACCTCTGCCTGATCGGCTTCTAAAGGTTGAACATAAGATATTCGTCTCTATCCGGTGCAGGATCGCATGTCCCATAACAGTTTTGGTCATCTCTTCCGTGTCACAACCTTCGGCGAAAGCCATGGAGTCGGTCTCGGCTGCGTGATTGACGGTTGCCCTCCCATGCTGCCGATTACGGCCGAAGAGATCCAGCTTGAACTCGACCGCCGCCGTCCGGGTCAATCGCGTTTTACCACCCAGCGGCGCGAGCCTGATGCGGTCAAGATCATTTCCGGTGTGATGGTCGATCCCGAAGGCGTGCAGCGGACAACAGGCACGCCGATTGCCCTGATGATTGACAATGTCGACCAGCGTTCAAAGGATTATGGCGATATCTGGCAGAGCTATCGTCCCGGCCATGCCGATTATCCCTATGATATCAAATACGGCATCCGCGATTATCGTGGCGGTGGGCGCTCCTCTGCCCGCGAAACTGCGGCACGGGTCGCCGCTGGCGCCATTGCGCGCAAGGTGATCCCCGATGTGGTGATCCGCGCTGCATTGGTGCAGGTGGGTCCGCACATGATCGATCGGGATGCATGGGATTGGGATGAAGTGGCACGGAATGATTTCTTCTGCCCTGATGCCAAAGCTGCCGTCCTCTTTGCCGACTATCTGGATGATATCCGCCAGTCGCATTCCTCTATCGGGGCCGTGATTGAGGTGGTCGCCGAGAAGGTACCGGCGGGCTGGGGTGCGCCCATTTATGGCAAGCTTGATTCTGATCTGGCTTCGGCCATGATGTCGATCAATGCGGTCAAGGGTGTCGAGATTGGCGAAGGCTTTGCTGCTGCCTGTCTGCGCGGCGAGGACAATGCCGACGAGATGCGGGCCGGGCCCGATGGCCAAGCTCAATTTTTGTCGAACCATGCGGGCGGTATTTTAGGGGGGATTTCAACGGGTCAGCCTGTGGTTGTCCGTTTTGCGGTCAAGCCGACCTCCTCGATCCTTACGCCGCGCAAGACGGTAGACCGCTTCGGTCGCGAAACCGATATTCTGACAAAGGGCCGTCACGATCCTTGCGTGGGTATCCGCGCCGTGCCGGTTGGCGAGGCGATGATGGCTTGCGTATTGGCCGATCATTTCTTGCGCCATCGCGGACAAGTCGGGCAAAGCGCGTCATGGCCTTTTGCTTCCGAACCGACTAAGGCTTGACCTGCGAGAGCTTGAAACCGAACACACCCCGTCCTATCTCCCGCTAGCGTGAGGCCAAAGCATTCACCCTTCGGCTCGTATCAGAGGAATAAGTCCCGTGCTGCATAAAGTGACCGAAGCCATTGAAGCGATAGCCCGTGGCGAACTTGTCATTGTGACCGATGATGATGATCGCGAGAATGAAGGCGATCTGATCTGTGCGGCCTCATTGTGCACGCAAGAAAAGATGGCTTTCATCATCCGTAATACCTGCGGCATTGTCTGCGCTCCGCTGACGGCGGAAGAGGCACGGCGCCTGCATCTCAACCCGATGGTTGCCGTCAATGATGCGCCGTTGGGCACTGCTTTTACCGTAACCGTGGATGTCAAACATGGATTGACCACCGGTATTTCAGCCGAACAACGCTCCAATACCGTGCGGGCACTGGCCAATGGCAATATGGGTGCCAATGATTTCGTGCGTCCGGGCCATGTTTTTCCGCTGGTCGCCAAAGATGGCGGTGTCCTAATGCGGTCGGGACATACGGAGGCGGCGGTCGATCTGTGTCGTCTTGCGGGCTTGCCGCCGGTCGGTGTGATTTGCGAACTGGCCAATGATGACGGCACCGTCATGAAAGGCCCGCAAATCGATGCCTTTGCCGACAAGCATAAGCTGATCCGTATTTCGGTGGCTGATCTGATCGCCTATCGCCAGCAGCGCGAAAAATTGGTGGAACGGGTCGCATCCTTCCCCGTCAAAACCGAAATCGGCGAGTTGACCGGCTATGCCTATGTCACCCCGTTCGACACGGTGAACCATTTTGCTTTCGTTTATGGCCGCATCGGCAATGGCGAGGCGATGGTGACACGTCTGCATCGCGCCAATGTCTTGGCCGATACGCTGGGCGGGGGCCACGAAATCCGCGCGGCGTTGAGCCGTTTTCAGGAGGCCGGGCGCGGCGTGCTGGTCTATCTGCGCGATGGAGCAGCGGGCGTACCGTTGCAAAATCTTGGCTCAGATGGCGAAGAGGACAATGCCGATGCCCAACGCGCCCGGCAGTGGCGCGAAGTGGGTCTTGGTGCACAAATCCTGCGGGATCTCGAAATCCGCTCGATCATCAACCTCTCCTCCAAAGCCCGCGCTTATGTCGGGCTGGCAGGTTTCGGGATCGAGATTGTCGATACGAAGCCGCTGGATAAGACCGCCGGTTGACAGGGCTTTGCCGATCACTCACAGCTGCTGGCCTGCTCACCCCCGCATCAGGGTCATGACATGGGCTGCGACCGAACGCGACAGGCCTTCGAGGTCGTAGCCGCCTTCAAGCACCGAGACGATGCGGCCTTTGCACAGCTTGTCGGCCTGGTGCATCAGTTGCGCGGTGGCCCATGCAAAATCGGTTTCCACCAGATTGAGATTGGCAAGGGGATCACGGGTATGGGCATCAAAACCTGCCGAAATCAGGATCAGGTCGGGATGGAAGTCGATCAGACGCGGGATGATGACGCTTTCCATCGCCTCGCGAAAATGGTCTGACCCGTCACCGGCGCGCAAGGGCGCATTGACGATGGTGTTGAAATCGCCGCGTTCGCGCACCGCACCCGTGCCCGGATACAGCGGCATTTCATGGGTCGAGCCATACATCACGCTCTTGTCGGCCCAGAAAATATCCTGCGATCCGTTGCCGTGATGCACATCCCAATCGACTATGGCCACTCGCTCGGCCCCGTGCACGGTTTGGGCATGGCGGGCGGCAATGGCAACGTGGTTGAAAAAGCAAAACCCCATCGCGGTGCTGCGTTCGGCATGATGGCCGGGCGGACGGCTGGCAACAAAGGCATTGGAAACCTTGCCGCTCATGACCTCGTCTACGGCAAGGGTAGCACCTCCCACAGTGCGCATCACTGCTTCCCATGTGCCCGGTGACATCGTGGTGTCGCCGTCGAGCCGGACCATGCCATCTTGCGGGCTGGCCTCCTCCAACGCTTCGATATACTCGGCAGGATGGCACAGTCTTACACTGTCGAGCGAGCCCATCGGGGCCTGTTCACGCAACAGATGCGAGAAGCGTTCATGCTCCAAAATCCGGTCGACCACGCGAATGCGGTCGGCCCTTTCTGGATGACCCGCAGGTGTTTCGTGCCTGGCAAAGGCAGAATGGCTGACAAGCAAGGTTGACACGAGCGGACCCTTCCAGAGTGGCTAGACCGTAACATCAGCTGTGAGAATAAATCCGCTGTTGCGGAATGAACAGGACAATCTCGTCGCCTTTGGCAATCATGCCCTCGCGCTCGACCCGCACCACCAGACCGCGCTTGTGCTTTGCGAGTTTGGGAAAGGCAAGACCATGGCCGGGGTGGTGCTGTTCTATGATATCGGCCGGATAGCGGCAGGGTGCGTTTTCGAGATCGATAATCAGCGTGGCACCCGACGAGAACATCATGCGGGTTGATGGCGGTAGCAGGGTCAGATCCGGAATATCGGAAATCAGCAGATTGGCCCCGACCCATTGGGGCGGCAAAACCGGAATATCGAGCGCTTTGGCGATATCGGCCAGTTCCTCCAGAGAGACCAGCGACAACTGGCGTGAATTGGCCACCGGCGTGCCACGCTTGTACTGGTTCAGCATCCGGCTGTCGGACAACCGGTTGCGGGAGGCATGAAAATCTCCCTCGATACCGTCAAAGGTAATCACCAGACGGTCACATTCCGGCTTTTCCAAACCGCTTTCGCGTTTAGGGCTGGAAAAGCAGGCTTTAACCCGCCCTGTTATGCTGAGCTTGTTTAAAATCGACATCAGCCACCCTTCCTTTCCCCTTAAAAAGTCATTCTAACGCAAAGGGGAATGATGGGCTAGATGAATGACTCCGCTCAATCCTGATCCCGAAGGCAGGCTGGTAAGGGATGCTCGGGGCGTTTGACTTCCTTGGGCTTGATTTGCTGGGCCGCGGCGGCCACGGCTGCCAGTCCAATGGTTCCATGCTGGAAAGAGTTGGGGATATGCGTTGCGGGGATACTGGCTTGTTGCTGTAAGGGTTGTTTGGACTGCTTTTCCATACGTTCCATCCTCTTTTTCAGGCTGATGCTGTTAGAACCTGTCTCAGCCGATTGGTCACACACTAAGCCATTGAGTCTTAATCGCCGATGAATGATCAGCAGTCGGGTGCGCCGATAGTGTGGAGATTTTGAAAATGACTTGTGCTGGTGGACGGCAATTGCATAATCTAGGCACAGAGCGCCTGATCAAGCGCGCTCACAATGATGTCGGCAATGGAGTAACATCATGGCCAATGACCAGAGTCTTGTTAAACTAGCGGCCCATGAGATTGTCGATTTGCTGGCGATAGGCGCGGTCACACCGATTGATTTGCTGGATACGCTGGAGGCCCGGATTGCCAAGGTTGATCCGCTGGTTAATGCCTTGCCGACTTTGTGTTTTGACCGCGCGCGCACCCATGCGCATGAATTGATGAAGCTGCCGCCGATTGAGCGCGGACGACTTGGCGGCATGCCTATTCCGATCAAGGATCTGACCGAGGTGGCGGCAGTGCGCACCACGTATGGCTCGCCGATTTTCAAGGATCATGTCCCCATGACCTCCGATGTGCTGGTCCACACCATCGAGGATGAAGGCGGCATGATCTACGCTAAATCCAATACACCCGAATTCGGTGCGGGCGCCAATACGTTCAACGAGGTATTTGGTGCGACGCGTAATCCCTGGAACACCAAACTCTCGGCGGCTGGTTCTTCCGGCGGGGCAGCGGTGGCTCTGGCCACCGGCATGGCCTGGCTGGCCCATGGCTCCGATATGGGGGGATCACTGCGTAATCCCGCCAGCTTCTGCGGTGTGGTTGGCCTGCGGCCAAGTCCAGGCCGTGTTGCCACCGATCCAGGCAACAAGGTGGATCGTCTTTTGAGCGTGGAAGGGCCGATGGCCCGTAATGTCGAGGATGTCGCGCTGTTTTTTGATGCGATGCTGGGGGAAAGTCCGCGCGATCCCGTCTCATTGCCGCGCCCGAGTGGAGAAAGCTACCTGCATGCGGCCCGCTCCAACTGGGTACCTGAAAAAGTAGCCTTTTCGGCCGATCTGGGCATTACGCCGGTTGATCCAGAAGTCGCAGAGATTTGCCGCAAAGCTGCTTATCGATTGCAAGATGCGGGTGTGACCGTTGTCGACGACCATCCCGACCTGTCTCAAGCTCATGATTGCTTCGGTGTGTTGCGCGCCATGAGTTTTGCGACCTCCCATGCTGCCAAACTGGTGACCCATCGCGATCAACTCAAACCTGAAGTGATCTGGAACATCGAAAAGGGTCTTGCCCTGCCGATGAGTGATGTTGTGCGGGCAGAGGCCCAGCGTGCCGGGATGATCCAGCGTACCAATGCCTTTTTCGATGACTATGATCTGTTGTTGTGCCCCGCCACGATTGTGGCGGCTTTCCCTGTCGAGCAACGCTATCTCGAAACCTGTAACGGCCATACTTTCGCTAATTACGTCGAATGGCTCGGTATTGTTTATGCCATCACTTTAACGACGGCTCCGGCCCTGTCGATGCCTTGCGGCTTTACCAAAGACGGTCGGCCGGTGGGATTGCAGGTGGTCGCGCGGCCACGGCGCGAGGCCAAACTGCTGGCCGGCGCCAAGCTGATTGAAACCGTTCTGGGACCTCTCATGCCCGCTCCGATTGATCCCAAAGTCACCCATCTGTGAGGCGCGGTTCGGGCTTTCAGGATTGATGCGAATAGGGTTGCAGGTTGGAGCGTTTGCGTTCCCACATCAAAGCGTGGCGGACCATCTCGTCCAGGGAGTCATGGCACGGTTGCCAGCCGAGATCGCGACGGAGTGCTTGTCCATCCGCGATAATGGAGGCCGGATCACCTGCCCGACGTCCTGCTTGCAAGACGCTGAAATCCACACCCGAAATGCGTTTGACGCTATCGATGACCTCAAGCACCGATGCCCCGCGCCCATAAGCGCAATTATAGACCGAAAAACCCTTCGGACTTTGTTTCAGATAATCGAGCCCGCAGAGATGGGCGGCAATCAGATCACTGACATGCACATAATCGCGAATGCAGGTGCCGTCCCGGGTTGGGTAATCGGCACCAAACAGCGTCATGTGCGGGCGCAGCCCCAAGGCCGCTTCCACGGCCACTTTGATCAGATGGGTGGCATTGTGGCCCGATTGACCTGAACGTCCCTGCGGGTCGGCTCCAGCCACATTGAAATAGCGCAGAGCCAGTGCTTTGATGCCATGGGCTGCGGCAGTGTCGCGCAGCATCCATTCTACCATCAATTTCGATGTGCCATAGGGTGAGATCGGTTTCAGATCAGAGGCTTCATGCACGGCTTGGGAAGCCGACTCGCCATAGACCGCTGCCGTCGAGGAAAATATAAAGTGTCCGACACCATGTCTGACGCAGGCACTGATGAGCCGATGCGCCTTGACGGTATTGTTGAGGTAATAGCCAAGCGGATCGGTTACAGAGTCCGGCACCACGATGCGGGCGGCAAAATGGATAACCGTATCAATCGCATGAGTGGTAAAAATCTGGTCGAGAAGGCTGTCATCGCCGATATCACCCTGGACAAACGGCACTTCAGGCAACAAGAGGTCGCGCAATCCTGTGGACAGATCATCCAGCACGATGACCCGCTCGCCACGATCGTGCAGGGCCAATACCATATTGCTGCCGATATAACCCGCCCCGCCTGTCACCAGAACCGCCATGGCTTATCCTTCAATTATTCTTGTGAAGATCTTCAAAATACAAAAAAGCCGCACTCTATAAAGTGCGGCTTGATCTTGGATGGCATTTAAATCCATTTAGCCGGCATTGCGACCGGAAAACCGGTTATAGCCACCCAGTAAGGCAACACCGAGGGCGATTTTAACCGCCGTCGATGGCAGGAAGGGAACAACACCCACGTTCCAGGCCTGTTCAAATCCAATGACCGAACCAAGATAGGCATAGCCCAGACCAAACATCAGCACATGGCCACCGATCATAATCATCGACAGGCCAAGCCATGAACGGGTCAAACCGCGATCTGTCATCAAGCCTGCAAAGGCAGAGGCGGCAACAAAACCGATCAGATAACCGCCTGTCGGGCCCATCATATAGCTCAGGCCGAGCCCGCGTTCCGGCGTATCGGCAAATACCGGGAGGCCAGCGGCACCTTCAAGCAGATAGGCCACCACAATCGCCACACCCATGCGCATGCCACAGGTGGCCGACAACAGCAGCACAACAAGTGTCTGCATCGTCATCGGGACAGGATAAAACGGTACTTTGAGTTTGGCAGATAGGGTCAGCAAAACGGTCCCGAGCAAAACCACGCTGGTATTGCGCAGCATCACGGCGCCACGGCTCTCTTGTGACAATGCTTTCGTCATCACTGACAGGATAGATTTGGTTGTCATCAAAAACCTCGATTTGCAAAAACCCGAATTTCGTTGTCGCCTCAGCCTACTTAAATGCAGTATGACGGCTCAAGAATAGCCTGACAAGACTATGCCTGTGCCACTTTTCTACACGAAGTCGCTTTGCTTCGCAAAGGTGTTGCGGCTTGTTCCTTGGACCAATGGAGCCTGAGCGATGGCCGAAGATCTTGTTTTTGACCGCGATGCCGCACCCGCTCCGGCGCGGCTGGAGCACATTTCGCCTTTGGTGCGCCGTCTGGTGGCCAATAATGGCGGCCCGTTCACATCGACCGGCACCTGTACCTATCTGGTCGGGCATGGCAGCGTGACGGTGATTGATCCTGGGCCGGATGACGCAGCCCACCGCGCCATGTTGCTGTCAGCCCTCAAAGATGAGCGAATCGATCGTATTGTGCTGACCCATACCCATCGTGACCATGCCGATGGCGTTGCTGCTCTCAAACAGGCAACAGGAGCGCGTGTCTATGGTTGCGGCCCGCATATTGCGGCGCGCGAATTGGGGGCCGGTGAGGCACATCCGATGGATTCCAGCGCCAATCGTGACTATAGCCCCGATCAGCAACTGTTTGATGCCGATGTGCTTGAAGCGCCCGATCATCAGCTCGAAGCGGTGTTCACTCCCGGCCATACCGCCAACCATCTCGCCTTTGCCCTCAAGCAGGATGGGCTGTTATTTTCCGGAGATCATGTCATGGCATGGTCTACCAGCATCGTTGCGCCACCAGATGGCTCGATGGGGGATTATATGGCCTCACTCGACAAATTGGGCCAGCGCGGGGAAACGATCTATTGGCCCGGCCATGGCGGTCCAGTCAAGGAGCCGCACCGTTTCGTACGCGCGCTGATCCACCACCGCAGGATGCGCGAATCGTCCATCCTCAATCGCATCAACCAGGGCGACCGGACTACCGCAGAGATAGTTGCCGCAATCTACCAGAATCTCGATCAACGACTGATCAAAGCAGCTCGGCTGTCAGTCTTTGCCCATCTTGAAGATCTCCATCAGCGCGGATTGGTGCAAGGAGAGGGTGGGTTACATCTCGACGGACAATTCGTGCCAAAAGGTTGATCTCTTATTGTTGGCTTGTGGAGTGCACCCTCCAGATCAGCACCGGCAGTGGTTTGGCGCGCGGGGTCGGCTGCCCGTTGACCAGAGCTGGCGGCTCTATCAGTGGTTCGAGCCGGTCGATGGTTTCGCCGCGCAATAAACGTGCTGTGACCGATGATCCCTTGAGCTTTTCGGGGGCATTGATGTTGCACAGCACCACATATTGGCTGGACGTTTCAGCCAGATATTCCAGAAAGTTTTTTTCATCACCATCAAAAGCTTTGATCGTCGTGAGGATAGGCTCTACGAGCCGGTGATAGGGCGCAGCGGTCACGGAATGGCTAGTTGCCATCAGCACTGGAAGTGCCAGGTTGATGGGGGTTGCAACGCGCCCGGGACTTTGCTTTTTCAAAACTTCGAAATCCTCCGGTCTGTCGCATTTTATGATTTCAGCTGCACTTTTTGGTTCTGGCTCATTGCCCGGAAGAACAATGAAACAGATACACGACATCACCATAGGAATACTGATCAGAGCAGCCAGATAAACTCCCAATCGCTGGACAAGTTTTTTTGCTTCTTCGAGCGCCACGACTATGCCCAAGCCGATCAGCGGGGCAGCAAAAATGCTTGGATAGGCAATATTACGCACCATTGTTTTGGCCATAATGGCGCTGATTATCAGGATGCCGAACAATAACAGCCTCTGCCACGACATCAGCCTGTTTTTGCATATCGTAGCGGCCATAACACCACCCAGGACGGGGGCAAAAACAAGCAGAAAGATAGGGGTATTGTCGAGTTTTATGGCAGTCGGCTGGATTTCAAGCACGTTATCAAGCCAGAGTGCCCACAATTCCTTGGCTCTTTCGCCATAGGGTCCATAAATACAGGTGGGATCATAGGCAAAACCGATCATCACTGCAAAAATCGCCGGAAAAAACATCAGGCGAAAGCGATGCTCTGGCGTTTGTGGGCGTTTCGAGCCGATCAGCATCAGGCTTGTTGCCGCAGCCGATACCAACATCACCACCATGTTGAAGCCGAGTGCATCACAGGCGGGATAGAAAATCCGTTCAGGCGCTGTTTGTACCAGCAGTAGTCCAACGCTGCCAAAGCTGGCTGCAATCAAAAAACCGGTCCATTCACGCCGGTGCCCTAACGCGATATAACGCCAGGCCACCACAACGGCGAACAACAGCAAAAACGGCAGGGTTTCATAACCGATCGCCAGAGACAGGGCCATCAACAGGCCAGAAACCACGGAGCGCCGGGCAGAACCATCCAGCCGCAAGCAGGCATAAAGACCTGCAAAGACCAACAAGGATTGGATGTTGTGATGGTCAATGCGTCCAGGATGAAATTGCAAGAAGGCGGGAATGCTCGAGAACGTCAGATAGAATAGGCCACATAGGCCGCTGGTGCGGTTATAAAGGGTTTTACCTGTGGCATAGGCCAGCCATAGCATCGGCAGAAGCAAAGCAAGCGGCCAAAAATATTGCATCAGAAAAATTGCTTTTTCGACACCGAAAAACGGTTTCAAGCCGATTACAACCAAAGCCAGCGCCCCATCCAGAAGGCGCGACCAATGGCTATCCAACCCTAGTGGCGGTGAAATCCGCGGTTCGTGCAGGTCAAACCAGCTTTTGGGATCGGCACCTGCTAGACCGAGCAGATCTTTGACCTGTTTGAGACGGAGCTGGTCATCAGGATCATTGTACCGGCCCAAGAGGAATGGCGAATCACTGTTCGGCAGAACCAGTTGAATGGCTATCGATGCCGCGATAACCCATAAAAGGGCAGTATAAAATCGCACATGTCTGATGAAGTGCTGTTCAATGCGTGTTGAAAATTCCATAAAAAACTCTTTGAAATCAGTTTCATAAAATCAATAAACTTTTGCAAAAGCGCGACAGACCAAGACACTGAAAATTCGAACAAGTGGTTCGGCTGATGAAGGCTTAAAGCGATAAATTGGAACCCTTGAGCCTCTTGCCGATAATAAGCCTCATGCCGATAACAAGATAAGCACCAGACAGCGATACGCCAAAGACTTCAACATATTAAAATCATCAAAACATTTTTTCTTATAACGCAGGGCAAAAGGCACGGCAAGTTCGTGAAACAGCACGTGCCCTTATAGAGAATCAATGCTTTGGGTTGGGACGGCTCTTTGGCACAGATCAAAGTCGGGGTTCATTTTCTGCCCGATTTTGCTTGTCCCTATGCTGCAAACATAAGGGGTTTCGCGTTGTGCTGTGATTTTTGATCGGCTGTCTGGGGATGATTTTACCAAGAATGCAAGTTCCCCGTTGCAAGCGCGCTCGGTCCCGACTATGGTCCGCCCGCTTAAAGGCTTAATGGGGCGTCGCCAAGCGGTAAGGCAGTGGATTTTGATTCCACCATGCGGAGGTTCGAATCCTCCCGCCCCAGCCACAGCATCTCCGGTTTTTTTAAACGCATACCCCACTGGCTCATGATGCACAGGGGCTTGGACCGTGCTGTGCTTTTTCGCCAGCTTTTTCGGGCATTCTGTCGTTTTCGGTTTTTTTATTATACTTTAGTCTAATAAGTTCATTTTTTTTGACATTCCATGGGTCAATCCGAGGGCCAATTCGCCTGTTTTGTATAACATGCAATCTTGAATTGTAAGACATTCTCGCAATTAAGCAGGTTGGATGGGGGTCAGAATTTTTCTAAAAAAATGTTATTAAACAGATGGTTATATGAATTTCAGGATTGCTCTAAGTCACACTTTGGTAGCGTCTTGGTGGTGTAATTGGGGGGGGATACACTAAATCTAGTTACTAAACCGAGTAATTTTCAAAGGCGATTAAATCAACAATATTCAACCTCAAGACGCAAAACGATGCGGAATGCAAAAAGCATCGAAATCTGAAGCGTCGGTGGTTACTCTGGGGGTTTCGTAGTGAAACCCGGTTTCTTAATCGGGAGGTTGAAAATGATTGTAAGTGGTTCGGTTAAATTTTTTAACGAAGAACGTGGCTACGGGTTTGTTTTGCCCGACCAGCCATTGGGAGATGCGTTTTTCCATATTGCCAGTCTGCGAAAGATGGGAATTCCGCGGGTTATTCCCGGACAGCGCGCCGTATTCGAGATTTCTATTGCGCCAGGGCGTGGCTTGCGGGTCGAACGGTTTTTTCTGATCCATTCAGGAGCGCCTGAACAATGTGCCCTTGAAGCTGAATTGCTCAGCAGTCTGACACAGGTCCGCGGTGAGATTTCCTCGCCATTGGCTCCAACTGCAGAGATGCAAATCCCTGCGGAACAGGCTCAAGCCGAGGGCGATAGCGCCCTTCGTGCAGCATAAATAAATTTCTTAAGGCTTGAAAGAGATTGGCAATCTGATTGACGTTTGGTCGATCCTGCCAGCGGTGTCTGTTTCAAGCCAAAGATGCCTCTTTTTTTGAAGGGATTTCAAGCATCTTGAATTGTTTTGCTTCATCACCGATTCATTGTGGCTTTTGCGCTTCATTTTTACAAAAATCTATTTCAGACTTTTTGTGTCTGGCACGGGACTATTTTTAATACGCACCAATTTTTTTAATTTCAATGTAATGAGAACCACGAACGCAGCCGCTCTTATCATAAGGGCGGCTGCATTTTTGGTTTTAGGCCATTACTACTGTTGATCTGTTATTGATGCCGTGAAACGGAAGCTAGTCCAACCTCTTGTGTGACGAGACATGATCCGCTATACACAATTCCGCCTTGATGATGTGTCTTATTTTTAAGGTTGACCGTCGATTTTGGCTGTGCCTCTTTGTATGATCTCGGTTTTTCCATGTTCCCAGAGTATTCCGGATGTCAGTGTTTTCCGGGTCTTAGCGGTTTTGGAATCTGGAAATATCGTGGCCTTGCCGAGTAGTGGTTGATTTGTAACATTTTGAAAGAGACGGGTTCCGCGTGATCAACGTCGCCATCATTGAAGATGATAAAGTATTTCTCGAACGCGTCAGTGCGGTGATCGGTCAATCGAGCTATTGCAAGCTTGTTGGCGTTGCCCATGATTTCGAAAGCGGCAGCAGACTGATCAAGGAAACATCCATTCACGTCTGCATTGTCGATCTTGGCCTGCCCGATGGCGATGGATGCGATCTCATCGCGATGGGGAGGGCATTAGGTCTGTCCACAAATTTTGTTACTTTGTCGGTGTTCGGCGATGACAATCATGTCATGCGGGCCATTGAGGCAGGTGCTGTCGGTTACGTCCTGAAAGACGATCCGGAAGATTACATCATCAATTCGATCATTGCGGTCAACAATGGTGGCTCGGTGATCAATCCGATGGTGGCTCGCAACATTTTGCAGAAATTGTTGGGCACCCCAAGTCCAGCCCCGGCAATCGAACATGTGATGCAGGACGAGGTTCCGACCCTGAGCGAACGCGAACGGCAGGTTCTGGAATTATTGTCGCGTGGTTCCACCATTACCAACATCGCGACATCCCTGAATATTTCAACCCACACAGTCAATATGCACTTGCGCTCCATCTATCGCAGGCTTGCGGTTAACTCGCGTTCAGAGGCAATTTATGTTGCAAATCAAAAGGGTATTATTAGCCTTTAGCGCGAGTATCATCGGGCCATTTCTGGTTTTGGCTATTCTGTATCCGCATAACAGCGCATTGCAGGGCAAACAATTCCAGATCACATCCGGTACATTAACGATGGAACCGTGCCAGGCCAATTTCAAGCCCGTGCCTAAAAAACGCGTGACCTTGCCCTACAAGCAGGATGTGTTTGAAGATGGTTTGAAGTGTTACCGATTTGAAACCGAATTGCCCGATATCAATCTGATTCCTGTTGATCAAAGCATCAAGCTGATGATCGGGGTTTTAGGCCGTGCCCATGAGGTTTCGCTCAACGGCCATGTCATAGATCGCTATGCGGCCTCCGACGAGCATTTCAAAATCAACAGGCTACAGCCTTATTCAACACTGCTTTATGATTCATTGCTGAATAGCGGAACCAATACCCTCACAGTACGTTATGCGACGCTCGACATGGTGATTGCTGTGTCACAGATTTCGATCGGCTCACAGGATGTGATTGATGCCGAGGTCCGTTTCTATGATTTTTTTAGCAGCACCATGGTCAATTCCATGGCGTTTTTGCTGGTCATACTGGGCCTGTTTCTCTTTTGGTTCAGTACTGTGTTTCCGAACGAAAATTTGATGGGGCTGTCGGGGCGCTCCATGTTGTTGATGGCCACTCTCATGAGTGTGCAAATGGCCACTGAAATTCCTGCAGAATTTTATGCCCTGTGGCGGGGGGGCGTTATTGGTCTGATCGGCTTGTTGGTATCGGGCGCGGTGGAATTCTTGCGTGAATATTCCGGGCGGCGCGTAAGTGACATCGAGCGTAAGGCGGTTTTGTCCTATGTCGCCTTCCTTTCTTTTCTGGCTGTTGCTTTCAATGATGCCGTGACCAGCCAAATCAGCCTGCTCGGCATCTGGTTTATGCTCATCTATTGTTTTGGTTCCTCGATATGGATGGTGTTCAAGGGGACTTTGGTTGACTCCAAGATTGGCATTTTATTTTTTGTCTGTTTCATGATCACCGATACAATGTTCATTCGGGATTTCACGCAGCTTCCTGGCAATGCCGCAATGCTTGATAACTTCAAACAAGTTGTGCCCATGCCGCGGTTTTTACACGAGGAGATTTATTTCTCGGCCTCGGCGGTCATGCTCTTGCTTTTTTCCATGATGGCGGTGGTGATCCAGCGCTATCAGGCGGCCCGCGAATATGAAGAGGCAGAGGCCGTCCGTATTTACAGCGCTTTGGCGCAAAGCGAAGCGGAATTGCGGACTGTTCTGGGCCAGCAGCATGCCGTTGAAAGCGCGCAAGTGGTGCAGAGCGAACGCCAGCGTCTCTTGCTCGAAATCCATGGCGGCATCGGGATGCAGCTCGCAGACGGGTATCGTCGGGCGAGTGAGGGCAAACTCACCAGCGAGCAGTTCGCCGATGTTTTTCAGGTCTGTATCGACGACATGCGCCTGATTATGGATTGTATTTCAATGCGTCCGCGCGCCGAAATGGAAGTGATTCTTGGCTCTTTGTTGCATCGGTTGCAACCGCGCCTTGCCAAGTCAGGCATCGATGTCGATTACCGACCCTTCAAACGCCAGCGGACACATTTTGGGCTCTCCGACGTGCAATGCCTGCATGCAGGGCGTATCGTGCAGGAATGTCTGATTGCCGCCTTTCAGCATCAGGCTTGCAATCGGGTTGTGCTGGTGTTGAGAGAAAGTGCCCGCGGCATTTTCATCTATATCCATGATAACGGAGCACCCTTTGAAGGGCAGTATAGCCAGGTACGCCGTAATCAGCAGGCGGAATTACGCAAGCGGGCGACGACATTGGGGAGCAACATTCGTTTCCATCATGGCGATCATGGGCATGCGACTGCATTGCTCTATTTGTTTGGAAAATAGACTTGTTGATAGCAAAATAGACTTGCAGTCACATAAACTGGGAACTTGTAAACTTAGACGCGCCTATGGATAAAGGTCAGGCCTGACTCAACAACACATCCAGATTTTTACAGGCCGAAAGGCTCGATATCGTCGGGGCGGCTATAGGCTTCCGACAGGACATCGCCGATCGTATTGGCCCAAACCACCAGCGCGGCTATCAGTGAAAAACGTGTAGGTAGCAGGATGCTGGAAGACATAACAAAACTCCGTTAGGCATAAGTGGCGTCATCGTGTTGCGAGCGTCAGTGTGTAAGACCAAAGTATAGTCAGTTCCTGCCGTGTATGTGGCATGCCAGATGTCATATGCCAATATTAATGTTGCAATGCAGCTACTGATTTTTTGCATTGCAGCGTTTGAAAACGGTATAATAATGCGTTCAAAAATCACTCTGAAAATTGATTTTTCTTCAGAAAATCAATGGTTTGTTAGAGGATAAGGCAGTCGGGGCTCACATTGACAGTTGGCATTTGGTATGCCAACTATTTCCCCGAGATGGGATTGTCGGATCAGGCGATCGATCTGTTTGTTCTTGCTCCGGACTGTTTGTTTTGTATGAGGCGGACAGGAATGGGCAGAGCGCGCGGAGGCCAGCGTGACGCGTTTTAAATCGTGGTGAAGCTGTGTTGCCTTTTTGTGTGATTGTGACAAAACCAACCAACAAGCAAAGATCAACCCTCACGGATGTGAGACATAAGATTGCGGAGGAATAGCTGATGAGCGAGGCTTCAACCCCTAATCCCGCCGAAGAGCGTGAACTGACAGACGGCTTCCATCTTGTTATCGACGCGTTGAAGCTCAACGGTGTGGAAACCATTTATCACGTTCCCGGCATTCCGGTGACCGATCTGGGTCGTATGGCGCAAGCCGAGGGCATCAGGGTGATCTCGTTCCGCCACGAGCAAAATGCGGGCAATGCGGCTGCCATCGCCGGTTACCTGACACAGAAGCCGGGCATTTGTCTGACTGTATCCGCCCCGGGCTTTCTGAACGGCCTGACGGCTCTGGCCAATGCGACCACCAATTGTTTCCCGATGATCCTGATTTCAGGGTCGTCCGAGCGTGAGATCGTCGATCTTCAACAGGGCGATTACGAGGAAATGGACCAGCTGGCTATTGCCAAGCCTTTATGCAAGGCGGCGTTCCGTGTGCTTCATGCCGCCGATATCGGTATTGCCGTGGCCCGCGCCATCCGCGCAGCGGTGTCTGGTCGTCCGGGCGGGGTCTATCTCGATCTACCTGCCAAATTGTTCTCGCAGGTTATGGATGCAGAAAAGGGCGCCCAATCGCTCGTCAAGGTCATCGATGCTGCACCGGCACAAATTCCTGCACCTTCTGCCATCAAGCGGGCACTGGATGTGTTGGCTTCGGCCAAGCGTCCTCTGGTGATTCTCGGCAAGGGCGCAGCTTATGCTCAGGTTGATGACACGATCCGTGATTTTATCGAAAAAAGCGGCGTGCCGTTTTTGCAGATGAGCATGGCCAAGGGGCTGTTGCCCGATACGCATGCCCAATCGGCTGGAGCAGCCCGTTCGACCGTGTTGAAAGAGGCCGATGTGGTGATGCTGATTGGCGCGCGCCTCAACTGGCTGTTGTCACACGGTAAGGGCAAGACATGGGGCGATGCGCCCAAAAAATTCATCCAAATCGATATCGAGCCGAAAGAAATGGACTCCAATATCGAGATCGTCGCCCCTGTGGTTGGTGATATCGGCTCCTGCGTCTCGGCTTTGCTGGCCGGTATGGGATCGAACTGGACCAAGCCAGCAGCAGACTGGATGAATACGGTTGCCGCCAAACGCGACGAGAATATCGCCAAAATGGCCCCGCGCCTCATGAACAACAAATCGCCGATGGATTTCCACGGGGCTTTGGGCGCCTTGCGGACCGTGGTTAAAGAACGTCCTGACATGATCCTGATCAATGAGGGGGCCAATACGCTCGATCTGGCGCGCGGCATCATCGACATGTACCAGCCGCGCAAGCGTCTGGATGTCGGCACATGGGGCGTCATGGGCATTGGCATGGGTTATGCCATTGCGGCTGCCATCGAGACGGGCAAGCCCGTTCTGGCAGTCGAGGGAGACAGCGCCTTCGGTTTCTCAGGGATGGAGGTCGAAACGATCTGTCGCTACAACCTGCCGGTCTGTATCGTGATTTTCAATAATAGCGGCATCTATCGCGGCACCGATGTGAATAGCAATGGCAGCGATCCCGCCACCACCGTGTTTGTTCGGGATTCCCGCTATGACAAAATGATGGAAGCCTTTGGCGGGGTTGGCGTCAATGCCACCAACCCCGATGAATTGCTGCGTGCGGTCAATACGGCGATCGAGTCCGGTAAGCCGACCTTGATCAATGCGGTGATTGATCCTGCAGCCGGTACCGAGAGCGGGCGTATCGGCAATCTCAATCCGCAAAGCGTGGTCAAAAAGAAATAACGGAGACGATTGATGACCAAGGCACTTGAAGGGGTTAAAATCCTCGATTTCACCCATGTTCAATCTGGTCCGACCTGCACGCAATTGCTGGCATGGTTCGGTGCGGATGTGATCAAGGTGGAACGTCCGGGCACCGGCGATATTACGCGCGGCCAGTTGCAGGATATTCCGAACGTGGACAGCCTGTATTTTACCATGCTGAACCACAATAAACGCTCGATCACCCTCGACACCAAAAACCCGTCGGGCAAGGAAGTGTTGGAGCATCTGATCAACACGTGCGATGTCCTGGTGGAAAATTTTGCCCCCGGCGTACTCGATCGTATGGGGTTTCCCTGGGAGGTCATCCACGCCATGAACCCGCGCATGATCGTGGCATCGATCAAGGGCTTTGGCCCCGGTCCTTACGAGGATTGCAAGGTTTATGAAAATGTCGCCCAATGCACGGGCGGTTCGGCCTCGACCACCGGCTTCCGCGACGGACTGCCTCTCGTCACGGGGGCACAGATCGGTGACAGCGGCACCGGCCTGCATCTCGCACTTGGCATTGTCACCGCGCTCTATCAGCGCACCCATTCCGGCAAAGGCCAGATGGTCACCTGTGCGATGCAGGATGGCGTCTTGAACCTCTGCCGCGTCAAGCTGCGCGACCAGCAGCGGCTCGATCATGGCCCGTTGAAGGAATACAGCCAGTTCGGCGAAGGCATCCCCTTCGGCGACGCGACGCCTCGCGCGGGCAATGATTCCGGCGGCGGCCAACCCGGTCGTATCCTGAAATGCAAGGGCTGGGAGACCGATCCCAATGCCTATATCTATTTCATCACACAGGCCCCTGTATGGGAAAAGATTTGCGACGTCATCGGCGAACCGGAATGGAAAACCCATCCCGATTACGCCAAGCCCGCCGTGCGTCTGCCGCGCCTGAACGAGATTTTTGGCCGCATCGAACAGTGGACGATGACCAAGACCAAATTCGAGGCGATGGACATTCTCAATCAGGATGACATCCCCTGCGGCCCGATCCTGTCGATGAAGGAAATCGCCGAGGACAAGTCGCTGCATGCCACCGGCACGATTGTCGAGGTCGATCACCCAACGCGCGGCAAATATCTGTCGGTTGGCAATCCGATCAAACTGTCGGACAGTCCTGCCGATGTGAAGCGCTCCCCCTTGCTGGGCGAACATACCGACGAAGTCCTGCGCGATGTGCTGCACCTGCCTGAAGCCAAGATCGCCGAAATCAAGGCGTCTGGCGCAACCGGTTGAGTGGTGCTTCATTCCGGATCAAGCGGCCCCTTCGGGGGCCGTTTTTTTTGACTGCTCTGGAGGGCTTATTGATGGCAATGCTAATGGACACAGGGCGTCCATGGCGTGTTTTGTCCGGCAGGCCGTAACAGGACATAAAAAAACCGGCGACAAGCACGGGCTTGCCGCCGGGCTGTTTCAAAACCGTATCTTACTTGCCGAGCAAACCGGCCGAGCGGGCCCACTTGTATTTGGCGCCCAGCACTTCCACCGGTGTTTCGGTGGTGTAGGGATAGGCGACAATGCCGCGCTCGTAGAGATATTGGCAGGCTTCCTCCACCTGCACGTCACCGACCAGCGACGCGACGACCGGCTTGTCGATGCCCTTGGCGCGGAACTCCTCGACCACTTCTGCGACCAGATGTGCAAAGACCATCGGCGGGGTGACAATCGTGTGCCAGTAACCCAAAATCAGCGAATGGATCCGCTCGTCCTCAAGGCCGAGGCGGATGGTGTTCTGATAGGTTTTGGGGGGCTCGCCACCGGTAATATCCACCGGATTGCCTGCCGCACCAAATGGCGGAATAAATTTGCGGAAGGCCGCATCCAGATCGTCGGGCATTTTCATCAGCGTCAACCCGTTGTCGAAACAGGCATCCGACAGCAACACGCCAGAACCGCCAGCACCGGTGATGATCACGACATTCTCGCCCTTGGGTGTCGGCAATACTTGCACGCCACGGGCATATTCGAGCATCGAGCGCAGGCTCGGGGCGCGGATCACGCCGGAGGCTTTGAGCACATCGTCATAGATCTTGTCATTGCCCGCCAGCGCCCCCGTATGCGAGGCGGCAGCCTTGGCCCCGTAAGCGGTGCGTCCGGCTTTGAGCATGATCACCGGCTTCTTTTTGGAAACGCGCTTGGCGACTTCGGCGAAAGCGCGGCCGTCCTTGAGATCTTCGCAATGCATGGCGATGACATGTGTGTTGTCGTCCTGCTCGAAGAAGGTGAGGAGATCGTCCTCGTCGAGATCGGACTTGTTGCCAAGGCCGACAATCGCCGACACGCCCATCTTGGTCGAGCGGGCAAAGCCGATGATCGACATGCCGACACCACCCGATTGCGATGACAAAGCTGCATGGCCCTTCACATCGAAGGCGGTGCAGAAGGTCGCGCACAGGTTTTCAGGGGTATAGTAGAAGCCGTAAATATTCGGCCCCATGATGCGGACATTGTGCTTGCGCGCCATGGCCAGCAATTCATCCTGCAAGGGCTGGTTGTCGGTTTCTGCAAAGCCCGACGGGATCATCACCGCGCCCGGAATATGCTTTTGTCCAACCTCGTCCATTGCGGCCACGCACAGATGCGCCGGCACGGCAAACACAGCCACATCGACCTCTCCCGGATAATCCAGCACCGACTTATAGGCTTTGACACCCTCGATCACATCGGCCTTGGGATGGACCGGAACAATAGTGCCCTTATAGCCGCCATTGATCAGGTTTTTCATCACCGAATTGCCGATCTTGCCTGCCTCGTTGGAGGCACCGATCACCGCGACGGCGCGTGGCTTGAAGATGCGGTTGGTGGCGCGCAGAATTTCTGCCTGATCGGGGCGGTACCGTTCGTGATGGATCTCGAAATCGCAGACGATGCGGGCATCGACTGCTGTGGCGCCTTTGGATGTTGCAAACACCGGATTGAGATCAAGCTCGCTGATTTCGGGGAAGGCTTCGAGCAGTGCGGAGACATTGATCAGGATTTTGGCGATGGCCTTGCGGTCAACCGGCTCGGATCCGCGGATGCCGTCAAGCATTTCCTGGGCCTTGATCGAACCGATCATGTCGAGCGCGTCATGCTCGTTGACTGGTGCAAGACGGAAGGTCAGGTCTTTGAGCACTTCCACAAGCACGCCACCAAGCCCGAAGGCCACCAGCTTGCCGAAGGAGGGATCGGTGATCGAACCGACCAGCGTTTCAATCGCCCCCGATGGCAGCATCTGCTGCACTTGAATGCCTTCGATCTTGGCATCAGCTTTATATTTCTTCGCGTTGGCAATGATGGTGTCATAGGCGGCCTTGGCTTCATCAGTCGATTTGACACCAACGATCACGCCACCGGCATCGGTTTTGTGGAGGATGTCTGCCGAAACAATCTTCATCACCACCGGAAAGCCCATCGCCGAGGCGCTGTTGGCTGCACCATCGGCCGATGTCACAAGGTCTTCCTTCGGCAGCGGGATGCTGAACGCATCACATACCAGTTTGGCCTCGGGGGCCGTCAGTGCCGTGCGTCCGGAGGCCTTCACGCCATCCAGAACTTTGCGAACAGTTGCTTTGTCATGCGCCATGGTCAGTTTCCTTGTTTCATTCTCGGATTGGCGTTGCTGCCAACCACTCTATTATCAATCCCATTGTATACCGGGCAGTTGGCATGCCAACCCCATCCGATGTCAAGTCTCAAGAACCCACCCCTGCTGGCCTTGCATGGCAGGGCCAGCAGGGGTGCGGATCAGTTGGCTACCGAACGTTCGATAACCCTTGCCCGCCATGGCTTGAGCACAAACAGTGCCAAGGCCGAGGCCAGGATATTGGCGCCTGCGGCAATCAGGAAAACGGTATCCCAAGAACCGGTGGCTTCCTGAATCCGGCTGCCGAACGGAACCAGCAAAGCAGCCGTACCCTTGGCCGTGTAGAGCAATCCGGCATTGGTGGCCGCGAATTTGGAGCCGAATGTATCGGTGCAGGTTGAAGGGAACAGCGAATAGATTTCCCCCCATGCAAAGAACACGAAGCCCGAGAGCAGCACGAACCACAATGGATCGGAGCCATAGAGATAGAGGGCATAAATGCCGATACCCTCCAGCGCAAAAGCCACGAACATGGTTTTTTCGCGCCCGATCTGATCCGAGACCCAACCGAAGAAGGGACGGGTCAGCCCGTTCAAGATCCGGTCGATGGTTGCGGCCCAGGTGATCGCCGTCATGGTCCAGCCGATCGTGACCGCCTGATCCGCGACTTTGAGATTGGCGGCAATCGGTTTCAAATTGGCCGTTACCATCAATCCGCCCGCACCGACAATCACGAACATGAAATACATCAGCATGAAAATCGGCTCGCCGCGCATTACGACGATCGTACCGCCTACGAGGAAAATCATACCGGCCAGAACCAGTTGGAAGTAATAAAGCTGGCCCATGTTCCACATGATCAGACCGACCAGCAGAACCGCGGCACTGGCTGCCAACCACCAGCTTGCAGGGCCGATGATTTCCATCGGTGCATAATGGCGGCGGGTTTGGATCACGTTCGCATTTGTGGTGGTGCCTGGCACCTGGCCGGGTTTCGGCGCAAGCAGAAAGTAAGCCAGAATACAGATGATAATGCCCTGGCCCACACCGAAATTAAGAAAAGTCTGCTGGAAGCCGACATCCTTGATCATATTCTGGATCGGTACAACGGTGAGGGCAGAGCCCGCACCAAAGCCAGCCGCCGTAATCCCTGCGGCCAGACCCCGCTTGTCGGGAAACCATTTCAAGGCATTGCCGACACACGTGCCATAGACACCGCCAGCGCCAATGCCGCAGACGATCATGGCAGAATAATAGCCATCAATACCACCCAGAGAGGTGGCGCGGGATGTCATCCACCAACCAATGCCGCATAGAATACCGCCGACAAAAATGACGATACGAGGACCGAAGCGGTCGACAAACCAGCCTTCGATCGGAACCAGCCACGTCTCGAACAGCACGAACAAGGTAAAGGCCACCTGAATGTCAGAGGGCTTCCAACCGAATTGTTTCTGGATATCGGGAACAAAGAACGTCCAACCATATTGGTAGTTGGCAATCATAACCATGCATACTAAGCCTATCGTCAATTGCATCCAACGATAGCTCTCACTGACGCGGGCAGAGACTGCCCCTTCATTCTGTGTCATGCTAGCCTCCCTCGATCGATCCCCCGCTTATGGTGCGGGACGATGTCATTAGCATCTGGAATCTGGAACTATCTTGGTATGCCACACGCCAGATGGCAAGCGGCTCTTTCATTGCAGTGCAATAGTTTGAGTGCCTCAATTTGTGGCATCGAGGTGGGTTGCCCGCTGCACAGCCTGTGGAGTGAAGATGGTGGCTTTGTTGTGTGAGCGCGTTCAGGAGCATGCCGTTGCAATGCGCCATGCGCTGTCTGTGGATAAAAATAGTGTCCGGCATGATAAATTTCACTGCCACTTGGCCTAAGTCACTGAAAACATGCGTGGTGTATGGTATGCCAAGGGTGTTCCCAATCTGTAATTTCCTGTTATTCTGTTCACACTTGGGAGGACGCCACCAATGAATAAACAGGTCAAAAAGACCGATCCGAAAATTGCCAAGCCAAAGGGCCGGATGCTTGATTCCGTTTCGCTGGCCGAGGTTGAAACCATGCTGGGCAGCATGCCCCGCCGGCGTGACATGGTGATTGAGGCTCTGCACCGGTTGCAGGACCAGCAAGGGGCCCTCCATGCCCGGCATTTGAAAGCTTTGGCAACATGCTTTCGCCTGGCTGAGGCCGAGGTCTTTGAGGTTGCCAGTTTTTATCATCATTTTGATATCGTTAAAGAAGGTGATAGCGCGCCTGCTTCCATCACCATTCGTGTCTGCGACTCACTGTCTTGCATGATGGCTGGCGCTGAAGATCTGATCAGCAGGATCGAAACATTGGTTGATCCTTCTGCCGTGCGGGTGGTGCGCGCGCCTTGTATTGGCCGTTGTGCCGAAGCGCCTGCCGCGCTTGTGGGACGGCGCGAGGTGGATCATGCCACCGCGCAAGGCTTGCTGGAACTGGCCCATGCCCGCCAAACAACGCCGATCATGCCAAACTATTGTGATCTGGAGGCCTATCGTGCCAAGGGTGGCTACCAGCTTCTGGCCGATTGTCTGACAGGCAAGCACACGCCTGAAGAAATCATTGCCGTGCTGTCGGATTCAGGCTTGCGGGGTCTGGGCGGGGCAGGGTTTCCGTCCGGCCGCAAATGGTCGATTGTGCGCTCCTATCCCGCTCCGCGCTTGATGACCATCAATGGCGACGAGGGCGAACCGGGCACTTTCAAGGACCGCACCTATCTGGAGCACGACCCGCACCGGATGCTCGAAGGGGCGCTTATTGCCGCCTGGGCCGTCGGGTGTGACCGGATCTATCTTTACATGCGCGATGAATATCCCGCAGTTCTGCAACTCTTGAAAACCGAAATTGCCCGATTGGATGCTGCCGGTTTTACCCAGCAGGTCGGCATTGAATTGCGGCGCGGGGCGGGCGCCTATATCTGCGGCGAAGAAAGCGCGATGATAGAATCGATCGAGGGCAAACGCGGCCTGCCGCGCCATCGTCCTCCCTACATCGCAGAGCAGGGCCTGTTTGGCCGCCCGACTCTCAACCACAATATAGAAACCCTGTTCTGGGTGCGCGATATCGTGCAAAAAGGCCCGCAATGGTTTGCCGATCAGGGTGTGCGCGGACATAAAGGCGTGCGCTCCTTCTCGGTGTCGGGACGGGTCAAAAATCCCGGCGTCAAACTGGCTCCGGCCGGTGTGACGGCGCGCGAATTGATCGAGGATTATTGTGGCGGCATGGTCGATGGGCATCGCTTCATTGGCTATTTGCCCGGTGGTGCATCGGGCGGTTTACTGCCAGCGAGTCTGGCCGATGTGCCGCTCGATTTTGGAACGCTGGATCAATATGGCTGCTTTGTTGGTTCGCATGCGGTGGTGATCCTGTCCGATCACGACGATCCCAAAGCGGTTGCACTCAATCTTTTGCGGTTTTTCGAGCTTGAGAGTTGCGGCCAGTGTACGCCCTGCCGCTCAGGCACCCAGATGCTGGTGCGGATGATGGAACAGGGAGACTGGAACCCCGCTCTGATGCGCGATCTCGATCAGGTGATGCGCGATGCTTCGATTTGTGGTTTGGGGCAGGCGGCCAGTAATCCTGTGCGTTCGGTACTGCGGTTCTTCCTTGAGGAAACAGTGTCATGACAAAACCTGTCCAGTTTATTCTTGATGGCCGCCAGGTGACGGCTGCGGTTGATGAAACCATTTGGGATGTCGCCAAACGCGAAGGCACAATGATCCCGCATCTGTGCCATCTCGATCAGCCCGGCTATCGCCCCGATGGCAATTGCCGCGCTTGCGTCTGCGAGGTGGAGGGCGAGCGTACGCTTGCGGCGTCCTGTGTCCGCAAGCCGTCCGAAGGCATGGTCGTGAACAGTACCGGCGAGCGGGTCGAAAAGGCGCGCGCCATGGTGTTCGAATTGCTGGCGACTGACATGCCGGCCCGCCATGACGGGCCTGATCCTGCCTCTAAATTCTGGACATGGAGCGAGGCCGTCGGTGTTGATACCAGCCGCTATCCAAAAGCAGGCGGGGGGCACCATCACACCCCGCATCAGGCGGGTTTGGATTTGCATGATGATTCCCATGCCGCCATTGCGGTCAATCTGGCCGCTTGCATTGCCTGTGGCTTGTGCGAACGCGCCTGCCGCGAGGTGCAGATCAATGACGTGATCGGCATGGGTTTTCGTGGAGCCGGGTCCCGTCCGGTATTCGATCTGGCCGATAGCATGGGCACGTCGACCTGTGTCGGGTGCGGGGAATGTGTGCAGGCCTGCCCTACTGGCGCGCTGCTCGAAAAATCGCTGATGGATTCAGAAGCCAAACAGACCGTAGTGACACCCGACAGGGAAGTGGATTCGGTCTGCCCCTATTGCGGGGTCGGTTGTCTGACCAAAGTTGCCGTGAAGGACGATACCATCATCCGTGTCGATGGGCGTGATGGTCCCGCCAATGAGAACCGCCTGTGTGTCAAAGGCCGTTTCGGGTTCGATTATGTGCGGCATCCGCACCGTCTGACCAGGCCTTTGATCCGCCGCGACGATGCACCCAAGCATGGCGACATCGCGATTGATCCGATGAACCCGTGGTCGGTGTTCCGCGAGGCGACATGGGAAGAGGCGATGAGTCGGGCTGCGGCAGGATTGGCCGATATCCGTGATAGCCATGGCGGCGGAGCGCTGTCGGGCTTTGGGTCGGCCAAGGGCTCGAACGAGGAGGCCTATCTGTTCCAGAAGCTGGTGCGGCAGGGTTTCGGCACCAACAATGTCGATCATTGCACACGTCTTTGCCATGCCTCGTCGGTCGCGGCCCTGATGGAAGGTGTCGGATCGGGGGCAGTTTCGGCACCCTTCATGGCCGCACTCGACGCCGATTGTATTCTGGTGATCGGTGCGCGGCCCGAGCAAAACCATCCGGTGGCGGCCACCTACTTCAAACAGGCGGCCAAGCGCGGCGCCAAGCTGATCATTGCTGATCCGCGCGGACAGGGGCTGATGCGCCATGCCAGCCATAGCCTCAAATTCCGGCCCGGCACCGATGTGGCGCTGCTCAATGCCATGCTGCATGTGATCATCGAGGAAGGGTTGACCAGCGAACAATTCATTCAGGCGCGGGTTTCTGGTTTCGAAGCGCTCAAGATCAAGGTGAAGGATTTCTCGCCCGAGGCGATGGAACCGGTCTGCGGTATCCCCGCCGCAACCATCCGCGAGGTGGCCCGCTTGTTTGCGACCTCCGAGCGCTCGATCATTTTTTGGGGCATGGGCGTGTCCCAGCATGTGCACGGCACAGACAATTCCCGTTGTCTGATCGCTTTGGCAACGATCACCGGTCATGTTGGCCGCAAGGGATCGGGTCTGCATCCCTTGCGGGGGCAAAACAATGTGCAGGGCGCATCCGATGCCGGACTCATCCCGATGATGTATCCCGATTACAAGCTGGTCGAAAATCCGTTGATCCGCGCCCAATACGAGAACGCATGGGGCCAGACGCTCGATCCCAAACGCGGATTGACGGTGGTCGAGGTGATGGATGCCATCCATGAGGGCCATATCAAGGGCATGTATATCATGGGGGAAAACCCCGCGATGTCAGATCCCGACCAGATCCATGCGCGCGAGGCCCTCGCTAAACTCGACCATCTGGTTGTCCAGGATATTTTCCTGACAGAGACCGCCTGGCATGCCGATGTGGTTCTGCCGGCCTCTGCCCATGCCGAAAAGCTGGGGACTTACACCAATACGAACCGTCAGGTTCAACTGGGCCGTCCTGCGCTCAATCTGCCGGGAGAGGCGCGGCAGGATTGGGAATTGATCGTCGATCTGGCCAACCGCATCGGCCTGTCGTGGTCCTATGGCCATGTCTCCGAGGTTTACGAGGAGATGCGCGCTTTGATGCCGTCGCTGTCGGGCCTGCCTTGGCACCGGATCGAGAGCGAGGGCTCGGTCACCTATCCGGCGGTTGATGAACATACGCCGGGTCAGGACATCATCTTTGTCGACAGCGTGCCGACAAGTGATGGCAGGATTCATTTGGTGCCAGCCGATATTGTGCCACCTGCTGAAGTGCCGGATGACATCTATCCTCTGGTGTTGACGACCGGGCGCATGCTCGAACATTGGCATACCGGAGCGATGACCCGTCGTTCTGCCGTGCTCGATACGATCGAGCCGGAGGGTATTGCCTCGATGAACAGGTTTGAAATCCGCCAGCGCGGTTTGAAGGCGGGCGATCCGGTCGAGGTCTCGACGCGGCGCGGCAAGATCATCGCCACCCTGCGCGCCGATGACGATGTGTCGGACGGCATGATTTTTGTGCCGTTCTGCTTCAACG
>CANGQA010000035.1 GCA_947455995.1 Hyphomicrobiales bacterium | reverse complement strand
GCGCTGTTCGAGCGCCGTCCGGCAGATTACTATGATCCACCTGCGGCTGTGTGCGAAGCGATGATGCAGTCAGATGTCAACGTCTTGCTGTGCTCGACGGGCATGCTGCATTCTCCCGCAAACTTCCGCGCAATGCAGGCCCGTATTCCAGCGATTTGTCTGGATGGGGGCATGACCCTCGAGCAGCTCCAATCGGGCGCGATCACCGAAGACATGAAAAAGGTTGCCGAGCGCAAGCATTTTGTTGCCAAGAATGTGTTTGGTCCCACTGCAAAAACCTGCCATGTCACCTCGCGCTATGGCACCGATTTTACCTATAGCGTCGAAAACCGCATCACCTTCCCGCCAATGCCGGGTGACAGTTTCGATCCTTATAAAATCATTGATTTCGGGAAGGACGAAAACCGCGAAGGCGGCTTGTACTATTACCTGTTCCCGACCGGCGAGTTCAACGTGGCCCCTGTTGAAGGCACAGCCAATGGCAAGCTGGTGATCGATCTCACCATGCATCATATCGGCCGTATTTATGAGCCGATCACTTTGACCGTGAAAGACGGCCGCGTGATCGACATTGCCGGTGGTGCGGAAGCCCGCATCCTGCGTGATTATCTCATCGAATATGGCGACGAGAATGCCTATATGTGTCCAGCTGAAGCCTCGGTAGGCGTCAATGCGAAGGCGGTGGTCCGCGGTATCCAGCGCGAGGACAAGAACATCCTCGGTACCTTGCATTTCGGTCTCGGGACCAATGTGGATGTCGGTGGTTCGATCATGTCCAAAATCCATCTCGACGGGGTGATTTTGGAGCCGACGCTGTATGTCGACGGTGTTATGAAGATCGACAATGGTCGCTTCCTCGTGCCGATCGAAGCCGAGTAAACAAAAGTGGTGCAGGTGCTTGTCTAGGCAACCTGCACCATTGCTTTCAACGGTTCGGACAAGGGGTGGATGATGACACAGCCGCTATTGAATTATACCCGACTTGGACAGGGGCCCCTGGTGGTGCTGCTGCATCCTGTCGGGCTGGACGGCACCTTCTGGGGTGATCTGCCGCGGCGTTTGTCCGATCGTTATACCGTGATTTCTGTCGATTTGCGTGGTCATGGCGGATCATCTCCTGCTCCACGGCCCGGCACGATGGCGGCTTGCGTGGCTGATGTGGCTGGCGTCATCAAGGAGGCTGGGCAGGGGCATCAAACAGCGGTGGTTCTTGGCTTGTCCTTTGGCGGCATGGTGGCACAAAATCTTGCGATCGTGCATCCCGAGCTTGTCTCGGGACTGGTGGTATGCGGGTGTGGTGCTTTCATTCCACCGGCTTTCAAGCATGCCATTCTGGCGCGGGGCTCCGATGCCGAGCAAGGGGGAATGCAGGCCATTACAGCTGCGACACTGGAACGGTGGTTCACGCCCGGTTTCATGGATTCCCCAGAGGTCGCAAAAGTACGCGCCCGCTTGCTGGCGGACGATCCTTCGAATTTTGCGGCCGCATGGGAGGCAATTTCCGAGCATTATGCCGTAGAAAAGTTAAAACAGGTGACAGTTCCTGCGCTGGTGATCGGCGGGAGTGTCGATCTGGCGACCTCGGTGGAAGCCATCAACGTGCTGGCCGGAGCTTTTGCCCATGGCCGGGCCGTTATTTTGGAAGGCGCACCGCATATGATGCAAATTGAAAATCAGGACGAGTTTTACACTCCAGTTCGACACTTTCTTGACCAGATGGAGAAATGAGCATGTCAAAGGCACTGTTGCTGGTTGTCGCCGATCCTTCTGCGATGATGGAGGAAGAATTTAACGCCTGGTATGATACTGAACATCTGCCCGAACGGGCCGTGATCCCCGGGTTCAACACGGCCTTGCGTTTTGTGTCGCTGGGTGATGGCCCTGCTTATATGGCAATTTATGATCTGGATGATCTTGCGGTACTGGATAGTCCTGCCTATCAGGCGGTTTACGGGGTCAATTTCTCACCGTGGACGCGGCGTGTGACCTCGCGGGTCAATCCCGCGCGATTGACGGGTGTACAGATGTTTCCCGGCCAGGCCGTAACCGGATTGTGCGCGCGCATGGTTCTGGTGCGTTTGCGGGATGTGAGCGATGCCGATCTTGCCAAAACCATAGCTGCACTGGACGGGTTTTCATCCGTGCATGCCAACTGCACCCAGCATCGGGTGTTTGTCTGTGACCAGCAGACGCGGCAGGATGGATTTGTGCTGTTTGAATTCAGTGACGGCCATACAGACTGTGTGAATGGTAAAGTCTTTGGTGACATGGCAGAAAAAATTGATCTGCTGGCCCAATATCGCCCTTACCGGATCAACTGACCGATAGTTCCGTTCCTTAGCGCTCGAGCATAACAAAAAGAGGATGATGATGCGGATCAAAGCTGTGCGGGTGCATGCTTATGGGGGAGCCGATCAGCTCCGCTATGAAGAGATAGAGTTAAGTCCTCCCGCCGCCGGTCAGGCTCTGATCCGCCATAAGGCCATCGGGCTTAATTTTGCTGATCTGCATAATCGTGAGGGGCGCTATCCTCTGCCATCTTTACCCCATGTCTTGGGTGGCGAGGCTGCCGGAGTGGTTGAAGCCATCGGTGCCGGTGTTACCGATGTGAAAGTGGGAGACCGTGTGGCCTATGCGGCAGGTGGTCCGGCCTTTCCGCCCGGTTCTTATGCCGAGGCGCGGTTGTTCGACGCCAGCCGTCTGGTGGTCTTGCCGGACGAGATCGACGATATCACCGCTGCCAGCGTATTGGTTAAGGGGCTGACCGCGCAATATCTGCTCAAAAGCGTCTATCCGGTTTCTTCAGGTGATACGATTCTTGTTCATGCTGCCGCTGGTGGTGTCGGGCTGATTTTGACCCAGTGGGCCTGCCATCTGGGCGCACGGGTGATCGGTGTAGTCAGCACGGCTGAAAAGGCGGCTCTGGCCGCAGAAAATGGATGCCATCATCCGTTGGTGCTTGGAGAGGGTGACCTTGTGCGCCGCGTGCGGTCTTTGACGGCGGGGGAGGGCGTGCCCGTTGTGTTTGATTCTGTTGGGCGCGATACCTTTGATATGTCGTTGGAATGTTTGCGGCCGCGCGGCACACTGGTCCATTTTGGCACTGCCTCAGGTCCCGTTCCTCCGCTGGACCTGTTCCGGTTGAACAAGATGGGCTCTCTGACGGTCACCAGCGCGGCCTTTGCATGGTTTTTCCGCAGTCGTCCGGAACTGTTGTCGCGTGCGGCGGATCTGTTCGATGTGGTGTTGCGTGGTATTGTCAATGTGCCTGTTCACCAGACCTTCGCTTTGGCCGATGCTGCCAAAGCGCATAATGCGATTGAAAGCCGCAAGACGCTGGGGGCAAGTGTTCTTATCCCGTAAAACACTTCCATTCAGCCTGTTTTAACGAACTTTCAAGACAACAGCCCCATGAAAATGGTTGACCATATGAGCGGACCGCCAGAATTGATGCTGATGAATAGGCCAACGTCTTTTTTCGATAACGACCCGGGTCAACCCTGATGATGACTTCGGAGCAATCTTTGCTGGAAGCGCGTCGGGTTATTCGGGCGATTGTTGCCAGTGGGCATGATCGTCCCTCGCTGGTTTCAACAATCGCCAGCGAGATCGGGGCGGACATTATCGAAGGGGTCATCAAGCCGGGGCAGGATCTCAATACCGTTGAATTGTCCAAGCAGCATCACAGCAGCCGTACGCCTGTGCGCGAGGCACTGATGCTGCTGGAGGCCGAGGGGTTGGTGGATATTCCGCCACGCAAAAGACCCCATGCCAAGATGCTGTCGATTGAGGAAATCCGCGAAATCTATCGGACCCGTGCCGCTTTGCTGGAATTTATCGCCACCGATGTTGCCAATCTGGCGGATGAACACGATATTGTCGTCCTCAAAGCCATTCTGGAAAAAATGCGTGCGGCTGTTGCTCAACGCGATTTGCGTTCCTCGGTCTGGCTCAGCGTCGAATTTCATGATGCCAATGCCCGCATTGCCCGCAATGGCACAGTCAAACGCATTATCGACTCCTTGTTGCTCAGAACTCTGGTGATCAGGCGCTTGAGCTTGTCGCTTCCGTCACGGGTGGAAGAGTCGCTCGATGACCATATCAGGCTTGTCAGCGCTTATGAAAACCGTGATCCGTTTTTGGCATCGGCAATTTTGCGGGCCAATCATGTAGGCTCGCTGGCTGCGGTTGAAAACTTTTTCAATAAGACAGGCCGTTTTGAACGCAACGCCTGATCGGCTGTTTCTTTTTATATCCCGTTAAAACTGTCGAGGACAACATGACCCGATTGCTTGATTATTCCACCCGTGGATCGCCCGAAAAGCCGGCCGTGTTCTTGTTGCACCCGATGGGAGGTGAAAAATCGTTCTGGTCTTCGTTGTGCGACCACATGGAGGATGATTTTTTTCTGGTGGCGGCAACCCAATATGGTGCCGGTGTTGCGCCTGATATTACAGAGCCTTTGTCCATTGATTGTCATGTGCAGGATATGGAAACATTGCGCAAACACCTTGGGGTTGACCGTCTGATTGTGATTGGATGCGCTATCGGCGCGATGATCGGGGCGCGTTATAGCGCGTTGTATCCCAAGCATGTGGCGGCATTGATCATGTCGAACCCGGGTCTGCGCACCCGCGATGCGGCCAAGCAGGCTTTGGCTCTGCGCGCCAGCAAGGTGCGTGAGGGTGGTATGGATGCTGTCATTCCTGCCGCTACAGATGCGGCTTTTTTCGGGTGCCCGGATGATGCCCGTAAGGCCGCCTATGTCGCGGCTTTTAGATCACAAAATCCTTTCAATTACGCGGCAACACTCGAAAGCGTGCTCGATGCCGATTTGACCGCAAGTTACCGGCAAATTGCCTGTCCGGTGCTCATGGTGCCCGGTGGAAACGACAAGCTGTTCACCCCCGACCATGGCGACGAGATCAAGCCGCTGATCCCGCATTCGGAGCTTGTGGCCATGCCCCAGGGGGCGCACTTTATTCCCTATCAGTTCCCGCTTGAATTTGCGGCTTTGGTTCGCAGCTTTCTGGAGAGCCACGCCCACTAAAGCTTAAGGCATGATCATGCCGCCATTGACTTCGATGATCTGTCCGGTGACGAAGGACGACATCTGGTTGGAGGCGAGATAAAGATAGGCTCCTACACATTCATCCAGTGTGCCTGTGCGGCGCATCGGTGTTGCCTTGATCGAGGCTTCAATCTGGTGTTGTGGTGTGACCCATGACACGTTTGGTTTGTCGATAACCCCGGGGGCTACAGCATTGACGCGGATATTGAAGCGGGCCACTTCTTTGGCCAGACCGCGCGTAAAAGTCGATACAAATGCTTTTGATGCAGCATAGAGAACCGAGCGCCCGCCGCCGCCATTGCGTGCAGCCAGCGATGTGGTCGAAATAATGACTCCGCCCCCTTGCGTCTCCATGATCGGCAGGGCCGCGCGGCTGCAGGCAAAGACCGAGCGGGCATTAAGATCAAGCACCGCATCATAAAGGTCATCATCGGCATCACGTATAGGCACGCGGTTGACGACTCCCCCCGCATTATTGATCAGAATATCCAGTCCATCTAGAGCGGCATGGGCCTCTTGCACCAGACGGGTGCATTCCTGTGATGTCCGTATATCGGCTTTGATGACGTGGGCCTCGCCACCCAGATTGCGGATGTCGCGTGCGACCTGTTCGGCTTGTTCGATATTGGCATATCCGTGAAGGGCAATTTTGACACCTTGGGCGGCAAAAGCTCGGGCAAGTGTGGCTCCAATTCCCGTTGAGGAGCCTGTTATCAGGGCTGTTTTTCCAGCTAAGTCACTGATTTTCACAAAACTATTCCTTTTTGCTTCTTGTCACGGTGCAAAAATAATGCATCATATCTTTTATAATTAAAAGGGTAGCCGCAGCAAAAGACTGTCGAATATCCTCGAATTGTGCATGTGGTGATGGTCACCCCAATCGGCATAAGCGCCGCGGGCTTGATGTCAGCTGTGCACGCGCAGATGGGAGAAACAGATGTCTGATTACCGCTATCAGCCGGAACAATCACCAGTTTTCAAAGGCAACTATCCCCGTTCGGTTGAAGAAATGGCGGTATGGCAGAAAAAGGCCGATATCGAGCCGGTAGAAGACCCAGATCTCGAGATCGTCGATGCCCATCATCATTTGTGGGACAATGCCAATGGGCAGTATCTGATCCGGGAAATCACCGACGATATCCACAATAGCGGCCATAAAATCATTTCAACGGTTCATGTGCAGGCCCATTCGATGGTTCGTGCATCGGGACCGGAAGAATTGAAATGCCTCGGTGAAACAGAATTTCTGAGCGGCATTGCCGCCATGTCCGACAGTGGCCGCTACGGCGAAACCCGGGTTTGCGAGGGGATCGTCGGTTATGTCGATTTCCGTCTCGGAGATCAGGTCGGTGCCATTCTTGACCAGCATATGGTGATCAGTGGCGGGCGTTTCCGCGGCATCCGCCAGGGGCTGACATGGACTGGCGAAAAGCAGATTGCCGATTTTCTGCCTTCGGTGGCTCAACATCGACTGATGTCAGATCCTAATTTTCGGAAAGGTTTTGCCCAATTGGCACCGCGCGATCTGAGCTTCGATGCGTGGTTGTTCCACCCGCAGATTTCCGAACTGGTTGATCTGGCCAATGCTTTCCCGCAGACCAGAATTGTACTCAACCATATTGGTGGCCGTTTGGGGATTGGGTCTTACGCTTTCCGCTTCAAGGAAGAATTTGCGACATGGCAGGCCGATTTGCAACGCCTGGCCCAATGCCCCAATGTCTATATCAAAATTGGCGGTCTCGGCATGGTCTATGGCGGCTTTGGTTTCCACATCGAATACAAGCCGCTCAATTCGGATGATCTGGTCAATGCCTGGTCGCCTTTCGTGCAGGCGGGTATTGATGCGTTCGGACCGCAGCGCGTGATCATGGAGAGCAATTTTCCGGTCGACAAACAGTGCTGCACCTATCAGGCGCTCTGGAATGCGTTGAAAAAAATCACCGCCTCCTACAGCGCCGACGAGAGAAACCGGATGTTCAACGGCGCGGCGCGTGAATTCTATCGTTTGCGCTGAGGTGTCCACGAGAGGCCGCCTGTTGCCACTTGCGGTTTTCGGCAAAATCATCAATTGCGGGATTAGGGGAGAGTGCTATGCCGCCTGAAGTCGAGGTGATCAACTATAAAAGATTCCGTCCTTATATTGTCGGCAGCGCACGTCTCGAAACCGTGCATACCGGCATGCGCTGGCCTGAGGGGCCGGTCTATTATGCGGATGGCGATTATTATCTGTGGAGCGACATTCCCAACAACCGCATCATGCGCTGGGTGGAAGGATCGGGTGTCAGCGTCTATCGTGCACCTTCAAACAACTCCAATGGCAATACCCGCGATCGGCAGGGACGTTTGATTACCTGTGAAAGCGGAGCGCGTCGGTTGACCCGCACCGAGCCTGACGGGAGCATTACGGTGCTGGCCGACCACTATCACGGCAAGCGGTTAAACTCGCCCAATGATGTTGTGGTGCGCTCGGATAACACGATCTGGTTTACCGATCCCGATTACGGCATTTTGAGTGATTATACCGGCGATAAGGCGCAAAGCGAGATCGGTATCAATCACGTGTTCTGCTATGACCCTGCCAATGGGGAATTAACCAGTGCAACCGATCAGATGATCAAGCCGAATGGCTTGGCATTTTCTCCCGATGAATCCATCCTCTATGTTGCCGATACATCCAGTTCGCATAGCGAGACAGGGTATCATCACATCGAGGCCTGGGATGTGGAGGGCAAGGTGTTGCGCAATCAACGCGTCTTTGCAGTGATCAATCCCGGCGTCTCGGATGGCTTTCGAGTCGATATCGACGGTAATATCTGGACCAGTGCGGGTGACGGCGTGCAGGTCTTTGCACCCGATGGCGAATTGATCGGCAAGATCAAGCTTCCCGAGGTCTGTACCAATCTTGTGTTCGGTGGCCCCAAGCGGAACCGCCTGTTTATGACCTGTGCTTCGTCTGTCTTTACGCTCTATGTCAGCACACGCGGTGCCCAATATCCGTAACCAATCAAACCTGCGGCCATGCTCGCGCCCGAAGGGTTCGCTATGACACAAATGGATGCTCTCAAAAACAAGGTTGCCATTGTCGGTGTAGGCACGACCGAATACGGCAATTTCCCGCAATTCAGTGATTATGCTCTGGGCGCCAAGGCCTTCAAGGCTGCTGTAGAGGACTGCGGGATCGACAAGAACCAGATTGATGGTTTGGTGTGCTGCCGTGTGCCGTTTTATGCGCGTATGGGGGAAGTCCTGGGCCTTAATCCCCGTTGGACCCTCCAAATGCCACCGCATGGCCGGATGTCCGGCATGGCGATCATAGAAGCGATGCTGGCGATTGAAACAGGGGCGGCTGATTATGTCGCACTGATCTATACCAATATCGGACGCTCCCGCCGGGTAAATTACGGGGGGGACGAGGCGGCCAGCATTTGGGATCCGTGGGGCTTCACGTCGCCCGGTGCAGCCCATGCGATGATGTTCCAGATGCATCAAAACCGCTACGGCACCACCACCCGTCAACTGGCCGAGGTGTCGGTGGCATTCCGCCAACACGCTTTGCTCAATCCCGATGCGGTCATGAAAAAACCGATGACGATCGATGATCACGAGGAGGCCCGACCGATTGTTGAACCGTTGCGGCTGCTCGATTATTGCCTGATCAATGACGGCGCGGTGTGCGTGATCATGACCAGTGCCGAACGGGCCAAGGATTTGAAAAAGCCGCCTGTGCTGATTTCCGGCGTTGGGGCGCGCGATGCATTCAGCCACTGCAGCATTTCCAATTTCGACGAGAATTTCTGGTATGACGAGGCCCGAGATACCGCCAATCAGGTCTATCAGATGGCAGGTGTCGGTCCCAAAGATATTGACGGCCTGATGTGTTACGACAATTTCAGTCCCACAGTATTATTTTCCCTTGAAGGTTTCGGCTTCTGCGGACGCGGGGAGAGTGGAGCCTATGTCGAGGGTGGCACGCTCGGTTTGCAAGGGGCATTGCCCACCAATACCGATGGCGGGCATTTGTCCAATTCCTACATGCAGGGTTGGGCGCTCAATGTTGAGGCGGTGCGTCAGTTGCGCGGTGAATGTGGCGCACGACAGATCAAGGACTGCAACATGATCCAATATGTCGCAGTGACGCCTTGCACCCGTTCCATCATCTATTCGCGCGCTTGAGGAAGGTGAAACCATGACTTACACAAAACCGCTTCCTCAGGCCGATGATTTGGTGATGCAGCCATTCTGGGAGCATGCGCGGGCGCATCGGCTTGCGATCCAGCGTTGCGATGACTGTGGCGACGGGCATTTTCCGCCCAGCCCCGTATGCCCCCATTGTCTGTCCGAAGAGCAATCATGGGAGCCGGTGAGCGGCCGCGGGACTTTGTTGTCTTGGGTGACTTTCCACCGGGCTTATTGGGGTGGTTTCATTCCCGATCTGCCCTATCAATGCTGTTTGGTGCGCTTGGCTGAAGGCCCGTTGATTGTTGCTAATTTTGCCGGTGATAAACCCTCGCATCTGGCAGAAGGCCTGCCGGTTCATGCCGTGTTTCAGGATATGACCGATCAATTCACGTTGCCTAAATTTGTTGTCGAATAGGCCAAAGCCGCTCTCTTAAGCACAAGGTGTCCGGGATGAATGCACAATCTGTGCTGGATCGACTGGAAGAACAGGCCGAAAGGCACGTCACTCCTTCCGGGGATGGACAGATGGTGTGGCGCGAATGGGGGGCTGGTCCCGCTCTGGTCCTGCTGCATGGCGGTTATGGCTCGTGGCGTCACTGGGTGCGCAATATCGACCATTTCAAGCAGTTTCGCCGTGTTCTGGTGCCCGATATCCCCGGGCTTGGCGATTCCCATGAGGCATCCGATCCAACACCGGACGGTATAGGTCAGGTCATCGCGCAAGGCTTGTCCCGATTGGTCAAGCCCGTCGAACGGCTTGATATTGTCGGCTTCTCTTTCGGTTCTCTTGTGGGTGCCTATGTGGCTGCGCATTACCGCTCGCCTCTGACGTCGCTGACACTGGTAGGGGCGGGAGCCTTGGCCCTGCCGCGCGCCAATATTATCTTGCATCGCACCGATCATGAGATGGAGGAGAGCGCGCGTGTGGCGCTGCACAAGCTCAATCTCGGTCTTCTGATGTTCGCAAATCCTGATTCGATTGATGATCTGGCTGTGACCATCCAGCATATCAATGTGGGCTTGGCGCGGGTTAAAAGCCGACGCTTTGCCAATAGCGAGAATATTACAAACCCGTTGCGGCAATCGCGCCCCGAGCATTTGCATGTAATCTGGGGTGAAAAGGATGCGGTGGCTGCAGGTCAGTTCAGCACCCGCGAGGCAGTACTGCGCGAGGTCCGGCCCGACCTGACATTCAAGATCATTCCTGCTGCAGGCCATTGGGTGAGCTATGAGGATGCTCCAGCCTTCAACGCCTATCTCACTGAAATTTTGAGATAATGTTGCGGGTTTGCCGAATCCGGCCTTGCTATATTATTTATATAGTGCATTATTTTGATAGAGTTCATCTGTCCTCTCGGCTCAACCGGACAAGACATTTGGGCTTTGCCAGCTATGCCTAAGCCGAGACATGTCTCGTTCCAGAACTGCCTAGCCCTTCGGTTTCACTCTCGCGTCAGATTGCAATTGTTATGAGCACGCATCCAATTCGTCCTTACACCGGAATACGCATTATTGATCTGACACGCGAGCTTGGCTCCTATGCGACCCGTTTATTCGCTGATCTCGGTGCCGAAGTGATCAGGGTAGAGAGCAAGCAAGGGCGGGGCGACCGTCAAAATCCACCGACTGTGGCAGGCTTGGACTCTCACCAATTCGGCGGTGTGCCCTATGCGTTTTTGAATACCAACAAAAAGAGCCTGACGCTGGATTTGGCGTCTGCGGCGGGGAAAACCGTTTTGAGCGATCTGATCGCCCGTGCACAGATTGTGGTTTACGAGGCAGGCGGGCAGACCGATGTTGCGCTGGCTGATATTTTGGCCGTACCAGGGGCGCGGATTGTCACTTCGGTGTCCTATTTCGGGTTGACCGGTCCTTACAGCCATTTTGTCGGGACGGATTTGATTGCCCAGTCGCTAGGCGGCATTGCATGGCTATCAGGCGAGCCGGATAAGCCGCCGCTGCAACTGGCTGGACAGCAAAGTGTTTTTGTGACCTCGCTCTATGCCGCTGCCGCAACGGCCATTGCCTTGTGGGATTACGAGGCAACCGGCCATGGTCATGTGATCGATGTATCGGCACAGGAGGCCATTGCCCATTCTTTGCAAAATGCCATTCAGGTTTATGATCTTGAAAAGCGTATTTCGAGCCGGGGTGGCGAAGGGGTGCGCGATGCCACCGAGGCTGCTTTTGCTTGCAAGGATGGCTATGTGTTTCTGGCAGCGCCTCTCGCCTTGCCGGCCTCATGGAACGGGATCATCCAATGGATGACGGAGGAGGGTTTTGACGGCGTAGCCCGCTTGCATGAGCCTGAATGGGCGCAGCGTGCCACCCGTTGCACAGCAGCGATGCGCAGCGAATTCAAGCTGTTGTTCGAGAGGTTCATTGTCAACAAGACCAAGCAGGAGATGCGCGAAAACGCACTCAAGCGCAAGCTTGTGATGGCGCCCGTCAGCAAGCTGGCTGATCTGCAGGACGATCCGCAACTGGTTTATCGCCAGTATTTCCAGCAAGTGGGCATGCCAGGTCTCGATCATCCGGTTGCTTTTCCCGGTGCGCCTTATCGTTTGTCAGAACCGTTGTGGCAGATTGATCGGGCGGCTCCGGAGTTGGGGCAGGATAACGATGCGGTGCTGGCCGGACTTGAGCAATCCCAACGGGCAGCGGGAGGGCAAGGCTAATGTTTCCGCAATTTCTTAAAGGCATCCGTTTTGCCGATCTGACATGGGCAGGCGCTGGACCGTTTTCGACCAAATTATTCAGTGATTTCGGGGCCGAGATTATCAAGGTCGAGAGCGGTTCGCGTGTTGATCCGGTGCGGGCAGGCGGGCCGTTCAAGGATGGTGTGGCGGGCATCAACCGGTCTGGCTATTTTGCATCGCGCAATACCGGTAAAAAAAGCTTGGCGATGAATTTAAAAAGCCAGAAATCGCGCGATATTCTTTATGATATTATCCGCACCTCCGATGTTGTCAGTAATAATTTCGGCCCTGGCGCGATGGAACGGCTGGGCTTGGGCTATGATATGGTCAAATCCATCAAGCCGGACATCATCTACCTTTCGATGCCGATGTATGGGGAGGATGGGCCCCTTGCGAGTTTGCTCGGCGTGGGGATGACCATTTCAGCGGTGACGGGCCTGATGTGGCAGACGGGCTATCAGGGTGAAGGACCGATCGGACCCGGCACGCATTTTCCTGATCATGCCGCCAATCCCTACCATGCCGCTTTTGCCATTATGGCGGCCTTGCGTCACCGCAGGGCGACAGGACGCGGTCTGAAAATTGATCTCTCGCAGGTTGAGTCCACCATCAATTGCATGGGGCTGCCATTTCTTGAATATGCGATCACAGGACAGGAACGCGAGCGGATGGGCAATCGCTCGCCCTTCCATGCGCCCCACAATATATTTGCCTGTCAGGGCGATGATGATTGGTGCGCCATTGCTGTCCAGACCGACCAGCAATGGCAGGCTTTATGTCGTGTCACGGGCTTGACCGAGCTTGCCAATGACCTCGCGCTCGCTGATGCGGGGGGGCGGTTGCGTCAGGTTGATCGGATTGAACAGGCCTTAACCGTCTGGACGCGCCAGCATGATGCCAAAGAGGTGATGGCACGCTTGCAGGCCGAGGGAGTTCCCGCGGGTATGGTAATGAATTCGCGCCATTTGATGGATAATGACGAACAACTTCGTCATCGTGGCTATTGGCAAACGCTTGATCATCCGGAAATTGGTGAAAGTCAGTTTACCTCGCCGCCTTTCTTGCTTGATGGCGAACGCGTCAATCTCCGACGCCCCCCGCTATTGGGTGAGCACAGCGAAGACCTTTTGCAGCAGTTGCTCGGTTACTCGGCTGAACAGGTGCAAGCCTTGCGGCAGGAAGGCGTGCTGGAATGACAACCTCTTTGAACAGCCTGTTGTGGGATTGGGATTGGGAGTGGAATGGATGGCGATAGCGAAAAGCTTGAGCAGGGTTGCCGCAGTCATCGGCATTGGTGAAAGCGACTATGTGGGTGATCATGCCCGTGTCAGGGCCGGTGAGCGTCCGCATGATTCCTATGGCTATGCGGCCATCGCCTTCAACAAGGCGCTGAAGGATGCCGGTATCGAGCGTGATGATATTGACGGTTTGATCGTCGGCCCGACCATTGCCTATGAGCGGATGGGAGAATTACTGGGTATTAATCCGACATGGGGATCGCAAGCCGATGCGATGCTGTCGGTCATCGAAGCATGCATGGCTATTCAAACCGGGATGGCCGAAGTTGTGGCCCTTGTTTATGGCAATGACCAGCGATCGGCCGCCATTCAATATGGTGGGCCCGAGGCGATGGGCGGCAATATGTTCCTCTCCTATATTTATCACGCGCCCTGGGGGTTTACCTCGCAAGGCGCGCTTTATGCCATGATGTTCCAGCGGTTTATGGCCCTGACAGGTTGCACCGAGGCGCAATTGGGCGAGGTGGCGGTGGCACAGCGTCTGCACGCCAGCCTCAACCCGCACGCTTTGATGAAAAAGCTGATCACAATCGAAGATTACATGGCCTCGCGCTATATCTGCGAACCCTTGCATCTGTTCGATTACTGTCTGATCAATGATGGCGGTGTGGCCCTCATTATTACCTCATCCGATTATGCCAAGCGCAATGCGAAAAAGAAGCCCGTTCTGATCCATGGTGTTGGCCGCTACGATGCCAATAAGGGTGCGACCAGTCTTGAACCCCGTTTGCTTGATTTCTACCGTCCGGCGCAGGAGCGTTGCGCAGAGCAGGTTTTCAATATGGCAGGGCTAGGGCCTAAAGATATTGATGCTGTGCAAATCTATGACAGCTTCTCCTGTCACGTGCCCCTGGCGCTTGAGGGGTATGGCTATTGCGCGACCGGTGATGTCGGTCGTTTCATGGCCGAGGAGGGCATTTCGCTGAAAGGCAAATTGCCCGTCAATACCGGAGGTGGCCATTTGTCTGAAACCTATATGCAGGGTTGGAACCATCAGGTTGAAGCTGTGCGTCAGGTGCGCGGGGAAGGCGGGGGACGTCAGGTCGAAAACTGTCGCTTTGTCCATTATAATTCGGATGTCGCAGGCAAAGCTGTTTCCATCATTTACGGATCATAGGGGCACGCCATGGCCAATTCACAAGCTGTCATCTCACTCTATGATGAACCGATGTGGGAGAGCATCCGCGCCCATGACTGGAAGTTGCAGCAATGCGACGATTGTTCCGAGTTTCGTTATCCGCCAGCCGCAAACTGCCCGCATTGCCTCTCGATGGACTATCATTGGAAGCCTCTGAAAGGGCGCGGCACGATCCTGTCATGGGTGATCTACCATCGCCAGTATTTCGACAATTTTCCTCCTCCCTACAATGTCGTGGCTGTTCAGCTCGATGAAGGCCCGATTGTGATGAGCAACCTGGTCGGGCCCGAGCCGGAAGGCAATTGGGTAGGTCTGAAGGTCGAGATTTGTTATGGCGAGGATGTGGCGATTGGAACCGTTCCCAAAATGCGGTTGATCCAGCAATCGGCCTGACCGTCCCCGATCAGCAACAACCATTGAGAAGACAGGGTGCATGATGGAGCACACACAAGAGCCTCTTAAGCCGGGCATGTTGGCAGGACTTCGGGTGATCGAATTTGCCGATGAGCTTGGGGAATATTGCGGATTGTTGTTGCAGGGCCTCGGGGCTGAGGTCATCAAGATCGAGCCACCTGAAGGCTCGCCCTCACGCCATATCGGGCCGTTTTACGAGGACAGACCCGATCCTGAGCGCTCGTTGTTTTTCTGGGCCTATAACCGCGGCAAAAAATCAGTCAGCATCCAATCGCGGGATAAAATGCTTGAGTTGCTGGCTGGAGCAGATGTTGTGCTCGACAGCCTCAGGGGAGAGGGGCTGAAAGCCTTCGGGCTCGATCAAGGCCTGAACGAGCGCTTTCCTGCTCTGGTTGTCGCGCGGATTTCGCCTTTCGGGGATAATGGCCCCTGGAAAGATTACAAGGCTTCCGATCTGATCCATCTCGCTCTGGGCGGGGTGATGATGAATTGCGGCTATGACAGCGCGCCCGATGGCCGCTATGATCTGCCCCCGATCGCTCCGCAATTATGGCATGCCTACCACATTGCCGGGGAGCAACTGGCTTGCGGAATTGTCGCGGCTTTGCTGCATCGCCAGCAAACCGGCGAGGGGCAGGATGTTTCCTGCGCTATTCATCAATCTGTGGCCATTAATACCGAGCTTGATTTGATGTCTTGGGTGATGCGCCACGCCCCGCTTTACCGTCAGACGGCACGCCATGCCGCAGAGCGGCCGAGCAGGACCCCCAATATCAGCCATACCAAAGACGGGCGATGGGTCATGAGCTGGGGTGTTTCCGCCAAAGACAAAGCACAATTGGTGCCTTTTCTAGACAGCTATGGCATGGCGGCCGACCTCAAGCCGCCCGGATCGGATGTTGATTTGTCGGCCCGCTCCATCCCCGGCACGGCTGACCGAGACGAGGAAACCAACCACACTCTGGATGTCGTCCAGCGTTTTGTCAGAGCCTTTTGCTATCAGGATGTTCCCTGGCGTGAGGCCCAGAATACCGGGCTTCTATGGGCTCCTGTTCGCAAGCCCCATGAAAATGCTACCGATGATCATTGGCAATCGCGGCAGACATTCTCCGATATCCTGCATCCCGAATTGGGGCGCAGTTTTCGCTATCCCACCAGCAAATGGTTGAGCGATGCTACGGCGTGGCAGCCCGGTTGCCGCGCGCCATTTGTCGGCGAACATAGCGAAGCCGTTCTTGCAAATCTCAAATCCCATCGGCCACGGGTGCCCGCGACAGCCAAGCAGGCAACAAAACCGCCAACCCTCTCCCCGCATGGCAAGGCCTTTCCGCTGCAGGGCATCCGTATTTTTGATTTTTCATGGTTTCTGGCCTCTGCAGGCGGCACCCGTTTTCTGGCTGCTTTGGGTGCTGAAAGCCTGAAGGTCGAGTGGAAAGCCAACCCTGATACCCGTTTGGCCGCGATGGCTCCTGTTGGTGGCCGCGCAGCCCGTGACAAGGCGACAGCCCCGATGCAAGGGGTGACCGACTCTGACATGGGCGGTCAGTTCAACAACAAGAACGCAGGCAAGCGCGGTCTCTCCCTTAATATCCGCACGCCGAAAGGCTTGCAAATTGCCAAGGATCTGATCCGTATGTCGGATATTGTCGCCGAAGGATTTTCCCCCGGCGTGCTGGATCGACTGGGGCTTGGCTATGAGGTGCTGAAATCCATCCGGCCCGATATTATTTATGTCCAACAATCGGGCATGGGGGCGCGCGGTGTGTATGGCCGCTTCCGTACGGTGGGACCGGTGGCAGCATCCTTTGCAGGGACAACCGATATGTCGGGCCTGCCCGAACCGGCCATGCCTGCCGGATGGGGCTATTCCTATCTTGATTGGGCGGGCGCTTATGGCTTTGCGCTGGCCACTTTGGGTGCGCTCTATCACCGCAACCAGACAGGGCAGGGACAATGGATTGACTCATCGCAATGCGAGGCCGGCATTTTCCAGACAATGGTGCCTGTTCTGGATTGGTCGGCCAATGACCGCCAGTGGCAACGAATCGGAAACCGGTCGCCTTACAAGCCGGCCGCGCCGCACGGAGCCTATCGCTGTGCTGGAGAGGACCGCTGGCTGGCGATTGCCTGCTTCAACGAGGCCGAATGGTTGGCTTTTACGCAAGTATCAGGCCTGCAAGCCCTTCGTGATGATCCACGTTTTGCAACACTTGTGTCCCGTCTGGCCAATCAGGATGCGCTTGATGCTGTGATCACCGGATGGAGCGTCACTGTTGACGCATTCGAGGCGATGCATGCTTTGCAACATTCAGGGGTAGGGGCTGGAGTGTGCCAGAACGCGGCTGACCGATATGACCGCGATCCGCAATTGGCATCGCTGGATTGGCTGACAGAGGTCAAAGGCACTAAAATCGGTCAATGGCCTGTCGTGGAATTTCCGGTGCATCTGGCCAAGACACCAGCTTATGCAGGCGGGCCAATCAACCGGGGTGCCCCTTGCTATGGCGAAGATAATCATTCTATCTTACAAGATATGCTTGGCTTCAGTGATGGAGAGATCGCTGATTTGGTTGAACAAGGTATCTTGTAATCTTAAGCCGCTCATAGGCCGGGTGTTTACGGGAGGTAGAATCCGGTCAATAAGAATAAGCGGCATGGAACAATATAAATAAAGGGTCGTCATGGCTTTCCAGACAAAACAGGATCATGTGGCAGAAATTCTGCGAGAAAGGATTATTTCAGGCATCTATGCGCGTGGTGAAAAGTTGAAGCAGGCCGATATTGCGGCTGAACTTGGTGTGTCGATCACGCCGGTGCGCGAAGCCCTGCAAATGCTGGAGGCCGAAGGCTATGTGAAGGGGCTGGCCCATAAAGGTGTTCTGGTTCCCGAACTGGTGGACGTGTGCAGCAAGGAGATCTTAGATCTGAGACTCATTCTTGAGAAAGAGCTGACGCAGCATGCGATCCGGAATATGACCAAAGCGGATCTGATAACGATTCAGCAGATACAGAAACAGTTGAACGAGGCGATCCAGCAAAACGACATCAACGCGGTGCGTACGGGGAATTACCGGTTCCATTTCAAGCTGTATGAATTGGCGCAATGTTCGATGACACTCAAATTCGTACGGGTCTTGTGGGCGCAATATCCTTTTACCAGTCAGGATAAAACCTCCTCGCGTCCTGACGCGATGCGCATTGAGCACCAGAAAATTCTGGATGAACTGGCCGCTGGAAACGAGGCCGGAGCGGTGCAGGCCATGCTCGACCATATCAAGAGCGGCTGGCAGCAGTTGAACCTGGACCAATAAGAGTCTGGTGATCGCTTAGCTCTCTTTGTCAGATCCATCTTGATTATGGGGGAGTGAACAGCATGTTGATAGCGATCAAAGAGGCCGATGCCCTGACACGTGCTGCTCTTGAGCGGATTGGCTATACGCCGGACGAGGCCGTTATTATTGCCGATCACGTGATGGGATGCGAATTGCGCGGTGTGTCGTTCGGCGGCCTGTCGCGGGCGCTCTCGCTGATCGACCGTCAACGCCTTAGCCCGCGCCGCCCGACCCTTGTGAAGCGCGAGACCCCGATTTCGGCCCTGATCGACGGGCAGGACCAGAACGGCTATCTGGTCGCCTATCAGGCGATGCGGATGGGACTGGACAAGGCCAAGGCCAGCGGGCTGGCTCTGATAGGCGCCAACAATACCTGGTATAGCGGTATGTATGCCCATTATCTCGAGATTGCCGCCAATGAGGGCATGATTGCCATGGTGATGGGCTCGTCGGCCCCGCGTGTCGCCCCGCACGGATCAAGCGAAGGCCGGTTCGGCACCAATCCGATCGGCTTCGGTTTTCCCGCCGACGGGCAACCGATCATCCTTGATCTGGGCACCTCGATCACCCCGATTGCCGAAGTGGTGCTGGCGCATCGCCTCGGCAAACCCCTGCCTGAACATCAGGCCTTTGATGCGCAGGGCCATGAAACCACCGATCCGATGGCAGCTTTGTCAGGTGCAATCCGCGTATGGGGTGGTCACAAGGGCAGCGGTCTGGCGCTTGTGGTGCAGATGATGGGGATTTTAATGGGCGGCGGTGCCATGCCCGCCGATTACCGCGATTGCGGCTTTGTGTTTCTGGCGGTCAAGCCCGATCTCTTTATGGATCTGGCGGAATTCAAAACCCGCATCCATGCCTATGCCGAAGCGGTGCGCGCAGCCCGTCCTGTCAATCCCGATGATCAGGTCCGCATGCCGTTCGACCGCTCGGCGCAGATCCGCAAAGAGATTGTGGCGCGCGGCATCATCGAGGTGGCCGACACCATCATCGACCAGTTGCAAACGATCGCGCAGAACGGCTGAAACCGGCTCATTGCGCTGCCAAAATCATATCCGCTGCCTTCTCGGCCACCATCAAGGTGGCGGCCAGCGTATTGGCTGACGGAACCTGCGGCATCACCGAGGCGTCGACCACCCGCAGGCCTTCCAGCCCGATCACCGACAGGGTTTCATCCACCACCGCCAGAGGATCACCGGCCACACCCATCCGGCAGGTGCCGACCATGTGATAGGCGGTGCCGCCGCGCTCGCGGGCATAGGCCAGCCAGTCGGCATCGGTTTTGACATTGGGGCCGGGCAGGACTTCCTCGACCAGATAGGGCTTGAGAGCGCCGGTATGGAGTAATTGGCGGGCGATTTTGAGCGCGGCGACGATTACCTCCTGATCGCGCGGATCAACCAGATAATTCGGCTGCACAGCGGGCAGGGCTTTTGGATCGGATGAGGTAATGGCGACCGTGCCGGAGCTTTCGGGCCGCTGCTGGCGCGCGCCGCAGGTCATGCCGGGGAAATCGTCCAGCTCATAGGTCTTGCCCGGTTTGTAACTCGCAGGCGTGAACAGGACTTGAATATCACCCCTGTTCAAATCGGGCCGCGATTTCCAGAACACATGCACCAATGACGGGCTCAGCGCCATGATGCTGGGCAGGCCGACCAGCCAGCGGGCGATTTCGAGACCCAACCGCCAACCTCTGGACCGCTCGTTGATGGTGGCAGCATCTTTGACCCGCGCTGCAATGCGCACGGTGTAATGATCGCGCAAATTCCGGCCGACACCGGTAAGGCCCTGCACGACAGAAATTCCGTGCTGACTGAGCAAGGATGGATCACCCACACCTGATAATTGCAGCAGTTTGGGTGAATTGAGTGTGCCTGCGCTGATGATGACCTCGCGCCTTGCCATCACGCGCCGGGCCTGCCCATCATGATCATAGGCCACACCAACCGCCCGCTTGCCGTCAAACAGAATCGAGGTGGCCTCGGCGCCAATCCGCAAGATGACATTGCCGCGATCAATGGCAGGATACAGAAACGCCTGCGCGGTGCTGATACGGTTGCCTTTTTCAATATAGCGCTGGAAATAGCCCGCCCCATCGTGGAACTCGCCATTGTAATCAGGATTTTTCGGGATACCGATCTCACCGGCACCACGAATAAAGGCATCGCATAATTTACTTTTCCAATCGGGATTGGTGATCGGCAATTCGCCGTCGCGGCCACGAAACCGCTCGTCGGCAGCACCGATACGCCGTTCGGAGCGTTTGAAATAGGGTAAGACATCGCTATAGGACCAGCCTTTGACACCTGTCAGGGCCCAGTCGTCGAAATCTTCGGGTTGGCCACGGCTATAGACGAGCCCGTTGATCGAACTGGATCCGCCGACCAGCCGTCCCTGTGGCAAGCCGATTTCGCGGTTGTTGGTCGCCTCCGAAGGCAGGCTTTTGAAGGGCCAAGTGAAACGCGGATTATAGAGGGTTTTGACAAATCCGACCGGCACGCGGATCATCGGGTGGCTGTCGGATATCCCTGCTTCAAGCACGCAGACAGTTGTTTTGCCATCAGCCGATAGACGTTTGGCAAGCACCGACCCTGCCGGACCAGAACCGACAATCACATAATCAAACTCATCCACCATCCGTATCCTTACCCATGATCGCCATCGTGCGACTTAAGGTGATTATAGGATCACCGCAGATGATTTTCACAATAGAATCTGATCGCTCGGTCTTATGATTTCAGCCGTGTGACCAAACTTTTCGCCGCATTGCGGATAAACACGGCATCGGTGGCAAAACTGATGAAATCCACCCCATCGGCCAGACGGCGGCGGAACTCGTCCTCGTTGCCGGTCAGATAGCCTGCAGGCTTACCGATGGCTTTAAGGCGGGCAAAGCCATCATCAATGGCGGCTTGGACATCGGGGTGGAGCGGATTGCCCAGATGCCCCATCGAGGCTGCCAGATCGGACGGGCCGATAAACACGGCATCGACCCCTTCGACAGCGGCAATCTTTTCAATGTCTTTCAAGGCTTCCAGGGTTTCGATCTGCACGATCACGCACAGCTCCTGTTCCACAGCGGTGAAATAATCGGTGCTCAACCCGTAATTGGAGGAGCGTGCCGCCCCCGAGACACCGCGTACGCCTTTGGGTGGAAAACGGGTATGGGAAACCGCCAGACGTGCCTCGTCGGCATTTTCGACATAGGGGATCAGAATGGTTTGCGCGCCCTGATCCAGCAACCGTTTGATGGTGACCATGTCGTTCCAGGCCGGACGCACCAAAGTGGCCACATCCGGATGGGCAATCGCCCGCATATGGTCGATCACATTGGGCAATTCGATCGGGGAATGTTCGGTGTCGATCAAAATCCAGTCAAAACCGCATCCTGCCAGCATCTCTGTCAAAGCCGGAGAGCCAAGGGTGGCGAAATAGCCGATTTGTTGCTGCTTGCCCAAGCGGCTTTTGAAAAGGTTTTTAGGATGCGTCGACATGGTGATGTGTCCTGTGCTGGGGCTGCAAGCTTCAATGAAGGCAGGTTAGACGGGTTTCATATAGATTGCCAAGCGTTGAGCCGCCTTTTTCAGATGGCTCTCGGCAGCATGACGCGCACCTTGTGCGTCTTTGTCGCGGATTGCGTTGAAAATATTGCGATGTTCATCCTGCACCGCCATCATGTGGCCGGTCTGCAATTTAGCCGTATTGGCACGGGCGGTGCGGATGAAATGGCGCACCCGCCGATCCAGAAAGGTTGATAGATCCATAAAGAACGGATTTTTGGTGGCTTCCACAATAGCCCGATGAAAGGCGACATCCTCGTCTACGCCGGAGTCACCGCGCTCAATTGCCCCTTGCATAGCTTCAAGCTGGTGCCCGAGAGCGATCAGGTCTTGTTCCGTCCGCCGTTGGGCGGCCAGCTCGGTGGCCGAGGATTCAATCGCCATCAGCAGCTCAATCAGCGATTCGATTTCCTGCCGGTCCTTGAAATTGGCCACATCAAGCCGGAACACGCTTGCTGCCCCCGATTCTGCGACAAAGGCCCCCGATCCCTGGCGGGAGGTAACCAGCCCGTCATGCTTGAGCCGTCCGATCGCCTCGCGGACAATCGGGCGACTGACACCATAGGTCGTGGCCAATTGCTGCTCGCTTGGCAGCTTTTCTCCCGGCATATAGTGGCCTTGCGCAATATCCTGCTCCAGACGCTGGGCCAGCACATCGGCAAGGGAAGGGGCACGGTCAAGATGGGATGGAGCACTCATGAACTATCAACTCGCTATATAGAGACCGCCATTGATATGCATGCTCGTGGCCGTGATAAAGGACGCCTCCGTCGAACATAGAAAGGCAATAGCGGATGCGACCTCTTCAGGCTGGCCCAAGCGTTTCATCGGGGTCTGGTCGATGAAATGCGAGCCCGTCAGACTTAAAAGGTTTTGGACCATCGGACCATCGATCAGGCCGGGGGAAACGGCATTGACGCGTATTTTAGGGGCCAATTCCACCGCCAGCGAACGGCTGAAGGTCAATACGGCCCCCTTGGCGGCCGCATAATGGGCATGGGCGCGACTGCCTCGATGTCCTGCCATGGAGGCGATATTCACAATCGCACTTTGCTCCGCCATGAAAGGAATGGCGGCCCGGCATGTGTAGAACACACTATCGAGATTGATGGCGATGGCGCGTTGCCATTGGGCATCGGGCATCTCAGCGACCATGGCATCATCATAAAGGCCGGCCGATGTCACCAGCGCATGGATTGGTCCGAACCGTTGATGACTGGCATGCATGGCTGCATCGACCTTGGCTGGATCCGTGACATCGAGGGCCAAAGCCAGCACGCGCTCGCCAGTCGGATCAAGACTGTCGGCAAAAGCGGAGACGCTCGAGAGATCAAGATCAGTCAGGACACAACGTGCACCACTGTCGAAAAACCGTTGGGCAATAGCCCGTCCAATACTGCCACACGCCCCTGTAAGCACGAGTGTTTGCGAAGAAAAATCATACTGTGCACGTGTCATGTCATCAGCCACCCGCCAGCCACGTCGATGGTCTGACCCGTGACAAAGCTGGCATTGTCCGATGTCAGGTAGAGTACAGTGCCCGCCACATCATCGGGGGTGCCGAAACGGCGCATCGGCGTGGCGAGTTTGGCCGCTTCATTGGCTGCACTGGCTGTGCCGCGCATCAATGGCGTATCAATCCTGCCAGGGGCAATCGCGTTCACCGTAATCCCATAGGGACCAACTTCGCCCGCCAGATGTTTGGTAAAGCCAATCAATCCCGCTTTGGTGGCGGCATAATGAATGCCGACAATATCGCAAAACGTTTTGCCAGCCACCGACGAGGTGCTGACAATGCTGCCGCGCTGGCGTTTGACCATGCCGGGCAACACCGCATTCGAGCAGATGAAAGCACCGGTAAGATTGACGCCCACCACGCGCTGCCATTCCTCGATGTCCATTTCCCATGCCATAGCGCGTTTGCCGTCTTTGCCCGATTTGGGCGAGATGCCCGCATTGTTGACAAGAATATCGACAGGTCCTAATGCGGCCTCAACCTGTTTGAGCGTCTTGGCTACGGCCATCGCATCGGCCACATCTGCTGCAACGCCGATCGCGGAACGGCCGGCCTTGACCGCCTCATCCGCCGCCAAGCGCGCCAACTCCGGATCATGGTCGAGATAGGCTACATCTGCGCCTGCTTGTCCGAGGCGGTCGGCAATGGCGCGGCCAATACCGCGCCCCGAACCTGTTACAAGGGCAACACGCCCGGCATGGGTGCTCATTTGCGGACCTCAAGCATGATCTTGCCCAGATGATTGCTCGATTCCATCAAGGCATGCGCCTCGCGCGTTTGTTCCAGCGGGAAAGTCTTGTGGATCACCGTGCGCAGCTGGCCTGAGGCATAAAGCGGCCAGATATCGGTGCGCAATTTGTTGGCAATGGCTTCTTTCAGGGCAACAGAGCGCGGACGAAGGGTCGATCCGGTCATCGTCAGGCGACGAAGCATCAACGGCATGAAGTCGAATTCGACACGGCTTGTCTGTAAAAAGGCGATTTGCACCAACCGCCCCTCGAAGGCCAGACTTGCGAAGTTTTTCTGTATGTAGGGTCCACCCACCATATCAAGGACCACATCGACCCCGCGTCCTTCGGTCAAAGTTTTTACTTCGACAACAAAATCCTGATTGCGGTAATCAATAGCGGCATCTGCTCCCATCGAGAGGCAGAAATCGCATTTCTCGGCTGATCCGGCGGTTGCGAAAACACGCGCGCCGGCATGCTTGGCAAGCTGGATGGCGGTATAGCCGATACCGCTTGAGCCACCATGCACCAGAATGGTTTCGCCTTTGGTCAAACGTCCGCGTGTGATGGCGTTGTCATAGACTGTAAACACATTTTCGGGCAGGCCGGCAGCTTCCAGGAGGCTCAATCCTTTGGGGACAGGCAGGCACAATGGAGCGTCAGCAATGCAATAGTCTGCATAGCCGCCACTGATCACCAGTGCGCAGACCGCATCGCCAAGGCTCAAACCAGTCACGCCCGCCCCGAGAGCAACAATCTTGCCTGAGACTTCGAGGCCGGGCACATCGGTTGCACCGGGGGGTGGTGGGTAGCCGCCCGCACGTTGCAGGCAATCGGGACGGTTGATGCCTGCAGCCGCGACTTCGATCAAAACCTGACCTTCGCCCGGGACAGGTATCGGACCGGTTTCAAGGTTGATCACTTCGGGGCCGCCGGCTCCCGCAAAACGGATTTGGCGCATGGATGCAGGCAGTGACATGATGGCGTTCCTCATTAGGCTTCACAATATTGATCTTTGATGATCTCGGGGATCATCGGATTTTATGCGGGTTGTTTTGGCTGAACAATCAGCCGTTGTTGACGATAGGGCAATTTATCAGTTGCCATCTTGTCAGGCAACTTGGTTATGTGCATTATTTGACATCGTCGATCGCAGGTCGCGAGATGTAAGCATTTGAACATAGGCAACTCAAGCCTTGGCTCATCCTTTCGGGAGGACTTTATGAAACTGGTCATGCGTGCGGCCTGTGCCGCTGGAATTCTTGCCACGGGACTGGCTTTGTCTACGGGCGCGGTCAATGCGCAAACAAAAATCGGTGCACTTTATCCTTTCTCCGGTGGTCTCGCGCTGTTGGGAGACGAGAGCTTCCGTGGTCTGGAATTAGCAACCGAGGAACGCAATGCGGCAGGCGGCGTCAAGGGCCAACCATTGCAGATCGTCAAAGGCGATGCGGTTGATCCCAATCAGGCGGTGGGTGAAGCGCGTCGTCTGACCTCGGTGGACAAGGTCACTGTGGTGTTTGGCACCTATTCGTCCTCGCTGTCGCTGGCAGCGACGCAAGTGACCGAACTGGCAGGCGTCCCTTATTTCGAGCTGGGCGCGATCTCGGATCCGATTACCGAGCGCGGTTTCAAGAACCTGTTCCGCACCAACCCGACTGCGCGCGATTTCGCCGCCAGCATGGTGGATGCCATCGGTGAAGCGATTGCGCCTGCTTTGGGGGTCGATGCCAAATCACTGAAAGTGGCAATCATCCATGAAGATTCGCTCTATGGTCAGACAGTGGCCGGTTACCAGACCAAACGCGCACAGGAAAAGGGTGTGACCGTTGTTGAGACACTGCCTTACTCGGCCAAATCGGTGGATCTCACTCCTGTGATCCTGCGTCTGAAATCCGCCAATGTGGATGTGGTGTTGCAGACCTCCTACCAGAACGACACGGTGCTGTTCTTCCGCCAAGCCAAAGAGCAGGGTTTCAAGCCCAAGGCCGTGATGGGTGCGGGCGGAGGTTATTCCTTGCGCGAGACCATGGAAGCCGTTGGTGCGGCCAATATGGAAGGCGCCTTGAATGTCGACTTCACGCAATACAAGACCAACGTGTCAGCCGCGCCGGGGATCACTGAATTCGTCGCCAAATATAAAGCAAAATATGGGATCGAGCCACGTTCGGGCCATAGCCTTGCCAATTATGTCGGCGCCAAGATTTTCTTCGATGCCATGGCGGCGGCCAAGGATTTCAGCGCCCCCGCTATCCGTGAATCGGTGTTGAAGGTTGATCTTGCGGTCGGGGCTACGGCGTCGGGCTGGGGTGCCAAGTTCAATGAGGCCGGTCAGAACACCAGAGTTTCACCCTTCGTGATGCAGTGGCAGGGTGGCGAACTGGTGACCGTGTTCCCCGCTAAGGCAGCTGTTACCAAGATGAAAACCGGTTTGGGCACCAACTGATCCTTCCGATTTCCGGTCCGCCGTATGATCCGATACGGCGGACATTTTTATGCGGGTCGTTGCATGGTGTGACCCGGTATCAACCATGAGGGACTGCAGATTATGGATGTCCTGATCCAATTAATGATCAACGGGATCATGCTGGGCAGCATGTATGCGATTATCAGCGTCGGTCTGACGTTGATTTTCGGGGTGATCCGTGTCGTCAATTTTGCCCATGGCGAATTGTTGATGATCGGCATGTATGCCGTCTATCTGCTTTGCACCAAATTGGGCTTGCATCCTTATGTCGCCGCTTTTCCGGTGATTGTGCTGTTGTTTCTGACCGGCGTTCTGATCCAGCGCTTTATCATCCAGCCTTTGCTGGATGCTGACGAACATATCCAAATTTTTGCAACCGTCGGCTTGTCGACCGCCTTGGTCAATCTGGCACTGATGGTGTTTGGCGCCGATCTCTATTCTGTCACCAGTCCTGATATCCGTGTGACGGTCAAACTGGGCACTTATAATGTGCTGGTTGGACAGCTTGTCATGCTGGGGGCTGCGGTAACACTGGTGGTGGGCTTGCATGCTTTCATGCAGAATACCGCTTTGGGCCGCGCGATACGGGCCACCGCCCAAAACCGCAATGCGGCTTTGCTGATGGGGGTGCGGGTCAACCAGATCTATATCATCACTTTCGGGCTGGGGGCTGCCTGCGTAGGCTTGGCGAGCGCGCTGGTCTCTCCTTTGTTTCCTGCCACGCCGACTGTTGGCACCTATTTTGTTCTGACGGCTTTTGTGGTGGTGGTGCTGGGTGGAATGCGCAGCATGTATGGCGCCTTTTGGGGGGCAATGATCATCGGTCTGGTCGATAGCCTGTCCGCCTATTATATCGCGCCGGATCTGAAGGAAGTGGTCTATTTCGCGATCTTCATCCTGATTCTGATTTTCAAGCCGACAGGTCTGTTCGGCTTTGGCCGCGGGACGGAGTGATCTCATGTCGGAACAATCGATGATCGAAGTTCAGCGCGGTTCATTGGTGCAGATGATCGCCTTCCAGCTGTCACGGCCACAGGTTTACTGCTCGCTCGTGCTCCTCTCGCTGTTGGTTTTGATCCCTGCCGTATCGGGATCGGCCTTTCTGATCCACATCTTTGTTACCATCTGCGTGTTTGCGGCGCTGTCGACGGCATGGAATATTGTCGGCGGCTATGCCGGACAGCTGTCGCTGGGGCATATGATGTTTTACGGCATCGGGGCCTACACAACCTCGCTGCTTGTGACCCATTTCGGGCTGACTCCATGGATCGGCATGTGGATCGGTGCCTTACTGGCAGCGATAGTCGGGGCGGCAGTCGGCTATCCCTGCTTCCGATTGCGTGGTCCGTTTTTCTCGCTGTCCACCATTGCCTTTCTCGAAGTCATCCGGCTGTTGTCCATCCATTTTGTCGGCCTGACCGGAGGATCGGCAGGGCTGATCGTGCCGCTCAAACTCGGTTGGGCCTGGATGGTGTTTTCCGAAAAGGTCAATTACCTCTACATCGCCTTCTCGCTGTTGTTGCTCTGCCTCGGTGTATCCCTGGCGATCAGGCAGTCGAGGCTCGGTTTCTACCTCACTGCGGTCCGCGAGCGCGAGGATGCGGCGCTGGCGGCAGGCATCGACAATTCTCAAGTCAAGCTCAAAGCGGTGGTGGTTTCGGCCATGCTGACAGCGCTGATTGGGGCTTTTCATGCGATGTATCTGACCTTTCTGGAGCCTGCGACGATGTTTTCGCTTGGCACTTCCATCGAGGTTGCG
>CANGQA010000034.1 GCA_947455995.1 Hyphomicrobiales bacterium | reverse complement strand
GACAATAGGGATAATTCCAGCGACTCACGCATCCCCATCTCCGAAGGTGGTGTCGGATTTGTTCCATTCGACAATATCGAGGGTCGGGCCAATATCATCTTCTTCTCCATCGAGGAGGGTGTGGCAGGCTGGCAGATTTGGAACTGGCCCTGGGCCGTGCGTGGCTCGCGTTTGATGACCGGCATTCATTGAGGCCCAAGATGGCGCGTGCAAAATCCTCCGATGTCGTCTTAGAAACTGCTCTGGGCTATCGCTTCAAAGACCGTGATCTGCTTGAACGTGCTTTGACGCATATCAGCGCTTTACCAGGGACGCCGTCTGACGGCCCGCATTACCAGCGGCTTGAATTTCTGGGTGATCGCGTTCTCGGCCTGATTGTTGCCGATATGCTCTATCGCAGCTTTCCCGACGAGAGCGAGGGTGATTTATCACGCCGCTTAGGCGCTTTGGTACGGCGTGAAACCTGTGCTGCTGTCGCCCGCGAATGGGAGGTGGCCTCCCATCTAAGGGTAGGCATGGCTGAAAAACGGTCAGGATTGCGCAACCGTGAGGCTATTTTGGCCGATGTCTGCGAAGCGCTGATTGCCGCGGTCTGGTTGGATGGCGGGATTGATGCCGCGCAACTGGTCATCGAGAAGGCCTTTACGCCGCGGATGGATGCAGCACCCCATGCTGTGCGTGATGCCAAATCTCTGTTACAAGAATGGGCATTGGGCCGCGGATTGAAAACGCCTGTTTACGAGGCTGTCGAGCGGTCCGGTCCCGATCACAAGCCGATCTTCCGGATCGAGGTTGTGATAGACGGATTTTCCGCTGCATGCGGAGAAGGCCCGTCAAAACGTGTCGCCGAACAGGCCGCTGCCGATGTGTTTTTGCAGCGTGAAGGGATCAGGGAACAAAGATCATGAGTGAACCGGCCCCTTACGAACAAACCCATTGCGGTTATGTCGCATTGATTGGTGCCCCCAATGCGGGCAAATCCACGCTGGTCAATATGCTGGTTGGCGCCAAAGTGTCGATTGTATCACGCAAGGTGCAAACCACCCGCAATCTGGTGCGCGGCATTTGCATGGTTGATCAGGCGCAGTTGATTTTTGTCGATACGCCCGGCTTGTTTGCTCCCAAGCGCCGTCTTGAACGAGCGATGGTCACTTCCGCCTGGGGCGGGGCAGGTGATGCGGATGTCATCGCCTTGCTGGTCGATGTGCGCCGCTGGCCTGACGAGGAAACCCAAGCCATCATCAGCCGTCTGAGCCAGCTCAAACAGCCAAAAGTGCTTATTTTGAACAAGATCGACACCATCGAAAACGTGAAATTGCTTGCACTTGCGCAAGAGATCAATGCACTGCATGCCTTTACAGACACATTCATGATCTCAGCGCTCAAAGGCCATGGGGTCGAGGTTCTGAAAAAGCGGTTGGCGGAGATGCTGCCCAAAGGGCCATGGCTCTATCCCGAGGACGAAGTCTCGGATGCTCCGCTGCGTTTGTTGGCTGCCGAGATCACCCGCGAAAAGCTGTTCGAGCGGATGCACGACGAATTGCCCTATCGCTCGACAGTGGAAACGGCTGATTGGAAAACCCTTAAAGACGGTTCAGCCCGCATTGAGCAGGTGATCTATGTCGAACGTGAAAGCCAGCGCAAAATCGTCTTAGGCGAAAAGGGGCGCGGGATCAAAAGCATCGGCGAAGCGGCCCGCAAGGACATTGCCGAAGCCGCAGATTGCAAGGTGCATTTGTTCCTTTTTGTAAAAGTACGTGAAGATTGGGCCAACGATCCAGCTCGCTACCGTGAAATGGGTCTGGAATTCCCTAAAGATTGAGGACATTGGCGTGGAATGGCGCGACGAAGGCATCGTCATCGGTGTGCGCCGCCACGGCGAAACCAGCGTGATTCTGGATTTGCTCACCCGCAACCATGGCCGCCATCTCGGGCTTGTTCGCGGGGGGCGATCGCACAAGTTGCAGCCCACGTTGCAGGTCGGAAACGGGCTTGATGCGGTTTGGCGCGCCCGGATCGAGGATCATCTGGGCGATTATAAAATCGAAGCGCGCCAGATGCGGGCTGCCCGTTTGATGGACCACCCCGCCGCACTTTACGGCCTTTCGCATCTGACCGGATTGGCGCGTTTACTGCCTGAGCGTGATCCGCACGAGGCCCTTTACGAGACGCTGGGCATCGTTCTGGATCAGTTGAGCGATCCTTTCATGGCTGCTCCCCTTGTGATCAGATTTGAATTGGCGGTGTTGGGTGAATTGGGCTTTGGTCTTGACCTGACAGAATGTGCCGCCACTGGATCTACCGATGAGTTGATTTATGTCTCGCCCAAATCGGGCCGCGCCGTGAGTCGCCAAGCAGGCCTGCCATGGCATGACAAGTTATTGTCATTGCCCGATTTTCTGAAACAGACGGATGGCGAGGCCAAAACCATGCCCGACGATTTGGCTATCCATCAGGGGTTTTTGCTGACCGGGTTTTTTCTGGAACGCCACGTCTATAGCCCGCGTGCCCTCGCCATTCCGGATGCAAGGCAGGGTTTTATAGCCAGTATTATCAAAAGCCGTTTGCTTGATCCGCAATCGCTGCCAATCGACACGGATCACACAGCCGTGCCGTGAAGATCGTAAGCATCGGCACGTTCGATTTTGACGGTCACGATATCGCCAGCGCGAAGCGGTCGGCGGCTAGCGACATAGACATGCCCGTCAACCTCTGGCGCATCCCATTGCGAACGCCCCTTTGACACGGTTGGTCCGCCTTCATCGATCATCACTTTGATGCGCTTGCCGACGCGTGAGGCCAGGCGTTTGGCACTGATGGCCTGCTGGCGCTCCATAAATTTATTCCAGCGCTGGGTTTTGATCTCTTCCGGTACCTGCTCAAGGCCGAGATCATTGGCGGTCGCGCCTTTGACAGCCTCGTATTTGAAGCAGCCGACCCGTTCCAGCTTGGCTTCGTCGAGGAAATGCAGCAATTGCTCGAAATCCTCGTCGGTTTCACCGGGAAAACCGACGATGAAGGTCGAGCGGATTGCCAGATCGGGGCAAATAGCCCGCCATTTTTTGATGCGTTCCAGTGTTTTGTCCTGATGGGCCGGTCGGCGCATCGCCTTCAACACGGTGGGGGAGGCATGCTGGAACGGGATATCCAGATAAGGCAGGATTGCCCCTTCCGCCATCAGAGGGATCACTTCGTCGACATGCGGATAGGGATAGACATAATGCAGCCTGACCCAAACGCCCAAGGTACTCAGAGCGCGCGCCAGATCGAAAAACCGGGTTTTGACCTCGGTGTCATTCCACAGACTGGGCGCATATTTGACATCAATGCCATAGGCAGAAGTGTCTTGCGAGATGACCAGCAATTCCTTGACGCCAGCTTTGACCAGCTTTTCAGCCTCGCGTAACACATCACCGACAGGGCGCGATACCAGATCGCCGCGCAGTTGCGGGATGATGCAGAAGGTGCAGCGGTTGTTGCAGCCTTCGGAAATTTTCAGATAGGCATAGTGGCGCGGCGTCAGTTTGATGCCCTGATCGGGCACCAGATCGACATAGGGATCATGGGCGGGCGGCACGACATCATGCACCGCTTTCATGACGCTTTCATAGGCTTGCGGGCCGGTAATGGCGGCAATGCCGGGATGGGCCGCCAAAATCTCGTCGGGCTGGGCGCCCATGCAACCGGTTACGATCACCTTGCCGTTTTGCGCCATGGCGAGGCCGATGGCTTCGAGCGATTCCGCTTTCGCACTGTCAAGAAAACCGCAGGTGTTGACGATCACCGCATCGGCCCCGACATGGCTTTTAGACAGCTGATAGCCTTCCGACCGCAATTGCGTGATGATCCGCTCGCTGTCCACCAAAGCCTTGGGGCAGCCGAGCGAGACAAACGAAATGGTGGGGGCTTGTGCGGTCATAACAACTCCGGTGGGCGGCGGGTTTTGCCAAGGGGCAGGAATTTGGCCGATGGAAAGCAACACGCCTGCCACACTCCTAGCGGATGTGCCGGTCAGGCTCAAGCATTCTGGTAAAGCTCTGCAGTTGCGCGCTTCACTTCCCCGCCAGAATCAATGCCCAGTAATTGCGGTAGCGGCTTTCGGGGGCGTCCGAGCGTGCCATGCCGATTCTGACAGCGTCCGGCATCAGCAGGTTGGCGCGGTGTAGCGGCGAGCGTTGCCAGGACGCCAGTGTGGTTTCGACATTGGCATGACCGGCCCCGACATTTTCGGCCCCTGTCTGCTTTTTGAAGCCACCGTCATTCATGCGTTGGACAAAATCGGGGCCGACCTCGTGCGATAATTTATTGTTGGCCGCCATCATACCCGCCTGGTCTTTTGCCAGTTCGACAAGCCCGCGATCAATTGTGACAGGTGGAAGGCCGTTTTCGGCCCTGAAAGAGTTGATGCCTTCCAGAGCCTCGTTTGACACGTCAACCGCCTCGAAACGGCTCGATTTAAAACTGCTGCAGGCCGACAACAGCAATGTGGTGGCTGTCAGTGACAAAAAAATGCGGCGGGAGGGACGAGGATGAGGCATAGGATGATAACTCTGCTTGCACGAACCAATGCCTTCCTCCTATCGTGAACAGCATGAAGAGTCCAAGTCTTCGACCATCATCGGATGCTTTGACAACAAACGAGGACACATGCGCGTGATAGAGCCGACAGAGATTATTCCCCCCGATGGTCGCCCACGCTGGCAGCCCGATTGGCGACCACGCCTGTCCGGTGTGCTGGTGTCGCGCATTGTCGCTTTTTTGTTCGATTTTCTGTCGATAGGCTTTCTGGTCTGGTTTTACGGTTTTCTGGCAGCTTTTTTTGGTCTTTTGACGCTTGGACTGACCTGGCTTGTGTTCCCGATTTTGGTTCCTTTGGTGGCTTTGCTGTATAACGGCTTCACCCTTTCGGGTTCGCGCGCGGCGACATGGGGCATGCGGATTGCCGGTGTCGAAGTCCGCAATATGGATGGCTCGCGCGTGTCCTTTGTGACTGCTGCTTGCCATGCTTTGCTGTTTTATCTCAGTTGCACATTCCTGACCCCAATGATTTTACTGATCGGACTGTTTCGATCAGACCGCCGCATGGCGCATGATTTGTTGACGGGTGTTATTCTTGTTCGCCGAATGGGTTGAAATTTTGAGAAAGACGGGATGGGTCGGTGACAACACAAGCGCGTGATGCCCCGCAATTCTATCTGACTGCGCCAACGCCGTGCCCCTATCTGCCGGACAGGATCGAGCGCAAGGTCTTTACCCATCTGATCGGGCGGCGTGCCTATGAAATGAACAATGCCTTGAGCCAGAGCGGGTTTCGCCGCTCGCAAACCATAGCCTATCGTCCGGCCTGTGACGGCTGCAAGGCCTGCGTGTCCATTCGGGTGCCGGTTGACGACCTTCGTCTGTCGCGCACAATGCGGAAAGTCTGGGCTCAAAATAGTGACCTGATCGGGCAATGGAAAGACAATATCCCGACGACAGAACAATATAGCCTGTTCCGCTATTATCTGGATTCACGCCACGCCGATGGCGGCATGTCGGATATGAATGTGCTTGATTATTCCATGATGATCGAAGACAGCCACGTCGACACCCACATTGTCGAATATCGCACGCGTGGCCCTGATACCGGCTTGACCGGAGCAGGGACGGGCGATCTGCTTGCGCTTGCGCTGACCGATGTGCTGGAGGATGGCTTGTCGATGGTCTATTCGTTCTATGATGTCGACCAGACCAGCCGAAGCCTGGGCACGCTGATGATACTCGACCATTTCATCCGCGCCCGAAACATGGGCTTGCCCTATGTCTATCTGGGATATTGGGTCGATGGATCGCCCAAAATGGCCTATAAGGGCCGTTTTCGTCCTCAGGAACACCTGACCATGGATGGCTGGGTAAGGATAGACTGAAGCAAAAGGACGGTTCGACCGTCCTGTTTATCCCGAAAAACGGCTGGATTTGGGGAAGCCTTTAGGCGGCAGGCGTCCTGCTTCGGCGCGATTGCCGATCCATTCGCGCAAATCGGCCTCAGTGACGGTCCAGGTACGGCTGGATGTATCGAGCCATGTCAGCCCGTCGGCAAGATTGAATGTTTTGGCATCAACAATGCCGCCATCCTTGTATTTTTGAAGACGCACGCCTTTGCCCCGACCCATTTCCGGGATTTGGGCTACAGGGAATACCAGCAATTTGCGGTTTTCGCCAATGGTTGCGACATGATCTCCCTCGACAGGCACCACCAATCTAGTGACTTCGCCCGTGTCGACATTAAGGACCTGACGGCCTTTGCGGGTATTGGCGATCATCTCATCCGATCCGATCACAAAACCACGACCGATCGACGAGGAGACCAGCAATCTACTGCCCGGTTTGTGAGGCCATACTTTGATAATATCCGCGCCTTCATCCAGATCGACCATCAGCCGGATCGGATCACCAAACCCGCGACCGCCAGGTAGTTTCGATGCATCCAGCGTAAACACTTTGCCATCGGTCATCATCATCAGCAATTTGGCTGTTGTCTCGGTAAAGAACGAAAATTTCAGCCCGTCATCGCCTTTGAATTGCAGACCCGACAAATCCTGTTGATGCCCCTTGAGGGCGCGGATCCAGCCCTTTTCTGTAACAACAACAGTCAGAGGTTCGCGCTCGACCATTGCCTCGGTCAGATCGATATCGGCTGTTTCGGGCGGTGTGTCGAAGGTGGAACGGCGGCGACCGATTTTTGTTTCTTGAGAAAATGTTTTTTTCACATCACGAATTTGTGCCGTAATGCTCTTCCACTGGGCCTTTTCGTCGGCAAGAAGCGCGTCCAGCTTGGCTTTTTCGTCAATCAGATCGGCGAGCTCCTTTTTCAGCTCCATTTCTTCCAGGCGGCGCAGCGAGCGCAAACGCGTGTTCAGAATTGCTTCGGCCTGATTGTCAGTCAGCGTGAAAGCCCTGATCAGCGCTTGTTTGGCCTCGTCCTCCTCACGGATAATTTTGATGACGCGGTCAAGATCGAGGTAAACGATCAACAAACCTCTGACGATTTCAAGTCGGCGCTCGATTTGGTTCAGACGGTTTTGCGAACGCCTTTGCAGGACCACGCGGCGGTGGTCGAGCCATTCACGCAAAGCTTCCGGCAGACTCAGCACCTTGGGCACCAGACCCGCCGTCAAAACATTCATATTCATGGAAATACGGCTTTCCAGCTCGGTGAGCTTGAAAAGCGATTCCATCAGCAGGACCGGATCAATCGTGCGGGCGCGCGGCTCAAACACAACGCGGACATCTTCGGCTGATTCATCACGGATATCGGCCAGAAACGGCAATTTTTTATCATTGACCAATTCGGCAATTTTTTCGATGAGCCGTGATTTCGGCACAAGATAGGGAATTTCAGTGACAACGATGATCCAGCCGCCGCGTGGCAACTCTTCTTTGTGCCAGCGCGCGCGAACGCGGAAGCCGCCGCGTCCAGTGCGGTAGGTTTCAGCAATACTCTCGCGGCTTTCAACAATAACCCCGCCAGTGGGGAAATCGGGACCGGGTACAAAATTCAACAATTGATCGGAGGTGGCCTGCGGATGGCCGATCAGATACAGCGCAGCATCACATAATTCGGCGGCATTATGGGGTGGTATCGATGTTGCCATTCCCACAGCAATGCCCTGGGAGCCATTGGCCAGCAGGTTTGGAAAGGCAGCGGGAAGCACCATGGGCTCTTCTTCCGAGCCATCATAGGTTTCGCGGAAATCGACAGAGTCCTCATCCAGTCCTTCGAGAATAAGACGGGCGACTTCGGTCAGGCGCGCTTCTGTGTAACGCATCGCTGCGGCGTTATCGCCGTCGATATTGCCGAAATTGCCCTGTCCATCGACCAGCGGATAACGCTGTGCGAAGTCCTGGGCCAAACGGACCAAGGCATCATAAACCGACTGGTCGCCGTGCGGATGGTATTTACCGATCACATCACCGACCACACGGGCGCATTTTTTGAAGGCTGCACCCGGATCGAGCTTCAGGAGCCGCATGGCATAGAGCAAGCGGCGATGCACGGGCTTCAAACCATCGCGTGCATCGGGCAAAGCGCGATGCATGATCGTCGACAGCGCATAAGCGAGGTAACGCTCTTCGAGCGCCTCACGCAAATTCACACTGGTCACACCATCCCCTGATGGCGGTTCGACGGGCTTGCCCATTCAATCCTCACTCTGGCTCAAACAGTGAACAAAAACTCCCAAGCCAATATAGGGCCTGATAAGATTTGTCTGTTGGAAGAATTCAAACCACTAGCGAATGCACCGATTCAGGGCAAGAGCAGATCCCATATCGCTTGTGGGGAACCCAATCGCGTGTCCAAATGAGAACGGGGCGGCATTGGCCACCCCGTTAGATCGTTTATGATGTTCAATCATCAGCTTATTTTGGCAAAGTGTCGTCTATGCCTTTGATGTAGTAGTTCATGCCGAGCACCTGCTCGTCTGACAAGGCGCCCTTGCCCTTGCACTCGATCTGCTTGCCGTCCTGGCCATAGACAGGGCATTTGAAAGCGTCGAGCTTGCCGGACTTGATGGCGGCTTCCGTCTCCATTGCCAACTTTTTCACATCATCCGGCATGTTGGTGTAAGGCGCCATATTGACCATATTCTTGGACATGCCGTCCCATGTGTCGATGGATTTCCAGCTGCCATCCAACTGGGCTTTGACGCGGGCGATGTAATAATCGTCCCAGTTGTCGACAATCGAAGTCAGCGTGTTCTTCGGAGCGAAGCGGATCATGTCCGATGCCTGCCCGAACGCCAGTTTGCCAGCGGCTTCAGCCTGCTGCAACGGGGCAGGGCTATCGGTGTGCTGGGTGATGATGTCGGCACCCTGTGCCAGCAAGGCTTTGGCTGCATCGGCTTCTTTGCCGGGGTCGAACCACGTATTAGCCCAGACGATCTTGACCTTCACAGCCGGATTGACACTTTGCGCGCCGAGCATGAAGGCATTGATTCCGGAGACCACTTCGGGGATCGGGAAGGAGGCGACATAGCCCAGAATATTTGATTTTGTCAGCTTTCCGGCAATCACACCTTGCACATAACGCCCTTCATGGAACCGGGCCGAGTAGGTCGCGACATTGGCGGCGCGCTTGTAGCCGGTGGCATGTTCAAAATGAACATTGGGGTATTTGGCTGCCACTTTCAGGGTTGGTTCCATATAGCCGAATGAGGTGGTAAAAATAAGCTTGTGGCCGGTACGCACCAACTGTTCGATCGAGCGATCTGAATCGGGCTCGGGTACATTTTCCAGGAATGTGGTGGTGACTTTATCGCCCAAAGCCTTTTCGACTGCCAAACGTCCCTGATTGTGCTGGTAGCTATAGCCGAAATCTCCAACGGGGCCGACATAGACAAAGCCAACCTTCAGCTTTTCCTGCGCTCCAGCGCTGGCGGTAAGGCCGAGTGCCAGTGTTGCTGCTCCCAACCATTTCATCATCTGTTTCATTCTCGTCTCCTTTGGGCGTGATATCCGTGGTCTGTTGATGAACCAGTGCCCTAACCGGTCCGTCCGCTAAGTCGTTTTATCGATCAGGCACAAAACTTTGGCCGAGTGATCCTGGTGCTGCCGATCCTCCCCGCCGTCCAAGTGACATCAGCACAAGTGCCAATAAAGTCGCAAGATAGGGTAGTGCGCTCAGCAATTGAGATGGAAGGCCCAGTGAAGCCGCTTGCGCATGTAATTGCAAGACCGTTGCCCCACCGAACAAAATGGCACCGAACAAAAGCCGCAGTGGAAACCACGACGCAAAGACAACCAGCGCCAGCGAAATCCAGCCGCGCCCTGCTGTCATGCCGGGCGACCAGAACGGTGTGTAGACCAGAGACAGATAGGCTCCAGCCAACCCCGCACAGGCGCCTCCAAACAAGACAGCCCGAAAACGGATTCTCAGAACGGGCAAACCGATAGCATGGGCAGATGCCTGATTTTCTCCGACCGATCGCAACATCAATCCGGCCCGTGTCCAGCGTAAGAACACAATGGATAACAAGGTCAGCACCAAAGCCGCATAGACAAACGGATCTTGCCCGAACACGATTTTACCAAAACCGGGCAAATCCGAGAGCCCTTCGATTGAGAGGCCCGGCACAGCTGTGCGGCTTGTCCCGACAAAGCCGGCGCCGATCAGGCCTGACAGTCCCAACCCCACAATGGTTAGAGCGAGGCCGGAGGCGACCTGATTGGCGCCCAGTGTCAGGGTAACAAAACCGAACAGGCTTGCCAGCAGCATCGCTGCCAACATGGCGGCACAGACGCCCAAGCCGGCTGAATCACTCAACGTGGCAGCGGCAAAGCCGCAAGCTGCCCCTGTGGCCATCATGCCTTCCAGACCAAGGTTCAGAACGCCTGCGCGCTCGACGATCAATTCGCCAAGGGCTGCGAGCAGTAACGGGGTTGCGGCAGTGATGATGGTCAGAATGACAGCCTGGGTCATATCCATGGATCACGCCTCCTTTTTGGGCGTGCGGACCACGCGAATGGAGGAGGATGTGAGTGCATCCGCTGCCAGAACGCTCAACAGCAGCAAGCCCTGGAAGCATGTGGTCATGTCGAGTGGCAGTTTCATCATGATTTGGGCATTTTCGCCGCCGATGGCTGTCAAAGACACAACAAAGGCCCCGAACACAACACCCAAAGGATGGAGCCGCCCCAAAAAGGCGACTGTAATAGCCGTAAATCCGTAGCCTGCCGAAATGGAGGGTTTGAGTTGCCCGATCTGACCACTCACCTCGACAATGCCGGCCAAGCCAGCCAGTCCGCCCGAAATTGCAAACACTGTCAGGCTGATTGTTGCACTTGAAAAACCTGAAAAGCCTGCCGCCTTGGGCGACGAGCCAATCACTTTGATTGCATAGCCGAACAGTGACCAGCCCAGCACAACCGTACTGGCCAATACCACGATTGCTGCGAGAATGAGACCCGCATGCAACCGCCCATCCTCGAAAAGAATTGGCAGTGTGCTTCCGGGATCAAACATCACGGATTGCGGAAAATTGAAGCCTTTGGGATCGCGCCACGGACCGCGAACCAGATAATCGAGCAGCAATTGCGCGATGTAGACCAACATCAGGCTTGAGAGAATTTCGCTCACTCCCAAACGCACCCGCAAATAAGACGGGATCAGCGCATACAGGGCACCACCGATGATTCCCATAATCAGGGCGATCACCAACACCCAGCGTCCAAGTTCCATGCCTTGTGTGGCCAGCGGCAGAATGGCACCGACAATAGCACCCATGGTATATTGGCCTTCGGCGCCGATGTTCCATAAATTAGCCCGAAAGCAATAGACCAATCCGGTGGCAATCAGCGTCAGCGGGATCATCTTGATCCCCATTTCCTGCAAGGCCCAGCTATCACCCAACGGCTCGCGGATGTAGATATCGAAAGCCGCCAGCGGCGAGCGGCCCATCATGGCAATCACAAGCGCTGCCATCAATCCGGCAAATATGATGGCAACCAGAGGCGATAAAGCGCGGGCTATCGGCCAAACCCGGGCGCGGGGAACCAGTTCAAGCCGCATCATCGACCTCGCTGCCAGCCATCATCAGGCCGATGGTCTCACGTGTTACCTGTCCTGTCGCGAGTGGGGCAGACAGAGCGCCTTCATGCAGAACGGCGATCCGGTCCGAGATCGAGAACAATTCATCCAAATCCTGCGAGATGACAAGGACGGCGGCGCCTTGCGCGGCCATATTGACCAGTGCCTGCCGGATAGCGACTGCTGCACCCGCATCCACACCCCAAGTTGGCTGATCGACAACCAGGACGCCGGGACGGGCAAGAATTTCCCGGCCAACAACGAATTTCTGTAAATTGCCGCCGGACAAACTGCTTGCCACCGGATTCTTTCCGGAAAAGCGGACATCGAATTTGCTGACCACCTCGTCGGAGAGGCGTTTGGCTCGCCTGACATTGACCATGCCGAAACGATCGAGCCGATCAGTGCCATGGCGCGACAACACCATATTGTCAGACAGTGCCATATTCGGGACCGCACCGTGTCCCAAGCGTTGTTCTGGAATAAAGGCGGCACCCAAAGCGCGTCGGGATTCAATGTCGAGTTGGCCGACCGGCATTGTGTCGATCAGGATCGTCCGGGCTTGCGGGGACAGCGTTTCGCCCGACAAAGCAGAAAACAGCTCGCTTTGGCCGTTTCCCGCAATTCCGGCAATACCCAAAACCTCGCCGCCATGCACCGAGAGCATGATGTGTTTGAGGCTTTTTGCGTGGATGTCAGGGGCGGGCAGGGTCAGGCCCTCGACCTCCAGACGGATATCTCCGATCTTGTGTAAAGCTTGGCTACGCACCTCAGGCACATGTGTCCCCACCATCATGGCAGCCAAAGAGCGCACATCTTCGCTACGAGGGTCACATTCCCCCACCAACTTGCCGCCGCGCAAAATCGTTGCCTTGCTGCAAAGCCTTTGTACTTCATCGAGTTTGTGGGAAATGTAGAGCAGGCCACACCCCTTTTGGGCGAGCTGCTCCAATGTGACAAACAAAGAATCTGCCTCTTGCGGGGTCAATACAGAGGTTGGTTCGTCCAGAACCAGCAATTTGGGTTCACGCAGCAAAGCACGGATAATTTCGATGCGTTGCCGCTCACCCGCCGAGAGGCTGTATACCGGTCGTTGGGGTGACAAAGTCAGCCCGTAAGCCTCTCCTACCTCTTCGATGCGCCTCGACAGACGGCGAAGATTGAAACCGTTCTGGCGGATCGAGCCGGGTAAGGCGACAGCAATATTTTCCAGAACGCTCAGATTTTCAAACAAGGAGAAATGCTGGAATACCATGCTGATGCCAAGCTTTGCGGCATCTTGCGGGCTTGCGAACTGCACCGTTTCGCCCTTCCAGAAAATCTCTCCCTCATCGGGACGCAGTAAGCCGTTCAGGATTTTCATCAAGGTGGATTTGCCCGCGCCGTTTTCGCCCAATAGCGCGTGGATCTGGCCGCGCTCGACACCGATATTGATGTTGTCATTGGCGGTAAAGGAGCCGAACCGTTTGGTTATCCCCTTCATCTCCACCAGCAGGCCGCTGTTTTGGGCATGATCAGCAGCCAACCCGGCCTCGATTGTGGCGAGCATTTGGGATTGTTTTACGCTGTCAACGGCCACGCTTGAGGTCTCGTCGGCCTCCATACTATCCCCCTCATGTGACGAGATTATCATGTGCGGACTTCAGCACATCTTCACTCTGCGCCGCAATCATTGGCTCGATTTTCATGAAGGTTACGCACAAGTCTTGCAGCGAAACGTGAATGGGTTGAAGGATTAATCACGCCTTACACACAAGTATGGGTCGGCAATTTCATATTTATCGGTCATGGTGCCTTCTGAAGTTATAAAAGCATGGCTACTGGCTGCCAGATTTTCATAGCATGAGAGATTGTGACCGATATGACCGCATTCGCTAAACCGCAATCAGATATATCCGCGCCCGAGCCTGTTGCCCAACACGAGAAAATGGAACCCAAATTCGTTACCGTTCTTCGAGAAGGGTATAATCTCGGTCGTTTCAAGCTCGATCTGGTGGCTGGCATTACGGTTGCGATGGTGGCTTTGCCTCTATCGATGGCCATTGCCAAAGCATCGGGCACCACGCCGGATCGCGGGCTTTTTACGGCGGTTGTTGGTGGATTTCTGATTTCCCTGTTAGGGGGGTCTCGTTACCAGATTGGTGGTCCGGCGGGTGCATTTATTGTGCTGGTGTCCGTGACAATCGAGAGGCACGGCATTGACGGCCTGATGCTGGCGGTTCTGTTGTCGGGTGTGATGATGCTTGCGCTCGGGTTTTTAAGACTTGGTGCGATTATCAAATATATACCGCATCCGGTCACTGTCGGGTTTACCTCCGGGATTGCGGTGATCATTTTCTCCAGCCAGCTGGTTGATCTGTTCGGCCTGCAACTGGCCGGTCGTGAACCGGGTGCGTTGATCCCCAAATTCAAAGCGATGGCCGCAGCATTTGGGTCCATCAATCCGGCGGCTGTCCTGGTCAGCGTCATGTCGATCTGTTTGATTTTATGGTGCCGCAAATACCGGCCCCATTGGCCAGGTTTGCTGATTACGATCGTCGTATCAGGCTTTGTCGCCGTTCTCATGTCGAAACTGGGTTTGAATATTGATACGATCGGTTCAAAATTTGGCGGTATTCCCAATCTATTGCCTGCTCCCCATCTTCCAGATCTGGCTTACGACAAGGTGATGGCGGTTTTGCCCGATGCGGTGGCCTTTACATTGTTAGGGAGCATTGAAAGTCTTTTATCTGCTGTGGTCGCCGACAGTATGACCGGGCGCAGGCATCGTTCCAATATGGAATTGGTTGCGCAAGGCGTTGGAAATATTGGCTCAGCCTTGTTTGGCGGCATTTGTGTCACAGGCACCATTGCGCGCACGGCCACCAATGTCAGGGCGGGCGGCACCTCTCCTGTAGCCGGCATGATCCATGCTGTTGTCCTGCTGGTCTTGATGCTGGTGGCGGCTCCTCTGGCCTCCTATATTCCTTTGGCGGCACTGGCGGCGGTGCTGGCGGTTGTGTCATGGAATATGGCCGAGAAGAAAGAATTTGCCTCGATTTTGCGCCATTCTCGCGAGGATTCGCTGGTGGTGCTGTCGACCTTCGGATTAACGATTTTCCGTGATCTAACCGAAGGAATTCTGGTTGGTGTCGTGCTTGGCTCGCTGTTTTTCATTCGCAAAATGGCACATCTGATGGCTGTTGAGGCGAAACATGGCCCGCAGCATGAAGTCGATCTGCCGCAGAGTTTGCAAGCAGATGACAGGGTTGCCTATGCTCGGCTGACAGGCTCATTCTTTTTCGGTTCAGCCGCCGATGTTGCCAGCGTGCTTGAGCAGATCGGGATCAGGCCGCAAATTCTGGTGATCGATTTCAGCGCAGTGCCGTTTTGTGACGGTTCGGCTGCTCATGCCCTGCATGCGGTGATCGAACGTCTGCATCAAAGCGGTACGATGATTATCCTCGCTTCGTTGCGTGATGATGTGGCGGCTGTTTTGGCGACCCAACAGATCAGCGCACCTTTGGTGGAGCGTGTTGACACGGTCGAACAGGCCGGACATCTGGCCAGTCATTACCTCAACCAGACCCAAGCGGCGCGTTGATCCGATTTTCAGACCGAATGCGGCAATTCCAGCTCGTGATGGAGTGGTGCGAAGTAGGCTTCTATCCCTTCGATATCCAGGGCTTCAAGTGTGGCTGGATTCCATTGAGGGGTTTGGTCTTTGTCGATCACAGCGGCGCGCACGCCTTCGTAGAAATCGACACCATCAAGCACCCGCGAAACGATACGGAATTCCATTTTCATTGCTTCTCTGAAGGTCAGTGCCGCTCCCAAGCGCAATTGCTGGAAGGTAATGGCGAGGCTGGTGGGAGATTTGCTGCGGATTGTTTGCACAGTTTGGGCGGCAAAGTCCGAATGTGTGGCTTGTTCCTCCAGAAGCGCGAGGATGTCCAGCACCGATTTGCCGGCAAAGCATGCGTCGATCACAGGTATATGCTGTGAAACGGCTGCAGTGGGAGGGGGGAGTGTGAACCGGGCAAGAACGGTTTCAATCTCTTCGCCCGCTATCAGAGCCGCTTTGAGGGCTGCAAAATTCTCGGTTGCAACGCCATGGGTTGCCAATCCCAGAGCGAGCGCATCGGCACGGTTGATGCGAGTCCCGGTCAGTGCGATCCACATGCCAGTTTCGCCGGGCAATCGAGGAAGGGCATAGCTGCCGCCGACATCGGGAAAAAGGCCGATCCCGACTTCGGGCATCGCAAAGGACCAACGGTCCCCGGCAATACGGTGTGTGCCATGCAACGAAATGCCGACACCGCCGCCCATCACAATGCCGTCGATCAGAGAAAGATAGGGTTTAGGATAGAATTTGATGCGGGTGTTCAGACGATATTCATCGGCCCAGAACCGCACGGCAATATCTTTGCGACCCTGTTTGCCGAGCTCGATGATGGAGCGGATGTCCCCGCCTGCACAAAAAGCCTTCTCACCTTCGGCATCCAGCACGATGCAGGTAATATCGGGATCGTTCTCCCATTCATCCAGAGCTTGGGCGATGGCATGCACCATCGGCAAGGTCAGGGCATTGAGGGCTTTTGGGCGGTTAAGGTGGATCAGCCCGGCTGCCCCACGCTTCTCGCAAATGATATCTGGCGTTTCCATGCGGATCGTTCTCGTTGGGTGATTGAACACGTGTCGATTATCACGATGACACGAGTGGCCGTGCTTGGTCCACTCGGCTTTCGCAGGGGGTCCGTTGGTGATAAAGTCATAGAATATGTTTTCTTTAAGGAATTCAGAGGGTCTCATGTCCGGTTCTTCTTCATACGATTCCAATGGGTTGTCATCGAAACTTGATCTGGTTCATCGCCCGCGCCGCAACCGCAGGGCTGATTGGGCGCGCCGGTTGGTGCGTGAAACAAGTTTGACGGTGGACGATCTGATCTGGCCGTTATTTGTGCGTGAGGGCACCAGTGTGGTCGAACCGATTGCCAGCATGCCGGGTGTGTCACGCCTATCGGTCGACGAGGTTGTTAAAGCCGCCCGCGTTGCAGCCGATGCCGGCATTCCGGTGATCGCTCTGTTTCCCTATACAAACCCCGATTTACGCAATGAGCAGGGCAGTGAAGCGCTCAATGGCCATAATCTGGTTTGTCAGGTGTGTCGGGCCGTCAAAAAAGCCGTGCCACAGATTGGTATTCTGACAGATGTCGCACTCGATCCCTACACGAGCCATGGGCACGACGGCTTGCTTGAAAACGGCGTGATCCTGAACGACGCCACAGTCTCTGTGCTGGTGCGTCAGGCTGTGCTTCAGGCGGAAGCAGGTTGTGATATTATCGCACCTTCCGACATGATGGACGGACGAATCGAGGCCATTCGGGCCGGTCTGGATCAGGCGGGTTTCGAGGATGTGCAGATCATGGCCTATGCTGCCAAATATGCATCTGCTTTTTATGGTCCGTTCCGCGAGGCGGTTGGCTCCAACACAACGTTGCAAGGCGACAAGCGGACCTATCAAATGGATCCGCACAATTCCGATGAGGCGCTCTATGAGGTTAGCCTAGATCTCGAACAGGGTGCAGATATGGTGATGGTCAAGCCAGGCATGCCCTATCTCGATATCATCAGAAGAGTGAAGGATACCTTCGCCCGCCCTACATTCGCGTATCAGGTATCGGGTGAATATGCGATGATTGAGGCTGCTGCCCAAAATGGCTGGATCGACGGTGACAAGGCAATGATGGAAAGCCTGACAGCGTTCAAACGGGCAGGTGCTGATGGTGTCCTGACCTATTTCGCCTTGCGTGCCGCGCTTAAGCTCAGCAAAGGCTGAACAACAAAAGCCTGCGGGGCCGTTTGGCTCCACAGGCTCGACATAACAGGTGCCAACAGGTTACGGGCGCGGAACGCGACAAATATCCAGACTGCTTAAAGCCTTCTCACGGGCAGAATCATTGAAATATCCCTGATCGCGGAAGGCAGCGAATTCGGCCTTATTCATGCTGCTGATGGTGCGTGATGCGTAACAGCCGCACCCTTTTTCGGCTGCATCAATGCTGAGACTGTTTTCCTTGGTGACACGGCGCATGCAGAATTCTTTGGTCGTATTGCGCAATTCATCCCGGCTCATCGTTTTGGCCGATGGATCGGGTTCGGTTACAGTGTTACAGCCTGCAACAGCTAGCATCAGCACGAGGCCCGCGACGCGCATTCCAGTGATCATTGTTCTACTCCGGTTATAAGATCAACTATTGCCGAATAAGTGCAACGTCAGGCGCCTCAGGTCAATCACGTGCAAGACATTATTGCGCTTTAGGCAGGATATCTCCGAATAGCCGCATGGATGTCATGGAAGGCCGCACCGCCAAAGGGGGCCGCCTGATCGGCTCCCGTCAGCGTATTGATGCCATGCCCGTCCGGATAGGAGGAGTTGGGCCAGATTGATTCGGCAATCAGCACACCCGGTAACACGCCACGGAACATTTTGGCATGCAGACGCACCGCACCACGTGCATTGCTTAATTCGACCTCACAGCCATCCTCGATACCCAAACGCTCCGCATCGGACGGATGGATCAGTACAGTGGGTCTGATCTCCTTCGAGCGCGATGTTTTGGTTTCGGTAAAGCTGGAATTCAGATATTGCCGCGCCGGACTGGTTGCGAGCTTGAACGGATAGGCCTCGGTTGCAGCCTCATTTACAGCCCAATAATCAGGCAGGACGGGCAGACCATCGAATGGTCCCATCGGGCCATTATTGGCAAAGGGCACTGTGGCCCAATCGGGTTTGAACCGGAATTTTCTATCGGGCCATGCAAAGCCGTCGCGGTAATGGGCTGTCGCAAAATCGGGTTGGCAATCAATGAATTTTTTGGTCTCAATCTCTGCCAGGGTACCCCAGCCGGAAGCTTGCAATGTCCGGTCGATCAAGTCGCGTGGGCTCAATGAAAAGCCCTCGTGCTTGGCTCCCAACCGTTGGGCAAGTGCAGTAATCAACTGGTGGTTGGACCAGCATTCCCCGGGTGGGTCGATCAGCTTGGGTCCAAGGGTGATATGTTGGTGGCCTCCACCCGAATAGATGTCGTCATGCTCCATGAACATGGTGGCCGGGAGTACCAGATCAGCCATTTGCGCGGTATCGGTCATGAATTGTTCATGCACCACCGTAAACAGGTCCTCGCGTGCAAAGCCTTGTTTGACCAGGGATTGCTCAGGCGCCACCGAGACGGGATTGGTGTTCTGGATTAGCAGTATTTTGACTGGAGGGCCGCCTTGCAGGGCCACTTGATCATGGGTGAGAACGCGGCCGATTTGCGATTGGTCGAGCCGGCGGATTGACGGATCAACCAGATCCAGCCCCTCGATCAGTTGTTTGTTCCAGTGGAAAATTGCTCCATTATTGTGGAACGCCCCGCCGCCTTCATATTGCCATGCACCCAGCACTGTAGCGATGCAACTGGCGGCATGCATGGAGGCCGTGCCGTTGCGTTGCCTTGAAAAACCGTAGCCGAGCCGGAAATAGGTGCGTTTGGTTTTCCCCACCAGTTGCGCAAAGGCTTCGATCTCCTCGACGCTCAATCCGGTGATCGCGCTAGCCCATTCCGGTGTGCGTGTTTGCAGATGTGCTTCGAGTTCTTCCGGGCAATCTGAAAATTGATCGAGATAGACGCGATCGGCCAGATTGTCCCGAAACAGGATGTGCATCACAGCACAGGCCAAGGCACCATCGGTGCCGGGACGCAGACAGAGCGCCAGATCGGCCTGTTGCATGGTGGCGTTGTGGTAGATGTCAATAACAACGATCTTGGCCCCACGCTCCTTGCGGGCACGGACGGCATGGGTCATGACATTGACCTGGGTAGCCACTGCATTGGTCCCCCAGATCACCACACAATCCGACAGCGCCATTTCACGCGGATCGGGTCCCGCTAGCCTGCCAGTGCCTGCAAGATAGCCGGGCCACGCCAAGGCAATGCAGATGGTGGAATAAAAACCCGAATAGCGCATTTCGTGACGCAGTCTGTTGATGCCGTCACGCATTACCAGCCCCATAGTGCCGGCGTAATAATAAGGCCAGACGCTTTCAGAACCGAACCGATCTTCTGCCTCCACCATGGCATTCACGGTCAGATCAAGGGCCTCGTCCCACGAGATGCGTTGCCATTGTCCGGCCCCTTTCGGGCCGATACGCCGCAATGGATGCAGCAGCCGGTCAGGATGATGGATGCGTTCGGCATAGCGGGCAACCTTTGCGCAAATAACACCTGCGGTATAAGTTTGCTCTTGCGAGCCATAGATGCGGCCGATCGTGTTGTTCTCCAGCACCTCAACCTCCAGCGCGCAAGCGGAAGGGCAATCATGCGGGCAGCATGAGGCGTGGCGGCCGGATGATGGGCGACCAGATTTTTGAACACGGGTTGTGTGTGTCGGGAAGGGCAAGTTCATGGGGATAATTATGAAAGCAATCACCAAACCTGTCGAGGGGCAGCGAGCAGGCAGGTGCGCATAAAAAAGGCGGCACCGCAGTGCCGCCTGAATTGTGGTTGTTCTATCGGCACAATTAGCCGACGATTTCCATCTCGGAAAAGAAGTGCTTGATTTCGCCGGCAGCGGTATCTTCTGCATCCGAACCATGGACCGAGTTTTCACCGATCGACTTGGCGAACAGCTTGCGGACAGTACCTTCTGCCGCATTGGCAGGGTTCGTTGCGCCCATGACATCGCGATAACGAGCAATGGCGTTCTCGCCTTCGAGAACCTGAACGACAACCGGACCAGAGGTCATGAAGTCAACCAGTTCGCCAAAGAAAGGGCGATCTTTATGCACAGCATAGAATGCGCTGGCATCAGCGCGGCTCAGCCACAGGCGCTTTTGGGCAATGATGCGCAGGCCGGCCTTTTCGATCACGGCATTCACCGCGCCCGTCAAGTTGCGTTCGGTAGCATCTGGTTTGATGATAGAGAGTGTGCGTTGGGTTGCCATGACTGATCCTGTCTTATGTTGAAATCGGATGGGCGGTTTATAACCCTCTGATCATTCAAGGACAAGCCTTGCAGATGATCCCACTGTATTTGCATTTACAAAAGGTTAACCACGCCATTCAGGCGCCATCGGGCACGATCAGCATCGGCTGGTCCGCAGAATGGCTGGCATTGGCTTTTTTCAGCGTTTGTCCGCTGACCAGTAACGCCAACGCCATCGGATAGAGTTGATGTTCTGCCTCCAGCACCCGCGCACCCAAACTCTCAGCCGTATCATCATCAAGGACCGGAACAGCAGCCTGTGCGATGATCGGACCGGCATCGACATCGGGGACGACGTGATGAACCGTGCAGCCATGTATCTTGACGCCTTCAGCCAGGGCGCGCTCATGGGTATTGAGGCCCTTGAAAGAGGGCAGCAGGGCGGGATGGATGTTAATGAGCCGACCACTCCAGCGGTTAATGAACCATTCGGTCAGAACCCGCATGAACCCGGCCAGACAGACCAGTTCAACACCGTGGCGGACAAGGGCAGCATCGAGTGCCGCTTCAAAGTCCTGACGGCCATCAAAGGTGCGATGGTCGATGACAGTGGTGGCAATCTTATGCTGGCTGGCAAATATGAGACCGGCAGCATTGGGCTTGTTCGAGATCACCAGAATGATTTCGACCGGATAAGCCGGATCGCTGGCTGCAGCCACAAGCGCTTGCATATTAGAGCCCCGACCGGATATGAGAACGGCCACTTTTCGGCGATGTGGTAGGGTGGTCATTATCGCAACTCCGATGGGTTAGATTGCCAACATACCTGTTGTTTGCACCCGTTCGCCTTGCCCCGAATAAGGGATGATCTGGCCTAACATCACCGGTTTTTCCCCGGCCTCACGCAGACTGTCCATCACGCGGTCACAATCTGTTTGGCTTGTCACGACCACCATGCCAATGCCGCAGTTGAAGGTTCTGAGCATTTCAAATTCGACAACTCCGCCCTCACGAGCCAACCATGAAAATACAGGGAGTACGGGTATGGACTCGAGCGTGATTTGGACACCCAAACCATCTGGCAGCACACGCGGAATATTATCGATAAAACCACCACCGGTTATATGGGCCAGCGCTTTGATCGCCTGGGTCTGCCTGATGACTGACAAAAGGGCTTTCACATAGATTTTGGTGGGTGTCAGTAAGGCTTCGCCCAGCGATTGATGGGGAGCAAAGGGGGCTATATCGTGCCAGCCCAGGCCTGTCATTTCCACAATACGGCGCACCAGTGAATAGCCGTTGGAATGAACACCGGAGGAGGGCAGGCCAATCATGACATCGCCTGCGCTCACATCGGAGCGCGGCAACAAAGTGCCTCGTTCGGCGGCACCGACGGCAAAGCCTGCCAGATCATAGTCACCCTTGCCATAAAGGCCCGGCATTTCGGCCGTTTCCCCACCGATCAGAGCACAACCCGATTGCAGACACCCTTCGGCAATCCCTTTGACAATCTTGGCGCCGACATCGGGGGCCAATTTGCCCGTAGCAAAATAATCGAGAAAAAACAGAGGTTCAGCACCTTGCACAATGATATCGTTGACGCACATGGCGACCAGATCGATGCCGATTGTGTCATGCCTGTCGGTGTCGATGGCGATTTTGAGCTTGGTGCCGACACCGTCATTGGCAGCCACAAGGATCGGGTCTTTGAAGCCTGCGGCTTTTAGATCGAACAAGCCGCCGAAGCCGCCGATTTCAGCATCCGCACCAGCCCGCCTGGTTGCGCGCACCATCGGCTTGATGGCGTCGACCAGCGCATTGCCTGCGTCAATATCGACACCGGCTTCGGCATAGGTCAGACCCTGTTCTGAACTGCGGGATTCTCCAGCCTTGCTGGTCTTCGGGTCTTGCGTCATGCTTAATGCCTCGGTTTTCGTCATCGATACGCACTTCAGATGGATTGGCGGTAGAGCTCCGCGACGCAATTGGCAAGGGCTACCCACAACCTAGCTGTGACTTATTCCTATCAAAGCGGGCGATGCCGCGCCAGATCAGAAGGTTCCTTTTCGATGATTCCCAATCTGATCACCATTTTACGGCTGTTTCTGGTGCCGATCAGTGTCATGCTGATTGTCATGCGTGAATGGCAGGCGGCATTTTTTGCTTTTATGCTGGCAGGTCTTTCCGATGCTGCCGATGGCCTGATTGCCCGTCATTTCGATATGAAAACCGAATTGGGTGCCTATCTCGATCCGATTGCTGATAAAACCCTGCTGGTTTCATGTTTTATCACGCTGTCGATTATCGGCGAAATCCCTGCCTGGCTGACGATAACCGTGGTATTTCGTGATCTGTTGATTGTCGGAGCGGTCATTTTATGTTGGGTGCTCGAAAAGCCGATGCCCATTCGTCCTCTGATGATCTCCAAAATCAATACCACTGTGCAACTTTTGTTCATTGGTGCTATTTTGTGCATCCATGCTTACGGGCTGGGAATGGCATTATCAACAGTGGATTTGTGGGAAAGATCTGCCGCTCTGGTTGTCGCAGGCTTGACGCTGGCCTCGGCACTGGCCTATCTCGCGCAGTGGTTACGCCATTTGGGCCCTGACCAGCGCGAAGATTTGTTCTGACGCGTCAGGTTGTTTTGAAACGGCTGGTTGTTTTGAGGGGGCAAACAGACATGGGCGGATCGGGACTGTCGCGCATCCAGCTGTTTTGGGCTCTGGTGGCTTTGGCCATTGGCCTGATCATCGCTCTGCTGCGCGATGCCATGCTGCCTTTTGCTGCGGCTTTCTTTCTGGCCTACGCTCTTGACCCCGTTGTGTCCCGATTTGAAAAATTCGGCCTGTCTCGCGCCATGGCCACTACTGTGGTGACGGGTGTCTTGGCGCTGGTCATTGTCGCGGTCTTTCTGGTCGTCATTCCGTTTCTGATTGATCAGTCGCTCGCTTTTGCTGCGCGCGCCCCGGCGATTGCTGAACAACTTCGCCTGATGCTGGTTCAGTCCGTGTTGGCGGACCGTTTGCGCGGGCTGGTCGATTTGCAGGATATCAGTGGGCATCTCTCCACCATCATGGGTAGTGCGGGGGAATGGCTCGCCTCGTTGGCGCGGTCACTTTTGTCAGGCGGGCGAGCGATATTCGGTCTCGTATCCTTGCTGGTTTTTGCACCGATCATTGCTATCTATTTGCTGATCGACTGGAAGCAGATGTTAAAGGTGCTGGATGATCTGGTCCCTCCATCATATCGCCCGCTTGTCCATGAAATTGTCTGTGATATCGACCGCTCTCTGACTGGGTTCTTGCGCGGACAAAGCCTGATCTGTTTGTTTCTCGGGCTGTGGTATGCGGCGGGTCTGGCTTTGGTCGGATTGAATTTCGGTGTTTTGATTGGATCGGTTGCAGGCTTTCTGAGTTTTGTGCCGTTTCTGGGTTCGGCGGGTGGTTTGCTCGTCGGTTTGGGTTTCGGTCTTGTGCAATTCTGGCCCGATTATTTGCCCATTGTCGGAGTGCTGGCAGTGTTTACCTCCGGTCAGGTGTTGGAAGGCAATATCTTGTCGCCACGCATTGTCGGTGGCGCCGTAGGGCTACATCCCGTCTGGTTGATGTTTTCGTTATTTGCCTTTGGGTCGATGTTCGGCTTTCTCGGGCTGGTGATCGCGGTTCCGCTTGCCGCCACCATTGGCGTGCTTGTCCGTCATGCCGTGCGCTCTTATCGCAGCAGCGCGGCCTTTCTCGGTGCTGACGGATCAGACGCGTGAGCGAGCAAAGCCGCCAATTACCACTCGCTTTACCTATCGAGGAGCGTTACGAACGCGAAGATTTTCTGGTCGGTGAAGCCAACGAGTTGGCCTATGCCACCCTGGAACAATGGCCGGACTGGCCCGATCCAGTCATGCTTTTGCTGGGCCCGCCCGGTTCGGGCAAGACCCATCTTGCCTCGATATGGGCCAAGCGCGCACATGCCTGGTCGATTGTCTCCACTGATATCAGTCATAGGCCTGCTGCGGAACTGCTGGCCAATAGTGCCGTGGTAATCGAGGATATTGACCGTGGCGTCCCCGATGAGGCTGCTTTTTTCCATTTGCTGAATATTGCCCGCGAAAAAAAATGCTTTGTCCTTTTGACAGCGCGGACCCCACCCGGTGATTGGGGGATCAAAACCATGGACTTGCTGTCACGCCTTCGTCTGGCGCCACGTATTGACCTCAGCGAACCAGATGATGCGCTCATGGCAGGTTTGTTGGTTAAGTTTTTTGTCGAGCGGCAAATGGTGGTCGACATGCAGGTGGTGGATTTTATCCGCTCCCGGATCGATCGCTCGGTGGCCTCTGTGCGTGATTTTGTCGATGCGCTCAACAGCGAAAGTTTAGCCCGTAAAAAGCGGATAACCCGCAATCTGGCACGCGAACTTTGGAAAAGTAACACTGAAACCGATCCGGGTTTGCCCTTTCAGGGATAATCGCGTCATACTGTCTCACGAATGTCATAATGCTTTGCGACAGATTTTTTATCAAAGCATAATATGCAGTTACAGTGTGGGACGAGATCAGACAATGCAGGCTAAATCAGGTGTTAAGTCAAAACTGATCGATGTTGCGCTCAAACCGCAATCGCCTGTTCCGGCTGCCGTCCCGCATGAGTTCGACCGCATTCTATTCGGTTCGCCCAAGCGCTTCATCAACCGAGAATTGTCTTGGCTGGGTTTTAACCGTCGCGTGTTGGAGGAGGCATCGAACCACCATCATCCGTTACTCGAACAACTGCGTTTTCTGTCGATCTCGGCCAACAATCTTGATGAATTTTTTATGGTGCGTGTGGCTGGTTTACGTGGCCAGTTGCGCTCTGGCGTCTCCAATCTGTCGCAAGATGGCCTCACACCCGCTGAACAGTTGCACCAGATTGGCGAGGGCGTGGTGGCTTTGGTGGCCGACCAGCAAAAACGCTGGCTTGAAATCCGTGAGGAACTGTGTGCCGAAGGCATTTCGATTGTTGACCAGAACGACATCACGGCAGATGAGAAAACCTGGCTAGAAGCCTATTTTCTTGAACATATTTTCCCCGTTCTGACGCCTCTGGCCATTGATCCAGCCCATCCGTTTCCTTTTATTCCCAACCTGGGTTTCTCACTGGCTCTGGAACTGCAACGCGCCAATGATGGCCGCAAGCTGAATGCCCTGATCCGTATTCCGCTCAAGATCGAACGTTTTATCCATCTGATGCCATCGACCGAGGGCGGGACGGGACGTTTCATTACGATCGAGCAGGCCTTGGCGCTGTTCACCAACAGGCTGTTTCCCGGCTATGTCGTGTGCGGTTTCGGTGTTTTTCGGGTGATCCGGGATAGCGATATCGAAGTTGAAGAAGAGGCCGAGGATTTGGTGCGGCTGTTCGAGACCGCGCTCAAACAACGGCGCAGGGGGTCGGTGATCCGCCTCGAGATCGATGCTGCAATGCCGGAGGATTTGTGCAATTTTGTTGCTGGCGAAATCGGTTCGATTCCCGATGAGATTTTTGTCATCGAAGGCATGTTGGGCCTCGATGAATTGTCCCAGCTGGTATCGCTTGATCGGCCCGAACTCAAATTCGTGCCTTATAATCCGCGCCATCCCGAGCGTATCCGCGAACATGCGGGGGATTGTTTTGCCGCCATCCGCCAGAAAGATTTGATTGTCCACCATCCCTATGAATCGTTTGATGTGGTGGTCCAGTTCCTGAATCAGGCGGCGCGGGATCCCAATGTGATTGCAATCAAGCAGACATTGTATCGGACCTCATCCGACAGCCCGATCGTGAAAGCATTGACCGAGGCGGCAGAAGCGGGAAAATCGGTCACGGCTTTGGTCGAGTTGAAGGCGCGGTTTGACGAAGAGGCCAATATCCGTTGGGCACGCGATCTCGAACGGGCTGGTGTGCAGGTGGTTTTTGGTTTTATCGAACTGAAAACCCATGCGAAATTGTCTATGGTGGTGCGTCGGGAAGGTGGCAATCTCACCACCTATTGCCACATCGGAACCGGCAATTACCACCCGATTACCGCCCGTATTTACACTGATCTGTCCTATTTCACTGCTGATCCGGCGATTGGGCGTGATGTGTCTCGTATTTTTAATTATATCACCGGCTATGCCGAACCGGCCGCGCTCGAGGCCATGGCAGTCTCGCCACTGACTCTTAAAAAGCGGATTTTAAGCCATATCGGCGAGGAAATCAGCCATGCGCGTGCGGGCCGTCCTGCCGCAATCTGGCTCAAATGCAATGCCCTGGTTGATACAATGGTCATTGATGCGCTTTATGAGGCCAGCCACGCGGGTGTGCAGATCGATCTGGTGGTGCGCGGCATCTGCTGTTTGCGTCCGGGTGTGCCAGGCCTGTCAGAAAACATCCGTGTCAAGTCAATCGTTGGCCGTTTTCTCGAACATTCTCGTATCTACGCCTTTGGCAATGGGCATGGTCTGCCCAGTCCCGAGGCAAGGGTTTATATTGCTTCTGCGGATTTGATGTCCCGGAATCTTGATCGGCGCGTCGAGGCGATGGCTCCGATTGTCAATCCAACCGTTCATGAGCAGGTCTTGAACCAGATCATGATCGCAAATCTGCTTGATAACCAGCAGAGCTGGACCATTGGACAGGATGGACACTGCCAACGGGTCGGGGTGGCCGAGGGAGAGCGTGTATTTAATGCGCATCACTATTTTATGACCAATCCAAGTCTATCGGGCCGTGGAAAATCCCTCAAAAGTTCTAGTCCGCGTAGCTTGCGCGGCAAGAAATCCAGAGCAGAATCGGTGTAAGGTCGAAACGGATACACCGAATAAGGTTGAACAGACTTGATCAAAGAAGCTCAGGGCCGTCTGAAAGTCGGCGATTCAGTCGCCATTATCGACATTGGCTCCAACTCCGTCCGCCTGGTAGCCTATGAAGGGCTGACCCGCGCCCCATCTGCTATTTTCAACGAAAAGGCCTTGTGCGGCTTGGGACGCGGGGTGAAAACCACAGGCAAACTGGCCGATGAGGCTATGGACAAGGCTTTGGCGGCTTTGCGACGGTTCCGTGTGCTATCCGATATCATGCAGATCAAGGATCTGACCGTGATCGCCACGGCAGCGGCGCGGGATGCATCCAATGGCGAGGAGTTTCTGAAAGCCTGCAAAGAGGTAACCCGTCGTCCAGTGCAGTTGATTTCAGGGCGGCGCGAGGCGGAACTGTCAGCCTTGGGAGTGATTTCCGGCATCCAGAATCCCAATGGTTTGGTGGGTGATATGGGTGGCGGCTCTTTGGAACTGATTGATGTGATCGGTGACCGCTTAGGGGAGGGCATGACCCTGCCGCTTGGCGCGCTCACCTTGCAGGATCTGGCCGGAACCAACAAGAAAAAGACCGAAAAACTGGTCAAGGATTCGCTGGCCAAGGCCGAAGGAATTAAAACACTCAAGGGCCGAAAATTCTATGCAATCGGTGGTACCTGGCGGGCTTTGGCGCGGCTGCACATGAAACAGCGGGGCTATCCCTTACAGGTCATGCACCATTATACCATTTCCGCACAGGATGCGCTGGATCTGCTTGCGCTGGTTGAACGCGTTCAGGCCGATACCCTCGGTTCGATCCGCTCTGTGTCCGAAGCGCGCCGTCCACTCTTGCAATATGGTGCATTGGTGATGGAGGAGATTATCCGCCGCGGCAAGCCCAGCGATGTGGTGATTTCTGCACTCGGTGTGCGCGAGGGGTTGTTATTCGAGCGGTTGAAGGGCGAGGATCGCCGGCTTGATCCTTTGATGGCGGCAGCACGTGAATTGAACGTTCTGCGCTCCCGCGCTCCCATGCACGGCGAGGAATTATGCGATTGGACGGATGATCTTTGGGCCTCAAGCGGTCTGGATGAAACCATCGAGGAGCGGCGTCTTCGCCATGCGGCCTGTCTGCTCTCCGACATCGGTTGGCGCGCCCATCCCGATTATCGTGGCGAGCAGGCTTTCAACATCATCGCCAATGCCGCCTTTATCGGGGTCGACCATCCCGGCCGCGCCTTTATCTCGCTGGCGGTCGCCTATCGTCATATGGGTGGCGGCGATGACGATGTG